>JBEVIG010000208.1:0-20029 GCA_040510855.1 Solirubrobacteraceae bacterium
GTCGATCACGGTGTCCTGGCCGGGGTTGTACGCGCGGATCAGGTGGTTCGCCGTGTCCGCGAACACGACGTCGCCGTTCAACGCCACCGAGAGGCTGTGCGGGGCGTTGACCTGGACGTCGGCGCCCGAGGCCGGCGTTCCGGTGTTCGGGTCGCTGTTGCCGTTGTAGCCGCTCGTGCCGGTGCCGACGGCCTGGGTGGTCTGGTTCTTGCCGAGGTCGACCTCGAGGATGTAGTCCGGGTTGTTGGCGGCCGCCCAGATGATCCCGTCCGCGTCGCCGGCCACGCTGACGATGTCGTACGTGCCCGGGGTGCCGGTCGAGAGCGTCGAGATCGTCCCGTCCAGCCCGACCCGGCGGATGCCGCGCTTCCCGTCGGCGATGAAGATCTGCCCGCTCGGGCTCACCCACACGCCCTGCGGATCCGCCAGCGCCGCCGCCGCCGCCTGCCCGCCATCGCCACACGCATCCGTGGGCGCCGCGCAGGTCTGGCCGTTGCCCGCCACCGTGGTGATCGTCCCGCCCGGGGCGATGCGGCGGACGCGGTTCAGCCCGGGATCGGCGATGTACAACGAGCCGTCGAGGCCGACCGCCAGCCCGGTCGGGTTGTCCAGCAGCGCCCCGATCGCCGGCCCGCCGTCACCGCAGACGGCCGTCGACGGGGAGCACTTGTCGCCGGGGGTCCCCGCCACGAGCGACGGCGCGCCGCCGGACGACGGGTCGACCAGCCGCACGGCAGAGTCCGCCCCGGCGACGTAGTACCCGGCCTGCGACACGCCGCTCGGCCAGGTGGGCGGCGTGGCGGGCACGACCGCCTGCGGCGCGCTCGTCTGGTCGAGCGTCGACGTCAGAGTGGGGCAGGCGTCGAGCGCCACGGCCGAGCAGGCGATCGCAGCGAGGCTGAAGGGCCGGTTCGCCAGCATGTGGCCGCCGCCGCAGTCCGGCTCGAGCCCTCCCTGCGTCGGCGACGTCGCGTCCGGGCACAGGGTGACGTCGGACCACGCGCCCTGCGTCAGCGTCGTCGTGGCGTAGTCGACCGGCCCGTAGTCCTCCTGCGATCCGAGCTTGAGCGGCCACTCCAGTGTGCCGGAGCTCTTGCACGCGGTCTCCGCGAGGCTCCCGCAGTACAGCCAGGTGCCGTCGAACGACGCACCCTGGAGCGTCGCGGTGGAGAGCTGCGCACCCGGCAGGTACGCGTCCGTCACCGTCACGCCGGTGAGGATCGCGTTGCTGAAGTTGCATCCCACGCACTGCGCGTCGTCGAACTTGGCATTGGTCAGGTTGGCGTTCGTGAAGTCGAGTCCGGCCGTGCCGTCGTCGGCGCCGCCCAGCACCGCATCGGTGAAGTCGGCGCCGGTGAGCTCCCGCGCGCCCTCGAAGGCGTCGCCCAGGCCGTAGACGTGCGCGCCCACGAAGCGGCTGTTGGTCGCGACGACGGAGTCGAAGGACGTGCCGTTCGCCAGGGCATCGTCGAACACCGCGCCGGTGAGGGTCGCGTTCTGGAAGCTGGCGCTGCTGACATCGGCTCCCGCGAAGTCCGCGTTCGTCAGGTTGGTCGTCGAACTCGTGAACTGGGCGCCCTGCAACACGGCGTCCTGGAAGGACGCGGTGGTCGCCGTCGCCCCCAGGAACGTGGCGTTGCTCAGGTCGGCCAGCTGCATGCTGGTGCCCATCAGCGACGCCCCGTCGAACTTGGTCTTCTGGAGGTTCGCCGGGAACCCGATGAAGCTCGCACCCGCGAGGTGGATCCCGTGCAGGTCCGCCCCCGCGAGCGCGGCGCTGTTGCCCGCGGTCACCACTATGGTCGCGTCGGAGTAGTCGATGCTCGCCTCGTACGTGCGCGAGAGCAGCGCGACGACGGCGATGGGGATCTCCGAGTCGGGGAACATCGCGAAGGACTCGCAACCCGTCACGAGCGCGTCGGCCTGGACCGGGGCGATCCCCGTGCCGACGAGATCGCTGTTCTTGAAGAGCGTGCAGGCCCCGTCGAGCGCGCCGATCCGAACGTTCGCCAGCTTCGGCGGCGCGTTCGTGACGAGCGACGTCATGTGCGCGCCGCGCAGGTCGGCGCCCGTGAAGTCGGCGCCGCTCACGTCGGTGCCGTTCAACGTCGCGCCCGCAAGCTCCGCGCCGCTGAAATCGAAGCCGCTGAAGTCGCCGGCGACCGTCGCTCCGTTCAGCACCGCGCCGCTCACGTCCCGGTCATAGGCGACGGTCGGGCTGGGTGCGAGCGGCGCGATCGTCGCGTCGTCCGGGAACTCGCAGCCTGCGCAGCCGCCCGAGCTCTGCAGCAGCTGCTCCGGGGTCATGAGGCTCGCGCTCGTCGTCTGCCAGTCGCTCCGTCCCGGGAACAGCACCGGCGCCGGCCCGCCGGACGGCGTGGTCTGGCCACCCCACGCCGAGATCAGGCCGTGGGTGCTGTCGGCCAGGGAGACCGCTGCCCCCGGCGCGACCGTGATCGACGTCGGCGACGTCATCACCTGCTGGGAGCCCGCGGCGGTTCCGCTGCAGGGCCCGCCGGGCGTCCACGAGGTGCCCGGCGCGAGGATCACCGTGTTCGACGTCCCCGCCGCGCCCGGCGGCCGCCAGAACACCGCCCCGCCGGGTGGCGGCTGGGGCGGCGTGGTGGTCCGCACGCATCCCGGGTGGATGGGGCCGCTGATCGCGAGCGTCGTCGGACCGCAGCGTGTCGGCGGGCTGGTGTTGCACCCGTTCACCGTCGACGTCGTGCCGGACTCGAGGAACGTCTCGTCCACCCCGGTGCCGTCGAGGTTCGCCCGCCCGATGCCGCCGCCGCCACACGGCGGCGAGCCCCGCGTGCAGTTGTAGTAGTTCACCCAGTAGATGTGCTCGAAGTCGAACGCGAGCCCGCGGACGCCGGCGAGGGAGTTGCTGCCGTTCGTGAACAGCCCGGAGATGAAGCTCGAGTCGACGCCGCTGCCGTCCAGATTCGCCCGGCCGATCGTCCCCGTCACGCTGTTCGACCAGTAGATGTGCTGGCCGTCGACGCCCACGGCACTGCCCACGGCGCCCGGGATGAACGCGTTGTCGATGCCGGTGCCATCGAGGTTCGCCCGGCCGATCCCGTCTGCGCTCAGCCAGTAGAGGTGCCCGACGTCGACCGCCAGGCCGAGGCTGAACTTGGAGTAGTTCAGCCACCGCTCGACGTAGCCGGTGCCGTCGAGGTTCACCCTGCCCACGAAGCTGTCCGTCCCGAGATAGATGTACTTGGTGTCGACGGCCAGCCATCGGGCGCCGGCCGACAGGGTCGTCAGGTGCGCGACGTTCTGCCCGTTCAGGTCGGAGCGCATCAGGTTGACGCTGTTGGCCCAGTAGAGGTACTTCGCGTCGGCCGCCACGGGGAACCCGCCGACCTGCCCCCCGGCGTGGCCCACGAGGTTCTGGTTGGTGTTCGCGGCGTTGCCGTCGATCGTCCCGCGCCCGATCGTCTGCGCCCACGAGTTGTCCCAGTAGAGGTACGGCGGCTCGTCCTGGGCGTGCGCTGCCGGGGCCGCGATGCTCAGCGCGAGGACGGCGACCACGAGGGACAGACAGGAGCGGACGGTCCGCGCGGCGGCAACTGGCACGAGGCGACCCTCGCACGGGGCGGAGCGGGGCGTCAACACGACCCGGCGCGAATCACCCGGGTGAAATCGCCGATTTCGCTGACGCGGCCGGCTCGCGTTGGGATACTCGCGCCGTCCATGGCACCGCGTGCTCGACAGCACCTCGGTCTCGTGTCGGCGGGGCTGCTCGCCGCCGCGCTCGCGTTCGGCGCGTCGCCGGCGTCCGCGCAGGACTCGCAGGCGCGGATCGACGGGCTCATGCGCAACGCGGTCGCGCAGCACGGGCTGCGCGCCGCGATCGTGCAGGTCAAGGTCGGCGGCCGGACCGTCATCACGCGCGCGTACGGCGAGTCCGTGCCGGGCACGCCGGCCACGACGCGGATGCGCTTCCGCGCGGGGACGGTGGCCACCGCGCACATGTCGACCTTGCTGCTGCGGCTCGCCCAGCAGGGCAAGGTCCGGCTCGGCGACAAGCTCTCGAAATGGCTGCCGGACGTTCGCGGCGCGAAGCGCGTGACGCTCCGCCAACTCGCGGCCATGACGGCCGGCTACCGCGACTACTCGATCGACCCGCGGCTGACCGACCTGAGATACGCGCGCCCGTTCGCGCCGGTCACCACGCGCGAGCGGCTGCGGCTCGCCCTCGGGGCGCCGCTGCAGTTCGCGCCGGGCTCGAACTGGAGCTACTCGCTCAGCGACTACGTGCTCCTGGGGCGCGCGCTGGAGGCGATCACCGGGCAGCGGCTGGACGTCGCGCTCCGGCGCAACGTGCTGCGTCCGCTCGGGCTGCGCCACACGCGCGCCACGCAGTCGGCGGCGATCGCGCGGCCGCTGCACGCGTACAGCGCCGAGCGCCGCACGTTCCTCGGCGTCCCGCGCGGGACCGTCTTCCTCGAGGACTCGACCTTCTGGAACCCCGCGTGGGTGCTCGCCCGCGGCGCGGTGCAGACGACGGACATCCGCGATCTCACGCGGACCGCGACCGGGATCGGCTCGGGGAAGCTGCTGTCGCGCCGCTCGCACCGCGCGCAGATCGCCGCGCGCCGCGGGCTCGGGCATCCGCAGCCGGGCTGCGACCGCTGCACGCGGCTCACGC
This sequence comes from Solirubrobacteraceae bacterium, assembly GCA_040510855.1. Classification (GTDB taxonomy): domain Bacteria; phylum Actinomycetota; class Thermoleophilia; order Solirubrobacterales; family Solirubrobacteraceae; genus DASQMT01. The sequence continues at coordinate 4,661 of JBEVIG010000208.1, forward strand.
GCGGCTACGGGTACGGGCTCGGCGTCGAGCGCAACGGCCCCTGGGTCGTCCAGCGCTCGCTGCTCTCGGGCCACGGCGTCGTCGCCTCCTACCTGCCCTCGAAGCGGGTCTCGATCGCGCTCGCCGTCACGTTCCGCGCGGGCAGCCACGACGCGCAGGGCAACCTGCGGCAATACTGGTCCGCGCTCCCGCGCCGGATCGGCCGGATCGTCGCGCCGCGGGCGCCGCGGCTCACGGCCGGCGCCCGCATCAGCCGCGCGCTCGGCCTGCACTAGCTCCGCTCCGCGCGGGACCTGGCCTGGAAGCGCTCCCATCCGCGTTGCGGGAACGGCCTCCGCGCGCGATGATGCGCGGTCCAGGCTTCAAGGAGCCACGCGCAGATGGCCTTGACGACGCGCTTCGTGCGCCCGGACCGCCGGTCGTTCGCCGTCCCGCACGGCGGGGTCCGCGCGATCCTCGGCGACGTCAAGCAATCGGCCCGGACGCACCGGACGACGGGCCACGCCGCCGAGATGGCGTTCTTCGCGGTCCTGACGCTCGTCCCCTCGACGGTCGCCGTGGGCTCCGCGCTCGGCCTCTCGCAGCGGGTCCTGGGCGACAGCGTCGTCGTCCAGGCCGAGGACGCGGTCATCGAGGCGATCCGGACGCTGATGGGGCCGGAGCTGGCCGACGAGGTGATCACGCCGTTCGTGCACGCGCAGCTCTCCCAGCCGCGCGGCGGGGTGGCGCTCGGCAGCCTGCTCATCGCGTGGTGGCTCTCGATGCGGCTGTTCGAGTCGACGGGCCACGCGATCGACGCCGCCTACGGGGTGGAGGACCGCTGCCCGACCTTCATCGCCCGCCTGCTGGCGCTGGGCTTCGCCCTCGGCTCCGTGCTGCTCGTCGCGGTGACGGTCGAGATGATGGTCGTCGGGCCGCTCGGCGACCCGGACAGCGGGCCCGTCGCCTGGCTCGGGCTCGGCGACGCGTACACGATCGGCTGGTCCGTCGTGCGATGGCCGCTGCTCCTGCTGATCGTCGTCGCCTTCCTGTCCTCGCTCTACCGGTTCAGCCCGAACGTGCACCTCGGCTGGGGTGACTGCATCCCGGGGGCGGTGCTCGGCGCGGCGCTCTGGATCGCCGCCGCCGTCGGCTTCCGGCTCTCGGCCGCGCTCGGCCTGCGCACCTCGTCGGGGGTCGCCGCCGACGACCCGGCGGTCGCGCTGATCGGCCAGTCCGTCAACGCCGTCGTCGCCACCGTCCTCTGGGCGTACCTCGCGAGCGTGGCGATCCTGCTCGGCGGCGAGTTCAACGCCGCCCTGCGGGCGCGCCGGCAGGCCGGCGCGCCCGAGGGCTGAGCACGCGGCGACTCACCCGGCGCCCGCGACCGCGAGCGCCGGCGTTGCACGGACGAGCCGCGGCTGGGTGGTCTCGCCGACCGTGCGGACGACCTTCGTGCGAGCGCGGTGGAGGCGACTCATCACGGTGCCGACCGGGACGCCGAGCAGCGTGGCCGTCTCGCGGTAGGTGAGCCCCGCGATGTCGACGGCGACGAGCGTCTCGCGGTGCTCGAGGGGGAGCTGCGCCACGGCGTCGAGGACGTCGCGCTGCTCGGCGCGCGCCTGCGGCGTCTCGCCGGCGCGGGTCTCGGGCTCGAAGCCGACCTGCTCGAACTCGACCTGCGGCCGCCGGCCCTTCGCGCGCAGGCGGTCGAAGTGGCGGTTGCGGAGCATCGTGTACAGGTACGCGCTCTCGTTCTGGCCGGCGCGCAGCCGCCGCGGCCGGCGGACGAGCGACTCGAGCACGTCCTGGACGAGGTCCTCTGCCTCGTGGCGGTCGCCGGCGATGGAGAGTGCGAATCCGTAGAGCCGGTCGAGGTGGCGGAGCGCACGCTCCGCGTCGAGCCGGACGGGGTGATGGGCGTGGGTGAGCATGTGGTGCAGCTTCCGGACCGCGCGTTGCCCCGCCGTTGTTCCAACGTTGCAGCGCTCGAATACGAACACATGTTCGTGTATGGTCGGGGCATGCCCACCCGCACCGCAGACCAACTGACCGTCCTCGCGAAGCTGCTCGACGCCCATCCCCGGATGCTCGACGCGACGAAGCTGCCGGACCGCGAGCGCGACGCCGTCCGGATGCTCGTGCAGGACGGGCTCGCGACCACGCTCGGCGACCTCGCCGGCGCGTCCCGCGCGGCCGTCCGCTACGCCAACCTGACCGCGGGCTGAACCAGCGCGCCTAGACGGCCACTTCGCCGCGCGTCCGGACGCGCACGGGCTGGACCGCCGCGACGGGCGTCATCGCCTCGACGATGTTGTGGAGGTTGACCAGCAGCGCGCCCTGGGCCGGCCTGGGCGCGTGCGGCCGGTCGTGCGCCGAGGAGGCGTCGGCCAGCCGCTCGAGCTCTTCCGTCACCCGGTGCAGCCCCGCGGCGTCCGCGTCCTGGACCGCCTGCGCCGCGCGCGAGAGCACGGGCACCCAGGCGTCGCGGAACGGGGCCTGCCAGCTCGCGGGCGCACCCGCGCGGCTCATCGTGCGCACCATGCTCCGCGTCTCGGCCACCGCCTGCTCGATCCCGAGCAGGACGTCGCCGAGGTCGCGCGCCTCCCGGACCCGCCGGGACGCCTCGCGGCGGAAGTTCAGCTTGCCGCTCTCGCGCGCGCTCCGCACGTCGACCCACGCCGCGTCGATCCCGCGGTCCAGCTCGCGCGTGCGCTCCACCCAGCGGTCCGGGTCCGGCGCGGCTTCGGGGTGCTCGCCCAGCGCCTCGGCGAGCTCGCGCAGCAGCGCCCCGAGCCGGTCGTCGAGGTCGTCGATCCGCCGCGCGGCCCGGCGGTCGCGCAACGGCGGCCACACCGCGAGGTTGATCACGAGGCCGACGGCGATGCCGATGAACGTGTCGGCGAGCCGCGCGAGCAGCATGCTCCCGTCGTCGGCGTAGCCCGTGAGCAGCACGACCAGCGCAGTGGCGGCCGCCGTCGTCGACTCGGCGCGGAGCGGCTTGGCAGTCCCCGCGAGCAGGCCCGCCAGCACCACGATCGCGAGCGCCGGCCACCCGACCCCGAGGCCGGCGGCACCGACCGCGAACGCCAGCAGCACGCCCACCACCGCCGCCGCGGCCTGCTGGAGACCACGCGCGAGCGTGCGGTAGACCGTCCCGTGCACCGTCAGCAGCGCGGCCCACGGCGCCAGGAACGACTGCGGGAGGGAGAGCACCTCGACCGCGAGCACCCAGGCGAGAACGGCCGCCGCGACCGTCTTGGCGATCTGCAGCACCTCGGTCCAGAGCAGCGGGTCTCTCAGGCGTGCGCGCACGTCTCGCACGTCCTACCCCTCGACGCTCGTCTCCACGTTCGGGGCGCCCACCGGCTTGGACTGCGACGAGCCCCGCTGCCGCAGGTAGACGGAGAAGATCGCCATCGAGCCGACCGCGAGGAACTCGGACTGCCAGTTCTGCAGCGTGCGGTTCCAGTAGTCCGCGCTGCCCATGTAGCCGAGCAGGGAGACCGTCGGCTGCTGATGCTCGAGCTGCTCGGCGTTGTACTCGATCCGGCCGGTGACGGCCTGGGCGAACCACGAGCCGATGAAGATGAAGGTCATCAGCGCGACGAGCGAATTGGCGAGCACGACCGTCCGCCACCCGCCGGCCTTCGCCCACGGCGGCGAGTCGCGAACCGCGTGGCGGCCGACCTTCTGCTCCTCGTCGGTCTCCCCGCCCTCCTCCCCGGGCTGCTTGGACTCGGTCGAGCCGCGCTGGACGAGCCAGACCGTGACGAGGATGAACATCGTGAACTGCAGGTATTCCGACTGCCAGTTCTCCATCACGTCGACCCAGAACGCGGACGACGTGACGAACGCCCCGAGGCCGATCGGCTCCCCGCCGTGCGCGAGCTCGTCGTTGTTGTAGTCCGCGTGCCCGACGAGCGCCTGGGCGATCAGGCACACGACGAAGAGCGCGGTGAAGAAGAGGGTCAGCCCGTTCTCGCGGACCCAGGCGCTGCGCCTCATCGGCCGAGCGCCCCGATCACGATCGCCGTGGCCAGGCCGGCGAGGATCAGGACGATGTAGAACCAGAACAGCGCGCGCATCAGGGACCCCGGGCTCTCACGGGATCGGGTACCCGACGGCCGTTGCGCACACACCGGCGGCGCGCCCGCCCGTCAGCGCGCGAGATAGCCGCCGTCGACCGCCAGCTCGGCGCCGGTGACGTAGACCGCGTCGTCGGAGGCGAGGAAGGCGACGGCCGCGGAGATCTCCTCGGGCTCGGCGCGGCGCCGGACGGGCGTGACGTCGACGGACGCGTCGCCCTCCTCCTCGCTCATCGGCGTGCGCACGGGGCCCGGGCAGATGGCGTTGACGCGGATGCGGTCCTGCGCGTGCTCGAGCGCGGCGACCTTGGTCATGGCGATCACGGCGCCCTTGCTGGCGGTGTAGGCGACGTAGCCGGGAGCGCCGACGGGGCCGTAGATCGAGGCGATGTTGACGATCGAGCCGCCGCCGGCGCGGCGGAGCGCGGGGATGGCGGCGCGCATGCCGTAGAAGACGCCGGTCGCGTTGACGGCCAGCGTCGTGCCCCAGCCGTCGTCGGACTCGTCGACGACCGGCGCGACGCGGACGACGCCGGCGTTGTTGACGAGCACGTCGAGCCGGCCGGTGCGCGACTCCGCCGCGGCGACGGCGGCATCCCAGTCGGCCGGGGCGGTGACGTCGAGGCGCAGGTAGTGGACGTCGTGGCCCGCGGCGCGGAGCTCGCGGGCGTGCGCCTCGCCCGCGTCGTCCAGGATGTCGCCGAGGATGACCGCGGCGCCCTCCTCGGCGAGGCGGCGGCCGTGGGCCGCGCCCTGGCCGCGGGCGCCGCCCGTGATGAGCGCCGTCCGGCCGGCGAGCCGCGCGGTCATCGCTCCACCACCAGGCGGTCGCGGGGCGCCGGTTCGGGCGCCGCGGCGGCGACCGCATGGGGCGGGCGCCGCAGGAGGCGCGCGACCCGCCGCCGGGTGCGGTCCATGTCACGCGTCCACTCGTGCCGCGGGACGTCGATGCGCGACTCCGGCCGCGACGAGCGCGCGAGGGTGGCCGAGAGCGGGGTCGGCGTGCGCTCCTGGACGGTCAGGAAGCGCGCGATCAGGCGGGCCTGGGCGGAGTAGACGGGCAGCTGCGGACCGCGCGGGGCGGCAAGGCCGACGAAGTACAGGCGCTCGAGCCCGACCGGGAGCGTCATGCCCGCCACGCGCAGCGGGACGCCGTCGGCGGACGCGAGCAGGCCCGGGTCGAGGAAGGGCAGCGTGGCCTTGAAGCCGGTCGCGTGGACGATCGTGTCGAACGCGCGCACGGTGCCGTCGGCGAAGTGCACGTCGCGGCCGTCGAGCCGGGTGATGCCCGGTGCGACGCGGACGCGGCCGTGGTGGATGAAGTGGAGGAGCTGCGCGTTGACCACCGGGCGGTTGCGGTGCAGGTTGCGCGTCGCCGGGGCGGGCAGCCCGTAGCGCTCCGGGCGGCCGATCGCGACGTCGATGAGCCCGCGCGTCACGCGCTCCTGCAGGCGGATCGGGAGGCGGCCGAGCAGCGGGAGCTCCGACCGCGGCCTGCCGAGCAGCGTCTTGGGCTGGAAGACGAGCCCGTGGCGGACCGACACATGGGTCTCGTGCCCGGCTTGCGCGGCGTCGACCGCGAGGTCGCAGCCCGAGTTGCCGGCGCCGACGACGAGCACGCGCCCGCCGTCGAGGTCGGCCGCGTTGCGGTACTCGGACGAGTGCAGCACGCGGCCGTCGAAGTGGCCGGGGTGCTCCGGGACGAACGGGTCCCACAGGTGGCCGTTGGCGACGATCACGCCGTCGTACGCGCGGCGCTCGCCGTCGGACGTCGTGACCTCCCACCCGGCGAGGCCGGTCGCGTCGAGCGGCCGCGCGGACGTCACCGCGGTGTTGAAGCGGATGTGCGCGCCGAGGCCGTGCTGCGCGGCGAACGAGAGGATGTAGTCCCGCATCTGGTCGCGGCTCGGGAACAGGGGGTAGTCGCGCGGCATCGGGAACCCGTCGAAGCCCGACGAGTCCCGCGGCGTGATCAGGTGCAGGCACTCGTAGTCCGTGTGCCAGTGGCCGCCCACACGATCGCCGCGCTCGAAGCAGTCGACGGCAAAACCTTCGTCACGGAGCACTTGGAGCGCTCCCAGCCCGGCAGCGCCAGCACCGATCAGGCAGTAGTTCCCTCGGCTCATGGCGCGGAGTATCGACGCCGACGTGCCCGGGAGCGAGAGGTGATTGACTGCGCGTACCGTAGGAAATCCCTACGGATCACCGCGGATGACGCTCCAGCAGCTCACCTACTTCCTCGCCGCCGCCGAGCACGGCTCGTTCACGGCGGCCGCCGACGTCCTCCGCCTCGCCCGCCCGAGCGTCTCCGAGCAGATCGCGCACCTCGAAGCCGAGCTCGGCGTCGCGCTCTTCGTGCGGACCGGCCGCCGCCTCGAGCTCACGGACGCCGGGCGGCTGCTGCGGCCCGAGGCCGAGCGCACGCTCGCGGCCGCCGGCGAGGCGGCCGACGTCGTCGTGCGGGCGCGGACGCTGACCGGCGGCACCGCCTCGCTCGGGACGTTCAGCACCGCGCACCACCTCCTCCTCCCCGGGCTCGTCGAGGACTTCGTGCGCCGGCATCCGCAGGTGGCCGTGCGCGTGGTCGGCGAGAACTCCGTCCAGCTCGCGGACGCGGTGCGGGCAGGTCGGCTCGAGGCAGGGCTCGTCGCGCTGCCGATCGACGACGAGGGTCTCGAGGTCGGCGCCGCGATCGCGCAGTTCGAGGTGGTGTACGCCAGCGCCGATCCCGGCGGGCGCGCCGCGCCGGTCGGCATCGAGCAGCTCGCCCGCGCCGCGCTGGTCCTGCCCGAGGCGCGCTGGGGCGACGAGGACCCGACGCGGCGCCGGCTTGCGGAGCGCGCGCAGCGTGCCGGCGTCGCGATCCGGCCGCGGATCGAGGTCCAGCACGCCAACGCCTCGCTCGAGCTCGCCGCCCGCGGGGTCGGCGGCACGCTCGTGACGCGGGCGCTCCTGGACGCCCTCGGCTACGGCGACCGCCTCACCGCCGTCCCGCTCGACCCGCCGCTCCACGAGACGTTCGCCTTCATCCGCCGGCGCAACGCCCGGCTCTCGCCCGCCACGCGGGCGCTGATGACGCTCGCCGAGGAGCACCTGGCGGCGCTGAGGCGGTGAGGGGTCAGCTTTCCGGCCACCGCGACCGCCGGATGCCAACCTCGCGGCGGGTCCGGAGTTCAAGCGATCGGCACCCGAGCGAGGACGGCGAATTCGTGAAGCGATCCGGTCGCGAGAGAACGGAGCAGGCGCGGCAGCGTCTCTCCGAGATGCTGGGCAGGAACCAGCCGCGCCCCGAGCGACACGGCGCGACCTTCCAGTTCCGGCGCGCCGCGATCTCGCCGCTGCAGTCCCACCTCTACTTCGAGCTCGACGGCCTCGCGAGCGCGGAGTACAGGAATGCGCTCTCCGCCGAGTTCGAGCGCCGGCTCGAGGCGGCGCGCGACGCGGCCGGCTCCGCCTTCTGCATGCTCGGCGACGAGGACCGGCTCCCGACGATGCAGTGCACGGTCGAGCGGCCCGCCCGCGTCTGCATCGACATCTACACGACCGGCGGGGCGAGGCTCTGGGCGGTCGAGCAGCTGGTCCGCTCCTGCTTCGAGCAGGCCGTGCTGGCGTGCGAGGTGTTCACGCGGCCTGGAGCGGCAGGATCGCGCGCACGAGCGTGCCCTCGCCCGGCGGGCTGGTGACGGTGAGCGATCCGTCCACGGCGTCCACGCGATCGGCCAGGCCGGAGAGCCCGGAGCCGGTGCTCGCGCGGGCGCCGCCGACGCCGTCGTCACGCACCTCGACCACGAGCGCCCCGTCCTCCTTCGCGACGCGGATCGTCGCCTGCGTCGCGCGCGCGTACTTCGCCACGTTGGTCAGCGCTTCCGCGACCGTGAAGTAGGCCGCTGCCTCGGCCGCCATGGGCGCGCGATCGTCGGGCAGCTCGACGATCTCCACCGGCACGGACGCCCGCGCCGCGAGCGCGGTCACGGCGGGGGCCAGGCCGCGGTCGGTGAGGACCGCCGGATGGATGCCGCGCGCGAGCTCGCGGAGCTCGGTCGAGGCCGCGCCGAGCTCCTCGATCAGCGTGTCGAGGAACGGCCCGGCGGACTCCGGCTCCGCGTCGAGGCGCGCGCGGGCGATGCGGACGTTGAGCCCCAACGTGACGAGGCGCTGCTGGGCGCCGTCGTGGAGGTCGCGCTCGATCCTCCGCCGCGCCGCGTCGGCGGCCTCGACGATCCGCGCCCGGGAGGCGCGCAACTCCTCCCGGCGGGCCTCCGCGATCTCGACGCGCCGCTCGCGCTGCTCGACCTCGCGGCGGTCGGTGACGTCGACGATCGCGCCGTCCATCCAGAGCGTGCCGCCCGCGCCGGACACGAGCTGGCCGCGGTCGAGCACCCAGCGCACCTCCCCGTCGGCGCGCACGATCCGGTACTCGGCCTCGAACGACTGCCGGCCGTCCATGGCCTCGGCCACGGTCCGCATGATCGGCTCGTGGTCGTCGGGGTGGACGATGCTCATGAGCGTCCGCCGCTCGCTGGCGATGAAGTGCTCGGGCGGGAAGCCCGAGATCCGCTCGATCTCGTCGCTGATCAGCTCGATCCGGTGGTCCGCGTGCCAGGCCGAGCGATAGATCGCCCCCGGCACGTTGACCATGAGCGCGCGGAGGAGCGCGTCGTCGGCGCGCTGCTGCGCCGCCCGCAGCCCGACGCCGGCGCGCGCGAGCAGCTCGCCCCGCGTGAACGGGCGGTACACGTAGTCGTCGGCGCCGGCGCGGAGCGCCGCGTCCGCGACCCGCCGGCCTCCCGCCGGGCTCATGATCACGAGCAGCCACGCCTCGCCGATCCGCCGGTCCGCCCGCAGTGCGCGGCACACCTCGGACGCGTCGAGGCCGCCCGGCTCGCGGTCGGCGATCACCAGCTCCACCGGCGCCTCGCCGAGCGCGGCCAGCGCCTCGCCGACCCGGCGGACGGCCCGCGTGGCGTGTCCTGCCGCACGGAGCCACGGCTGGATCTCCGGCTCGGTGGCGCCGACCAGGAGCACGCCGGCCTGACGCCGCCGGACGGATCCTGAGAGGGTCACGCCCCGAATCTACCCGGCCGCCCGCCGGCTTGACTTCGAACGCGCGGCGAGACTACGTTTACTCCCGTTAAATCAGCGCGACGGTCGGGGAGGACTGGCATGACGCAGCGGTGGCTGGTGACGGTGACGTTCACGGCGCTCCTGGCGGCGTCCTCCGTCGCCGCGGCGCAGGCGCACGAGCGCGGGCACGGCCACCACAAGCGGCACGCCGACACGGTGCTCGTCGACGGCAAGGTCCTGCTCTACGGCAAGCACGACCGCTGGGCGAGCGCCGTGGCGGTCGACGACGGCCGGATCGCCTACGTCGGCAAGGACCGCGACGCGCGCAAGCTGATCGGCCCGCGGACCGAGGTCGTCGACCTCGACGGGAAGATGCTGATGCCCGGCATGGTCGACGGGCACGCCCACGGCTCGGGCTTCGTGGCGTGCGACATGGGCTACACGGGCGGGACGATCGAGCAGGTCCTCGGGAAGCTGAAGGCGTGCCTCCTCCGTCCCGACCAGGCGGCGTTCCTGAACACCAACACCCGGCTCACCGCCAGCAACATCTACATCCAGTCGCTGCTGCCGCCGGGCACCCGGCTCACGCGCGACGTCCTCGACCGCTTGAGCGCCTCGCCCGCCGAGGACGAGTTCGGCACCGGCACGACGCGCCCGATCGTCGTGCGCGACTCGGGCGGCCACGAATTCTCCACGAACTCGCAGGCGATCGTCAACGCCGGCATCACCGCGAGCACGCCCGACCCTCCGGACGGCTTCATCGGGCGCGACGCGAACGGCGTGCCGAACGGCCTGTTCGCCGACTTCAGCGCGAACTGGGGACCGACGCCGCCGGCCCCGGCTGACGCCACCTACCTCGCGCGCGTCCAGAACGTCGCCGAGGCCTCGCGCAAGGGCATCACCTCCTACATGCGGCCGAACGGCAGCGTCGCCGATCTCCCGCACTGGAAGCGGATGGCCGACGAGGGCCTGCTGACCGTCCGCATCAACCAGGCGATCGGCGCCGGGGACCTGCGCGGCGAGGACGACCCGGCCGCGATCGGCGCGTTCATCGCCGGCCTCGACGCCGCCCGCGGCACCTACGACGGCTACACGAGCCCGAACAGCCCGGGCGAGCTCACGGTCGACACGGTGAAGATCTTCTGCGACGGGGTCGCCGAGTTCCCGTCCCAGACGGCGGCGATGCTGGACCCGTACAACATCAACACCGGAACCGCCGAGTTCCCGGTCTGGGTGCCGGGCACCAACCGGGGCGAGGACCCGTCGTGCGAGGACGCGACGCGCGGCTTCGTCGCGCTCGACCGCGACCGCTGGTCGATCCACATCCACTCGCTCGGCAACCGCTCGGCGCGCGTCGCGCTCGACAACTTCGCGCTCGCGCGGCGCGTCAACCGCCGGTGGGACGCGCGCCACACGATCACGCACCTCGAGTTCGTCCACCCGTCGGACATGCGCCGCTTCGGCCCGCTCGGTGTCGTCGCCAACATGACCCTGAACTGGGCGGGCCGCGACGCCTACACCGTCGACTCGGTCGAGGGCCACCTCGACCCGAGCGTGATGCGGACGATCTACGCGGCGCGCAGCCTGCAGCGCGGCGGCGCGATGCTCGCGGGCGGCAGCGACTGGCCCGTCACGCAGCTGCTGCCGTGGCGCCAGATCGAGATGGCGATCACGCGCGAGTACGACCCGGCGGAGCCCGGCGTCGAGTACGAGGGCAAGCTCAACCCGTCCGAGGCGCTATCGCGGCTCGACGCGCTCAAGATGCACACGCAGGGCGCGGCGTACCAGCTCCACCTGGACGCCGGCGCGATCGCGAAGGGCAAGCTCGCCGACCTGATCGTGCTCGACCGCAACGTCATGAAGATCCCGGAGACGGACATCGAGAACACCAACGTGCTGATGACGATGCTGGGCGGCGAGATCGTCTATGACGGAGGCGCGCCCGAGTAGGCTCCGCGCGTGACCAGGCCGCGCTCCGGATCGACCGCGTTCGCGGGCGTGGCACCGGCGGATCGCCGGCAGGAGATCCTCGTCGCGTGCATCCGCGTGCTCGCACGCCGCGGCTTCGCGCGCACGCGGATCTCGGACATCGCCGACGAGATCGGCGTCACCCCGCCGCTGCTGCTGCACTACTTCCCGTCGAAGAACGCGCTCATCACGGAGGCGCTCGTCGCCTCCGACGAGGCGTACCTCGTCGAGTTCGCGGAGCAGCTGCGGCGCGGCGAGCGGCCGGAGCGGCTCGTGGTCCGCTACGTGGAGGACAGCGTGTGGCCGGCGGGTCCCGGGCGCGAGTGGTGGGCCGAGGCGTCGGCGGTGTGGATGAACGCGTGGATCACCGCGCGGCACGATCCGTCGATCGCCCGCGTCCGAGAGGCCGAGGACCGGCGCTGGCGCGCCGCACTGGCCGACGTCGTCCGGCAGGGTCAGGCGGACGGCGCGTTCAGCGCGTCCGTCGACGCCGACGCGCTCGTGCGCACCCTGTTCGCGATGCTCGACGGCTTCATGGTCCAGATCGTGCTCGACGATCCGGCCGTCACGCGCCGCTTCGCCCACGACGAGAGCCTGCGGTTCCTCTCGCGCGAGCTCGCCTTCGACGCCCGCGCGTTCTCGTCGCGCCGCTAGTCCTCGCTCGGGGTGACGCGCCACAGCTCACGACCGTGGATCCCGTCGTCGGCGGTGAACAGCGGGAGACCGCCGAGGTCGCGGATCCCGCGCGGGCCGGAGCTGTCGCGGGTGTTGATGTCGGCGACGAGCCGAGTCCCGCTCGCCGTGCCGTCGCTGCGCCACAACTCGCGGCCGTGACGGCCGTCGCGCGCCGAGAAGTAGACCGCATCGCCGGCGACCGCGAGGCGCAGCGGGCCTGAGCCCTTCACGCCGCGGCGGATGTCCCTGACCATGCGGGTTCCCGACCGGCTGCCGTCGCTCGTCCAGAGCTCGGCGCCGTGAGCGCCGTCGTCGGCGACGAAGTAGAGCCGGTCATCGAGACGGACCGCGGCGCCGAGGCCGAGATCGTTGCGACGCGACGGGTTGATGTCCTTCACGCGGCCCGTGCCGGCCCGCGTGCCGTCGCTCACCCAGAGCTCGCCGCGATCGACTGCCCGCCTGCCCTGCGTCGCGGCGAAGAGCACGCCGTCGTCGATCCGGCGGATCCACGGTATCCGGGCGCTGACCAGCGGGTTCGTGCCTGCCGCCGTCCCGTCGCTCTTCCACAACTCCGACGCCTTCAGCCTGGCACCGGAGGAGCTGGCCCGGAAGAACACGTTCCCACCAGCGGCGGTGAGCTCTTGGGCGTACGAATCGGCGGGCCCGGGATTGACGTCCTTGACGAGGCGCGTGCCGGCCGCGGTGCCGTCGCTCCGCCAGAGCTCGTAGCCCGTGTCGCCGTCGGTCGCGGTGAAGAAGAGCGTGCCGTCCATGTCGATGCCGCCGGAGGGCGATGACGGCTCCTCGCCGGGATTGATGTCGCGGACGAGCGTCGTCCCGGCGGAGCTTCCGTCGCTCCTCCAAAGCTCGTCGGAGCGCGTCCCGTCGGCGGCGGAAAAGAAGAGGGTTCCGCCGACATCCACGAGGTTGGTCGGCGCTGACCCCGAGAACCCCCACCAGATGTCCGCGACGAGCGCCGTGCCGGCGGCGGTACCGTCGCTCCGCCAGAGCTCCGTTCCCGACCCGTCAGCGCCACTCAGGAAGAGCAGTCCGCCGGCCGTCCTCATCTCCAGGACGTACATGGAACGCAGGGGAACCGTGCCGGATGGCGTGCCGTCGCTCCTCCACAACCCGTCCAGGCCCGCGCCGTCGCTCGCGAGGAACATCAGCGTGCTGCCGAGGACCACCGGCCGCCGCGCCTGCGATCCCCTCGCCCCGTCGGCGATGTCCTTCACCATCTCCGCACCGGGTACGGCCCGCGCCGGCGCCGGCGCGCCGAGCAGCGCCCAGCCCGCGGCGACGGTGAGGACGACCCCCGCCAGGCGGCGTCGCCGGGAACAGCGTCGGGTCATCGGCAACGTTGTAGCGCCCCCGGGCGCCCGGCGCGCCGGCGCCGCTACCGTCGAATGCGTGTCGCGGTCGCGAACAGGCCTGCTCGCCGCCGTGGGCGCGTGGCTGCTGTGGGGCCTGTTCCCGCTCTACTGGCCGCTGCTCGAGCCGGCCAGGCCCGTCGAGATCCTCGGCCACCGGATCGTCTGGTCGCTGATCTTCCTCGTCGGCCTCCTGGCCCTCACGTCCGGCTTCGCCTGGGTGCGGCGACTCCGCCCGCGCACCACCGCGCTGCTGACCCTCGCCGCCGTCCTGGTGAGCACGAACTGGGCGGTCTACATCTACGGCGTCAACAGCGGACACGTCGTCGAGACGTCGCTGGGCTACTTCATCAACCCCCTCGTCACCGTCCTGCTCGCCATCGTCTTCCTCGGCGAGCGGCTCCGCCGCCGCCAGGCGGGCGCGGTCGCGGTGGCCGTCGCCGGCGTGCTCGTGCTGACGATCGACTACGGCCGCGTCCCCTGGATCGCGCTGACGCTCGCCGTCACCTTCGGCTTGTACGGGTTCGTCAAGAAGCGGGCGGGCGTCGACGGCGCACAGAGCCTCGCGGTCGAGACGGCGGTCCTGGTGGTCCCCGCGTCGGCCTACCTGCTGTGGCTCGGCGGCGCCGGCGACGGGACCTTCACTTCCGAGGGGCCCGCACACGCCGCGCTCCTGATGGGCGCCGGCGTCGTGACCGCGCTGCCGCTCATGCTGTTCGGTGCCGCGGCCGTCCGCATCCCGCTGAGCACCCTCGGGCTGCTGCAGTACATGACGCCGACGATCCAGTTCCTGATCGGCGTGCTGATCTACCGCGAGCCGATGCCGCTCTCGCGCCTCGCCGGCTTCGCGCTGGTCTGGGTCGCGCTGGCGATCCTCGTGCTCGACGCGGTGGGCGCCGTGCGCTCGGCACGGGCCGCCGCGCCCGCCGCCGCGCCGGCCTGAGCTCGTCCGCGGCCGCTCGAGCGCAGCGGCGGGTCGTACACGGACGCGAGCCGGGCCAGCGTGAGGGCGGCGAGCATCAGGCCGAAGTCGCGCAACGCGATGTCGTAGAAGCCCGGATGCGTGAGGAGATTGAGCACGATGCCCGCAAGCCAGCCGGCGACGACGTAGCCGCCATAGCGGGGCTTGAGCGCGACGAGCACGCCGGCGGCGATCTCGGTCACCCCGACGAAGTACATGAAGTCCTGACCGGATCCGGGCGCGATGTCGTCGATCCAGGGCGCGAGGTAGATCGGCCAGTCGACCATCACGTTGAAGAACTTGTCGAGGCCGAACGCGATCGGCGCGACAGTGAAGGCCAGTCGCATCAGGGCGTACGCCTGGTAGCGCGGATCGCGCCAGTCGGCTCGCGCGGCGGGCTCCCGAGCGCCGTCGCTCGGCGCGGCGGGAGCAGGGCGGGAGGGGGCTTCCCGGCCGGTGGTGGCGGACATGAAGGGCTCCTTTGGTTCGACGTGCCGTCCGCGTCGGCGGGCGGCTCCCTTCATCTGCGTCGCCGCGCGCGACGAACTTACGTCGCCGCGAGCGCGTCGAGCGCGACGTCCGGGTCCGCGAGCCGCCGGTCGTCGACGGCCGCGCGCGAGCGGATCAGAGCCTGGATCGCGTCGGTCATGTCCCACACGTTGACGTTCATGCCCGCGACGACGCGCTCGTCGGCGATCCAGAAGGCGATGAACTCGCGGCTTGCGGGGTCGCCCCGGAACACGACCCGGTCCCAGCTGCGCGCGAAGCCCGCGTACTCCATGCCGACGTCGTACTGGTCGGAGAAGAAGTACGGCAGCGTGTCGAAGGGCGCGCCGCGACCGAGCATGGCGCGCGCGGCCGCCGGCCCCTGGTTGAGCGCGTTGGCCCAGTGCTCGACGCGGATGCGCTCGCCGTAGAACGGGTGCTGGGCGTTGGCGACGTCGCCGGCCGCGAACACGCCCGGCACGCTCGTCTGCAGCTGCTCGTCGACGAGGATCCCGTTGTCGAGCCCGAGGCCGGCCTGCTCCGCGAGCCGCGTGCGCGGCTGCACGCCGACGCCGACGACGACGAAGTCGCACTCGAATGACTGACCGTCGCTCGTGCGCACGCGCTCGACCGCCCCCGATCCCTCGAGCGCCTCGACGCCCGTGCCGAGCAGCATCCGCACGCCGTGGTCGGTGTGGATGTCGCGGTAGATCGCGCCGAGCTCGGGGCCTAGCGCACGCTCGAGCGGAACCGCGAGCGGCTCCACTACCGTGACGTC
>JBEVIG010000209.1:0-39767 GCA_040510855.1 Solirubrobacteraceae bacterium
GCTCCCTGGTGAGTGGTCGTTGCGCGAGAAGCTCGACCGGATCGCCGACGCCGGCTTCGATGGGCTCGAGGTCGCGTGGACGTCAGAGCTGCCTGACGCGAGGGCGGCACTCGAGTTGTTGCCCGAGTACGACCTCGAGTGGTCGATCGTCTGCTTCCCGTCGACGGTCGATGAGTTCCGGACGATCGCCGAGCGCTTCAGCGGTACGGACGTGCGCCACGTCAACGTCCAAGGCAACCTCCGCCCGTACACCGTCCTCGACGCGGTGCCATACGTCCTCGGGTGGCTCGACATCGCCCGCGACGCCGGCCTCACCGTCTACTTCGAGACGCACCGCGACCGGATGACGACCGATCTCCGCTTCACGCTACAGCTGATCGACGCGATCCCCGCCATGAAGCTCGTCGGCGACCTCTCCCACTATGTCGTCGGCGAGGAGTTCGCCTGGCCGATCGCCCCGACCGACGAGGCGCTGATGCAACGCATCCTGGCTCGCTGTCACGGCTTCCACGGGCGCGTCGCTACGCGTGAACAGATCCAAGTCCCGCTCGCCTTCCCGCAGCACCAGGCTTCGCTCGAGCTGTTCCTGCGGTGGTGGGAGGATGGGTTCGCCGGTTGGTTGTCGCAGGCCCGCCCGGAGGATGAGCTCATCTTCGTTCCCGAGCTCGGCCCACCGCCGTACGCGATCACCGGCGTCGACGGGCGCGAGCTGTCCAACCGATGGGACGAGGCGCTGCTTCTCAAGGACGCGGCTCGCGACATCTGGGAGCGCGTCAGCGCGGCTTCCGGCGCCCAGCCCTGAGTCGGCGTCGAACACGCAGCCGCTCACACGACGATTGCTTGCACCCGCCGATGCACGGCCACGACTCTGGACGAAGCCGCCGAGCAGGGACTACTACTTCTCGCGCAAAGCGATAGCGGCGAGCCGCCGGCCCGGCGATATCCCGACGCGCAGGTTCTCCTTGCCCCTTGCGGTTTAACGTTCCCCGCCTTCGTGGAGCGTTAGCTACCACGGTCGTCCCCCACTACCACCGCCGGACGTGCCCCCAGGGTGATAGCGCCCATCGGTGCCCGCGTGGCCCGGGTAGATCCGATCCTCACCGTTGCTTTCCAGGACTCCGGCAACTTCGTCGGTCTCCGGATCGCCGTCCGATTCGTCGAAAAGAGCCTCCTCAAAGGGATTCAGCCCCTTGATGGCGTGATTATCCGGCTTCCGGTCGGTCATGGGAAGAGTCAATCAGCCGTCTCGGGCAACGCAACCTTGCTCGTAGCCCCCGCCCCTCCGCCGCCTCGGAATCAAGGTAGATGAGCGCCCCATGCTGGCCGAGTGCGCCAGCATCCTTAGTCGCCGCGTCCTGCGAGTGCAACGCGCATTGCGCTTCCCCGTTGCGGTTTACGCCCCCGCTTTCGTGGCCGCGAGCTAGGCGATAGCTGCGGGTTGCTACTTGCGATGGATCTTGCTGTCCATGCCCTCTCGCTGATGCTCCCTGCGCTGCGCCTCAGCGCGCGCCTTCTTCTCCATCCGCTCAGGCTTCGCGGCACGTCGCTCCTGGCGACGCTGATCCATCCGCACTTTCAACCCGCGCAACATCGCTGTCGCTCCTCGTTCGCTGTGCGCAACCTACGCGCCGCCGAGGGTCAACACAACGACGCGCGCACGGGTGCAACGCGCGGATTGCGCTTGGTGAACGCGCGCGTCGGCCAGGCGGCCAGGCCGGCTTGAACCGTTGACACCGGCGCGGGAGAGCATCCCCCTGTCGGAGTGCTCCTATCGCGTGATAGCGATAGTCGCCGACCGAAGGGGCCAGCCTGACGGTTCGTCCGTCTACTCGCGGCTAAGGAATCATCGCAACGCCCGCGAGCAGGCAGTCCGTTCCGAACAGGTTGACCGCGCCCGTCAGACCGTCGTTGATGATCACGGTGACGCCGTTGGGGTCGACGGCGTGCATCGCCCATCCGCCGCCGTTGTTCTCGATGTTCCCGTTCCCGGTGCCCGTGGCGCTGCTGACCCACGCCACGGCGCGATCCTCTTCGGCCGTGTCCGTGTTGAGGAAGTCGGTGGGGCTCGTGCCGTGGAGGCCGCCGCCGCCACCGGTGGCGAGGATGCCGCCGTTCACGCTCGTCGCGACGAGCAGGGCCGAGAAGTCCTGGGCGGTTCCGCCGCCCGGGTCGGTCGCGTTCTCCACGCACTTGGCGGAAAAGGTCAGCGTGCCGACGCTGAAGAGCGTCTGCGTCTCGCCGAACGCGAGCTTCGCGTTGAACGTGCGGACCTTGCTCGCCGGGAAGAACGACGACGGCGCGGCGCCGCCGAGCCGGTCGGCGTTGGTCGCGCGATCGGCGCTGCCGGCCGTATCCGCGCGGCCGGCGCGGTCGGCGCGCGTGGCGTTGTCCGCGCGCGCGGCGCGCGCGGACGAGGGCACCTGACCGAGCGTGGAGGCGTCGATCTGCTTGCCCGTCAGGGAGCCGTTGGCCACCTTGGCGCCGGTGACCGCGCCCTTGGCGAGCTTCGACTTCTTCACCGCGCCCTTCTTCAGCTGCTTGGCGCCGACGCTGTTCCTGGGCAGCGACACCGCGGCGTATGCAGTGCCGCCGAGTGCGATCACCAGCGCAAGGAGCGCGGCGACGTTCGCGAACGTCGGGCGAGGGGTGAGTCGAGAGCGCATCGCTTTACCTCCGAGTCGGCTGAAGCGACCCTAACCCGAGACGACACCTGATCGCCAGGGCGGCATGGGAGGATGTCCGGCCCCGTGAGCTCCCACCGCGTGACGAGGCTGAGCGTGACGCCCGTGAAGGGCATGCGCGTGCACCACCCGCCGGCGATCGCGCTCGGACCCGAGGGCGCCGAGGGCGACCGGGACTTCTTCTTCGCCGACGCGCAGGGGAAGCTGATCTCGGTGCCTCGGCTCGGCGTGCTGCTCCAGTTCACCGCCGCGTTCGACGCGACGACCGACCGCCTCCTCATCGACCACGACGACGGGCGCTCCTGCGAGGGCGAGATCGAACTCGGCGCGGCCGTCAAGATCCCCCGCGCCGACGGGCGCGAGATCGAGGGCAACGTCGTCGAGGGACCGTGGGGCGCGTTCGTCGAGACGCACGCACAGCAGCCGCTCAAGCTGATCAAGACGGCACGGCCGGGAACGGCGTCCGACGCCGCCGGCGTGACGCTCCTGGGCACGGCCTCGCTCCGGGCGCTCGAGCGCGAGGCCGGCGTCGCGGACATCGATCCGCGCCGATTCCGGATGCTCATCGAGTTCGAGACCGAGACCGAACACGTCGAGGACGAGTGGGAGGGCGAGGTCGCCGAGGTGGGCACGGCGGCGATCCGGATCGGCGGGCTGGTACCGCGGTGCGCGGCGACGACGCGCGACCCCGAGCGCGGGAAGCGCGACCTGCCGACGGTGAAGGTCATCACGGCGTACCGCGGGCTCAAGGACACCTTCTTCGGCCCGGGCGCGCCGTTCGGCGTCTACGCCGACGTCGTCACGCCTGGCCGCGTCGCCGTCGGGGACACGCTGCGCCTGCGCTGATCAGGCCGCGCCCGCGTCGTGCGCGAGCAGCGCGATCTGGACGCGGTTGTCGAGCTCGAGCTTCGCCAGGAGCCGGGTGACGTGCGCCTTCACGGTGGCGACGCTCATGAACAGCTCCGCGCCGATCTCTGCATTGGAGCGCCCGCGCGCGATCGCCAGCGCGACCTCCCGCTCCCGCTCCGTCAGCCGCCCCATCGCCTCCACGGCACGCCGGCGACGCGCATCCGCCTCGGTGTCCGCCACATGCTCGATGAGCCGCCGCGTGATCGCCGGCGAGAGCATCGCCTCCCCCGCCGCGACGAGCTTGATCGCCCGCACGATCTCTGGCGGCGGCGTGTCCTTCAGCAGGAACCCGCTCGCCCCCGCCCGCAACGCGCGCAGCACCATGTCGTCGGCGTCGAAGGTCGTCAGGACGATCACCTGCGGCGGGTCGTCCGAGCCGCGCAACGACTCCGTCGCCGCCAACCCGTCGACCCGCGGCATCCGGATGTCCATGAGCACGACGTCGGGCGCGAGCTCCGACACCGCCGCCGGGACCTCGTCGCCGTCCCCCACCTCCCCCACCACGTCGACGTCGTCGCGCCCGGCGAGCATCATCGACAGCGCGCTCCGCACGAGCGCGTCGTCGTCGACGATCAGGACCCGGATGGCGCTCACGCCGGCCAGGGGAGCCAGGCCCACAGCCGGTGGTCGCCGCTCTGCGTCCGCCCGTGCTCGAGCTTCCCGCCCGCGAGGTGCGCGCGCTCGGACAGGCCGATGATCCCCGCGCCCGACCCGGCCGGGACCGCGCGCTCCGGGCGGAACGTGCCCATCGGGTTGCGCACCTCGATCTCCAGGCCGTCGCCCGGGCGCCCCGACAGCGTCAGCACGACCGCGGTGCCCGGCGCGTGCCGGCGGGCGTTCGTCAACCCCTCCTGCACGATCCGGTACGCGTTGCGGCCCATCGCCGCCGGCACGGACCCCACGTCCTCGATCCGTAGCCGGTCGCGCACGACCATCCCGGCGGCCCGCGACTCGTCGACCAGCGCGGACAGGTCGGCGAGCGTCGGCTGCGGCGGCTCGGGCACGGTGCCCGGCGTCTCCCGCAGCACGCCGATCACCTCGCGCAGGTCCTGCAGCGCCTGGTGCGCGCTCGCGCGGATCACGCCCGCCGCGCGCGCGATCTCGTCGGGCGTCGCGCCCGGCCGGAACTCGAGCGCGCCCGCCTGCATCGACAGCAGCGAGATCCGGTGCGCCAGCACGTCGTGCATCTCGCGCGCGATCCGCGCGCGCTCCTGGAGCCGCGCGCGCTCGGCGTGCTCCTGGCGCTCGGCCTCGGCCCGCTCCGCCCGCTCGCGGAGCGAGTGGACGAGCTGGCGGCGCGCGCGCACGAACATCCCCCACGCCGCGACGGCGATCGTGATGCTCGCCGAGACCGCGAACGAGATCAGCAGCGGCGTCTCGTCGTCCGGGTGCAGCTCGGTGTAGAGGAAGAACGCCGCGAGCGAGATGCCGCTGAAGATCGCCACGTACCGGAACGGCCGGTGCACGGCCACGGTGAAGAACGCGATCAGGGCTGCGCCCGCGGGCGAGGTGAGGACCGCCGCGGGAAGCGTGAGCGCGGCGAGCACGCCGACGGGGTACCTGCGGCGCAGCCAGAGCGCGCAGCAGCAGGCGAAGCCGACGAGCGCGTCCAGCGCCCACTGCTCCTCGGCGAGCCCCGCCCGGTGGTCCTCCTCCGCGAGGAGGGCGATCCCGAGCACGAGGGCGAGCAGGAAGCACGTCGTGTCGACGATCCAGTCGCGGGTCGAGCGTCGCGTGGTGCCGTCCTCGTTCGGGACGAGCACCGACGGCAGCAGGCCCGGGAACTCGAGCTGGGCGGGGGCGCCGGCCATCGCGCACAGCGTACGCGCGAGCACGATGGCCGTTGGTCGACTCCTGCGTCGACCAAGGTCGATGAAGTGCAGCCCGCGGGGGGATGGTGATTCGCCGCCGCGAGCGCGACCCTGCAAGGCATGATCGCTGCCGATCACCTGACAAAGCGCTATGGCGGGCACGTCGCGGTCGACGACGTGTCGTTCATCTGCGAGCCGGGCACCGTGACCGGATTCCTCGGGCCCAACGGGGCCGGCAAGTCGACCACGATGCGGATGCTGTGCGGGCTCACGATCCCGTCCGCCGGGAGCTCGACCGTGCTCGGCCGGCCGTTCCGGTCGCTGCCGAACCCGGGCCGCCGCGTCGGCGTCCTGCTCGACGCGTCCGCGCAGCACGCGGGTCGCACCGGCCAGGAGGTGCTCGCCGTCTCCGCCGAGGTGATGGGCGTGGACCGCCGCCGCGTCGACGAGCTGCTCGGCGCCGTCGGCCTCGACAAGCGCGCCGCCAAGAAGCGCGTCGGGAAGTACTCGCTCGGTATGCGCCAGCGCCTCGGCATCGCGCACGCGATGCTCGGCGAGCCGCAGGTGCTGATCCTCGACGAGCCGGCCAACGGCCTCGACCCCGAGGGCATCAAGTGGATGCGCGGGCTGCTGCGCGACTTCGCCGACCGCGGCGGGACCGTGCTGCTCTCCTCGCACCTCCTCGGCGAGGTCGAGGCGGTCGCCGACGACCTCGTCGTCATCGGCGGCGGGCGCATCGTCGCGCAGGGGCGGCTGAAGGAGCTGCTCGCCGCCACCGGCGTGCTCGTGCGCGCCACGGACCAGCGGGCGCTCGAGGACGCGCTCGCCGTCGCGGGCCTGAAGGCTGAGCCCGCCACGGGCGGCGGCCTGCTCGTCGACGCGCCGGCCGAGCTCGTCGGCCGCGCGGCCGCCGACCACCGGATCGTCCTCACCGAGCTGCGCGCCGCCGACGCCGCGGGGCTCGAGCAGCTGTTCTTCTCGCTGACGGGAGGCGATGCCGCATGACGACCGCGACCCTGCCCGCCGAGGCGCCCGCCGGCGCCGACGCGCCGATGAAGACGCCCTCGATCGCCCGGCTCGTCCGCGTCGAGCTGCGCAAGATGACCGACACGCGGGCCGGCTTCTGGCTGCTCCTCGTGACGCTGCTCCTCGCGCTCGCGGGGCTGATCCTCACGGTCGCCTTCGCGCCCGACGAGGACCGCGACCTCAAGTCGCTGTTCCGCACCACGATGGACCTCACGAGCCTGCTCGCCTCGGTGCTGGCGATCCTCGTCGTCACCAGCGAGTGGTCGCAGCGGACCGCGCTCTCCACGTTCACGCTCGTGCCGAAGCGCGAGCGGGTGATCACGGCGAAGGCCCTCGCGGTCGTCGTCTTCGCCCTCGTGATCTCGATCAACTGCCTGCTCCTGGGCGTGATCGGCACGGTGTTCTCGTCCGGCCCCGACAAGTGGAGCCTCTCGCTCGGCGAGTTCGCCACGGGCACGCTGCTGCAGACGCTCGGGATGCTCGGCGCGTTCGCGATCGGCCTCGCGCTGATGAGCTCCGCCCCGGCGATCGTGCTCGCCTACACGCTGCCGATCGTGTTCGCGATCCTGGCCGAGACGATCCCCGGCTTCCGCGACACCGCGGACTGGCTCGACACGACGGCGCCGGGCGAGGCGCTGTGGACCGACGCCGGCGACGGCACGGCCTGGGCGCAGCTCGCGACGGCGTGGGGCATCTGGCTCGGGATCCCGCTGGCCATCGGCCTCGCGCGACTGCGGCGGGTGGAGCTGGCGTAGCGCTAGAAGCGGCCGCGGTCGAGGTCGGCGAAGGCCGCCAGCAGGCGGCCGAAGCACTCCTCGACCACGGCCACGACGCGAGCCTCGACCTCCCGCGCGGGGAGCCGCGCCAGCACCGCGGCACGCAGCGTCTTGTCGCGCAGCTCGAGCGCCGCGCCGATCATCACCGTCAGCGCGCGGATCGCCGGGTCGTCCGGGTCGCGGCCGAGCTCTCCGGCGTAGACGGGCCGCAGCGCCTCGGCGGTCTCGTCGCCGATGAGCGCACGACGGGCGCGGAGGGCCGGCGAGCGGTCCTGCGCCTCCTGGAACCCCCGGAACAGCTCGTAGCGCTCCGGGTTCGAGAGGGCCCGCCAGGGCGGGAGGTCGCCGATCGGCACGAGGTGCTCGGTCAGCAGCTCGCGCATCGCCGCGAGGATCGTGACGCCGGGCGCCCGGTCGGTGACCGCGGATTCGAACCGGGCGCGGACCTCGTCGACGCGGTCGAAGAACAGATCCTCCTTCGACCCGAAATGGTTGAAGATCGTCTTGACGGACACCTCGGCGGCGTCCGCGATCTCCGCGAGCGTCACCTGCTCGAAGCCGCGCTCGACGAACAGGCGCGTGGCGACGTCGGCGATCTCCAGCCGGGTCCGCCGCCGCTTGCGCTCCCGCAGGCCGAGGGGCTCCGGCTCCTGCGCAGGCTCGGGCGTGGCGGCCATCGTCCAGGGGAACGTTACCTCACCGGTCGTAAGATTACAACCGTTGAACTTTTACCGACGTTGTGCTCAACTGTCGCCCGTGACTTCTCCCAACGCCATCGCCGCCGTGGGGCTCCACAAGCGCTACGGCGACACGCACGCGCTGCAGGGCGTCGACCTGGACGTGCCCGCCGGCACCGTCTGCGGGCTGCTCGGCCCCAACGGCGCGGGCAAGACGACCGCCGTCCGCGTGCTCACGACACTGACCCGCCCCGACGAGGGCTCCGCGCACGTCGCGGGGTTCGACGTCGTCGCGGACGCCGACCAGGTGCGCCGGCGCATCGGCCTCGCGTCGCAGGACGCGACGGTCGACGGGATGCTCTCCGGCCGCCAGAACCTCGTGATGATCGGCGAGCTCCACCACGTGCCGCGCAAGGCCGCGGTCCGGCGCGCCGACGAGCTGCTCGAGCAGTTCTCGCTCACCGACGCCGCCGACCGGCTCGCGCGCGACTACTCCGGCGGCATGCGCCGCCGGCTCGACCTGGCGGGGACGCTCGTCCCCCGCCCCGCCGTGCTGTTCCTCGACGAGCCGACGACGGGCCTGGACCCGCGCGCCCGCAACGAGCTGTGGGACGTGCTGGACACGCTCGTCGGCGACGGGGCGACGATCCTCCTCACCACGCAGTACCTCGAGGAGGCCGACCGCCTCGCGCAGGAGATCGTGGTCGTCGACCACGGGCGCGTGATCGCCCGGGGCGATGCGCGGACGCTCAAGCGCGACGTCGGCGGCGACCAGCTCGAGGTCGTGACCGCGGAGGCCGAGGACCTCGGCGCCGCGGCCGCGATGCTCGAGCGCGCGACGGGCGCGGCCGTGTCGGTCGACGTCCCCGCGCGGCGCGCCACCGCGCCGACCGCCGACGGCGTCGCCGCGCTGGCCGCTGTCGCCGTCGAGCTGCAGGAGGCGGAGCTGGCGGTCGAGGACCTCGGCGTCCGCCGGCCGACGCTCGACGACGTCTTCCTCACCCTCACGGGCGCGGCGACGTCCGAGTCGCCGGCGCCCGCGAACGCCCGCGAGCCGGAAGGAGCGCTGCGATGAGCGCGATCACGCATCCCGTCGACATCGGGACGCCCGAGTCGCGCCGCCCGTCGGTGATCAAGGACGTCTGGGTCATCACCAGGCGCGGGCTCTGGCACATGCGTCGGCACCCCGAGGCGCTCGCCGACGCGACGTTCCAGCCCGTCATGTTCGTGCTGCTGTTCGCCTACGTGTTCGGCGGCGCGATCGCCGTGCCGGGCGGCGGCGACTACAAGGAGTTCCTGATGGGCGGCATCTTCGCCCAGTCGATCGTCTTCGGCAGCTCCTTCGGGGTCGCGATGACGATCGCCTCCGACCGCACGAACGGCGCCATGGACCGCTTCCGCTCGCTCCCCATCGGGCGCGGGGCGGTCCTCGGCGGGCACGCCGTGGCGAACCTGCTCAAGGCGTTCCTGCCGATGCTGCTCATGTCGATCTGCGGCTACATCATCGGCTGGCGGATCCGCAACGGCGTCGTCGACGCGGCGGCGGCCTACGGCCTGCTGTTCGTCTTCGCCTTCGCGATGATCTGGGTCGGCGTGCTGCTCGGCTCGATGCTCTCCACGCCGGAGGCGGTGCAGGGCACCGCGTTCGTCGTGATCTTCCCGATCACGTTCATCGCGAGCACGTTCGTCCCGGCCGAGACGCTGCCGGGCGTGCTGCGGACGTTCGCGGAGTGGAACCCGGTCACGACGCTCGCGGAGTCGCTGCGGATCCTCTTCGGCAACCCGCACCAGGCGGCGGGCGCCGGCGACCCGTGGTCGATGCAGCACCCGGCGCTCTACACGCTCCTCGTCTGCGCGGCCCTGATCGCCGTGTGCGCGCCGATCGCCGTGTCGCGCTTCCAGAAGTCGATCACGGACTGAGGACCCTCCCCAGGAACGCCAGCACGCGCCGCTCGTACTCCCCAGGGCGGGCGCGCAGGCCGCGGGTGTGGCTGACGTCGGGCATGTTCCAGTGCTCGGCGGGCCCGCCCGCGGCCGCGGCGTACCGGTCGCCGAACTCGCGCTCGACGTCGCGGCCCGCCGAGATCAGCAGCAGCGGGGTGGTGCTGCGGGCGACCTCGTCGTCGAGCGGCTCGGGCTGGTCGTCGCCCGTGAACAGCTCGAGCGCCTGGAACATCGCCCAGCCGGCAGCCGACTGCAGTGTCGGCGAAGGCTTGAGCCGGCGCCAGTCCTCCCACGACGTGGCGGCGGAGCCGTCGGCCACGATGCCGGCGAGGTCGTCGCGGTCCGGTGCGACGTCCAGCAGGACGTCGGCGCCGGTGGACAGCCCGAGCGCGGCGACCCGCCCCGCCTCGACATCCGGGCGGGCGGCAAGGAGCCGCATCGCGCCGTCGACGTCGTGCTCCCAGCCCCAGCCGTACCCGTTCGGGGACCCCTCGCTCTCGCCGCGGCCGCGCGCGTCGTAGAGGAGCACGCCGTAGCCCGCGCCGGCGAGGAAGCGCGCGTGGGCCACCGAACCGGTCCTGTCGCTGTTCCCGCCGTGGATGACGAGCACCGCGGCGCCGTTCCGCGACGGGTGGTACCAGCCCTTCAGCCGCAGCCCGTCGGCGGCCGTGAAGGCCACGGGCTCGTAGGCGGCGCTCGGCGGCGCGCCGATCGGCTCACGCCACTTGTGCGCGTCGACGACCGCCATCGAGACGGGGACGACGACGAGGATCGCGGCGAGCAACCCGGCGGGCAGCGCGACCGCGCGGGCGAGCCAGCGGCGGTGCTCGCGCTCGCCGCGGTGGCGGTAGGGGATCGCGGCGGCCAGGCCGAGCAGCGCGAGCGCCGCGGCCACGGCGACGACGCCGGTGATGTCGCTCGCGGCGACGGCGTCCGCCCGGACGTGCTGCACGTGCATGAGGCCGTTGACCAGGCCGAACACGCCGAGCAGGCCCGCGGCGGCCGCCCGGAGGCCGGGCCGCAGGGACGGGAACGCCGCGATCGCCGCGCCGCCGGCGACCAGCGCGACGAGCGCGGCGACGGCATGCTGGCCGACGCCGATCCCCGGCTGGCGGTTGACGAGCGCGTCGTCGAGGGCGTGCACGAGGAGCACGACCGTCGCGACGGTGAACACGCGCCGCTCGCTCATCGCGCGAGGCTCCGGTCGAAGAAGCCGACGACCCGCCGCTCGTACTCCGCCGGCCGCGCCTCGATGCCGCCGGTGTGCCCGGACTCCGGGATCTCCCAGAGCTCCTTGGGCTCCTTCGCCGCGGCGTGGTAGTCGACGTTGAGCTCCTCGCCGTTGGGGCTGTTCGGCGCGGCGATGAGGAGCAGCGGCCGCGGGGCGATCCGGGCGACGGCCTCCTCGAGGTCGGGCGGCGGCGGCTCGTCGCCGAAGACGCCGAGCCCGACGTTCTTGAGCACGATGCCCGAGGCGTTGAGCACCTTCTCGCCGGCCGAGAGGTCCTGCTCGAACTCCTCGCCGTACATGCGCGCGCCGGCGCCCTCGGAGACGACCGCGCGCAGCGCGTCCGTCTCGGCCGCCGCCTCGAGCATCATCTCGCCGCCGACGGAGAGACCGATGCCGCCGATGCGGTCCGGGTCGACGTCGGGACGCTGCTGCAGGTAGTCGATCGCGGCCTTCACGTCGCGGTCGCCGCCCCAGCCGAACGCGTTCGGGTCGCCGTCGCTGCGGCCCTCGCCCCGACGGTCGAAGAGCAGGACGCCGTAGCCGTGGCGCGCGAGCATCCGGGCCTGCCGCTGCGGGCCGTTGCGGCCGGGGAAGGCGATCACCGCGGCGCCGTTGCGCGACGGGATGTACCAGCCCTCGAGCTCCAGCCCGTCGCTGGTGGTGAAGCGCACGTCCTCGTGGGCGACGCCGAGCTGGTCGGCCGGCACGACGGCGCGCGCGGTGTGGGTGAAGACCCAGGCGGCGCCGACGGGGACCACGATCGAGGTCAGGCCGAGGAACCCGGCGACGACGAGCAGCGCGCGACGGCCGTAGCGCCACGCGAGGTGACCGCCGTGGCGCCGCGACGTCCAGAACGTGGCGGCGGCGATGCCGAAGAGGAGCAGCGCCGCCGGCGCTGCGAGCAGGCTGGTGAAGTCGTCGCCGGCCGGGCCGAGCTTCTGGGCGTAGTACACGCCCTCGACCGCGCCGGCGGCCGCGAAGAGCCCGAGCGTCACGGCGAGCAGGCCCTGGGCGCCGGCCTTCAGGCGGGGGAACGCCCAGAACGCGAGCGCCAGGAGGGCGAGCGGGACGAGCCCGCTGACGTGGTGGTCGGCGGCCGACGTGCCCGGCTGCGGGTGGACGAACCGGTCGTCGGCGACGTGGAGGGCGAGCACGGCCGTGGCCGCGCGGAAGAGGGTGGGGAGGGTCATGGGAAGTGGGGCCTCAGGGGATCAGGACGTCGTGCACGCGGCGCACCTCGGTGCGCGCGGCGACGAAGCCGGGGAGCAGGGCGAGCGCGGCGTCGCGGTCGGGTGCCTCGACCTGCCACCAGACGGCATGACCGCCGGCGATGCAGGTGCTCGCGGCGGCGTGGTGGCGCAGCGGGCTGTCGAAGCCGAGCCAGGCGGCGAACGCGCAGGCGCACTCGGCGGGGCTGTGACGGTGGTCGAGGAGGAAGCGGGCCATGGGGTACTCCGTTTCGGTCAAGGGGATGTGGTGGGAACGACCCCCGGCGCCCGCCGCGAGGGCGAGCGCCGGGGGGATCCCTGGAGGCGGGGTGTCGGGCCTAGGCGGCGGCGGGCATCACCTCCGGCTCGTGCTCGAACTTGGGGATCCAGGAGAGGCGCTTCGGGAGCCACCAGTTGCGCTCGCCGAGCAGCTTCATCGTCGCCGGCAGCAGGACCGCCCGGACGATCGTCGCGTCGATCAGGATCGCGAAGGCCAGGCCGAATCCGATCTGCTTCATCTCGGACGGCGCCTGGAGCACGAACATCCCGAACACCGCGACCATGACGAGCGCCGCGCTGGTGATGACGCCGGCCGTGGAGCGGACGCCGTGCGCGACCGCCTCGTCCGTGCGCATCCCGCGGTCGACCGCCTCGCGCACCCGGCTCAGGATGAACACGTGGTAGTCCATCGAGAGGCCGAACAGGATCACGAAGAGGAACAGCGGGATCCACGGTGCGATGCCGCCGACCGACTGGAAGTCGAGCAGCTCCTCGCCGTGGCCCTTCTGGAACACGAGGACCATCGCGCCGTAGGCCGCGCCCACCGACAGCAGGTTGAGCACGATCGCCTTGATCGGCACCACCAGCGAGCGGAAGGTGACCAGCAGGAGCAGGAAGGCCAGGGTCAGCACGAAGGCGAACACGAGCGGCAGCCGCGCCGTCATGACGTCCAGGAAGTCCTTGGACTGGGCCGTCATGCCGGTCACCGCGACCTCGGCGCCGCGGACCCTGCCGACCGTGGCCGGCACCACGTCGTCGCGGAGCGCCGCGAGCGACGCCTCCGACGCGGCGTCCGTGCCGGTGCCCTTCACGGCGAGCGACACGACCGCGACGCTCTTGTCGGGGCTGATGCTGACGTCGGACGGCTCGGCGAGCTGCCCGGTCGCGATCGCCTGGTCGTGGAGGTCCTCGATGGCCGTCTGCACCTCGGGCGTCGTGACGTCCGAGGCCTTGATGACGGTCGAGGCCGAGATGGCGCCGCCCGGGAAGGCCTCCTGCACGCGGTCGTACGTCTGGAGCGCCGCGAGATCGCGTGAGTACCCGTCGATGCCGGCGTTCTTGAACTCCATCTGCGTCGCCGGGATGGCGAGCGCGACGAGCAGGCCACCGGAGAGCACGGCGGACAGCAGCGGGCGCTTGAGGACCCGCGTCAGGATGGCGCCCCACACGCGGGACTCGCCACCCGAGGCGTGGCGGCGCTTGGTCACGAACGGCACGCGGCCCTTCTCCGTCCAGCCGCGGCGGCTGAGCGTCATGATCAGCGCGGGGAGCGCCGTGAGGGAGCCGAGCATCGCGACCGCGACGACGAGCATGGTGCCGACGCCGAACGAGGTGAACGTCGGGTTGCCGGAGAGGAACAGCCCGGCCATGGCGGTCATGACCGTGAAGCCGGAGATGAGCACGGCGCGGCCGGACGTCGCCGCCGCGATCTCGAGCGCCTGCTCGGGCGTGCGGCCCTTGCCCCGTTCCTCCATCTCGCGACGGAGGTAGAACATCGCGTAGTCCACGCCGACCGCGAGGCCGATGAGCACGACGACCTGGAAGACGTCGGGCGAGAGCGCCTGCAGGTGGCTGACCGGGCCGAGCAGGCCCATGGTCGCCGCCACGGCGGTGATGCCGAGGATCAGCGGCACGCCGGCGGCGACGAACGCGCCGAAGGCGACGAGCAGGATCAGCAGCGTGATGCCGTAGGAGAGGAACTCGGACTTCTTGCCGTCGGCCTCGGAGCGCTCGGTCATCGCCTTGTCGAGCGAGACCCCGCCGAACTGCTCGACGCGCACGTCGGGATGCTCCCGCTGGACCGCGGCGACGGCCGCGAGCGGTGCGTCGATGCGCTCCGTGACGTCCTCGAACTCACCGGGCATGGTGAAGTTCACGACGACGGAGCGGCCGTCCTGCGAGACGGTGTCGGCGCGGTCCGCCGCGTTGAGCGGGCTGTGGATCTCGGAGACGCCGTCGATCGCCTTGAGCCGGCGAACTACCTCCTCGACCGCGGCGTGGACCTGAGGATCACCGGCCTTGATCGAGCCCTTGCCCTGGACGAGGACCTGCTCGACGACCTCGTCGGGATAGTCGGCGGCCTCGACGATCATGTCGGCGCGCTTCGATTCGCCGTTGCCGGAAGCCGTGACGTCGAGCTCCTTCACGCCGACGCCGCCGCCGATGACGAAGGCGAGGATCACGAAGGCGAGCCATCCGAGGATGGCGGTCTTGCGGTGCTGCGCGCTCCACCTTCCGGCGCGCGCTGCGAGATTGCGTTTGGTCTGCACGATGACTCCTGGTGGGGTGGGGAAGTGACCCGTGCAGACTCCCGCCGATCCCCGCCCAGCTCATCGGGCCGCTCCCTGAACCGGGGTCCCTGAACCCGGCGCGACCGAACCGAGGGGGTAGGGTTGGCCGTACCACGCACGCCGCGCCATCACCGCTGGTGGGGAGACAAGCCGAGCTCGCCCAGCTCGGGGAGGCGCTCGGCGCGCTCGACGAAGATCGCCTCGCGTGCGTGACCGTCGCCGGCGACCCCGGGATCGGCAAGACCCGCCTCCTGCGCGAGCTGCGCGAGCGGGCCGAGGCGCTCGGCTACCTCGTCCTCTCGGGCGCCGCCGCGGAGTTCGAGCGCGATCTCCCCTTCAGCGTGTGGGTCGACGCCCTCGACGCCTACGTCGGCGCGCACGGGCTGCGGCTCGGGCCGGAGCTCGACGCAGAGCTCGCGAGCCTGCTGCCCTCCGTGGAGTCCGACGCAGCCCGCAGCACGGTCGCCGACGACCGCTACCGCGCGCACCGCGCGGTCAAGGCGCTGCTGGAGGCGCTCGCCGCGGAGCACCGGCTCGTGCTCGTGCTCGACGACCTCCACTGGAGCGACGACGCGTCGCTCGAGCTGATCGGCGCGCTGCTGCGGCGCGGGCTCGACCGGCCGGTGCTGCTCGCCCTCGCCTACCGGCCCGGCCAGGCACCGCAGCGGCTGCTCGCCGCGCTGTCGGGCGCAGAGGCCACCCAGCTGCGGCTCGCGCCGCTCAGCGAGGCCGAGTCGGCGGCGCTCCTCGGGGAGGCCGCCGGGGCGCAGCAGGCCGCGGCCCTCTTCCGCAGCAGCGGCGGCAACCCGTTCTACCTCGAGCAGCTGCTCCGTGCCGGCCCCGCCGCGCTCACGGACGCCCGCGCCGGGAACGGGAGCGGGATCCCGCCCGCGGTGACCGCCGCGCTCCTCGAGGAGCTGGCGGCCCTCGGTCCCGACTCACGGCGGCTGATCGACGCCGCGGCGATCGCGGGCGAGCCGTTCGAGCCCGATCTCACGCGCGCGGTGGCGCAGCTCGACGCCGAGGCCGCCCTCGACGCGCTCGACGACCTGCTCGAGCGCGACCTCGCGCGGGCGACCGACGTGCCGCGCTGGTTCGCCTTCCGGCACCCGCTCGTGCGGCAGACCGTCTACGAGTCGACGCGCGCGGGCTGGCGGATCTCGGCGCACGCGCGCGCCGCCGCCGAGCTCGGGCGTCTGGGCGCGCCCGCGGGAGATCGCGCGCGCCACGTGGAGCAGTGCGCCGCGCCCGGCGACGAGGAGGCGATCGCCCTGCTGATCGCGGCGGGCGAGCAGGCAGCGCCGCGCGCGCCCGCGACCGCCGCACGTTGGTTCGAGGCCGCGCTGCGGCTGCTGAAGGGCGACGACCACGAGCGCCAGGTCGACGTCCGCGTCGCGCTCGCCTCGACGTTGCGCGCGACCGGCGAGCTCGACCGCAGCCGCGACCTGCTGCTCGAGGCCGCGGACCTCCTCCCCGCCGGCGCCCACCTGCGGCGTGTCCGGCTGGTCGCCAGCTGCGCGGCCGTCGAGCACTGGCTCGGGCATCACGAAGTGGCGCACGACCGCCTGATCCGCGCCTGGGACGAGCTCCCCGCGGGTGACGGCCCGGAGGCGGCGGCGCTGCTGGTCGAGCTGGCGGTCGACGCGCTGTACCGCTCCGACTACACGGAGGCCGGGGAGCGGGCCACCGCCTCGCTGGCGATCGCCCGGGCGCTCGGCGCGGCCGGTCCGACGGTCGCCGCGGCGGCGGCGCTGACGCTCGCGGAGGCGGCGGAGGGCCACGCGGCCGTCGCCGAGTCCCACCGCGAGGTCGCGCTCGCGGCTCTGGAGAAGCTCTCCGACGCGGAGCTCGCGACGCAGCTGGAGGCGCTCTACAACCTGTGCTGGGCGGAGAACTACCTCGAGCACTACGACACGGCCGTCGCGCGTGCCGACCGGGCGCTCGCCATCGCACGCGCGACCGGCGCGGGGCGGATGCTGGTCCCGCTCATGCTCGTCAAGGCGTACCCCTTCGAGATGCAGGGGCACATGGCGGCGACGATCGAGCTGTGCGAGACCGCGCTGGAGGCCGAGCGGCTCGCGCCCAACCCGCACTACCGCTTCTGGGCGCTCTTCGAGCTCGGCTGGGCCCGCTACTACGCGGGCGACCCGGACGGCGCCATCGACGCCTGCGAGGAGAGCGCCGCGCTCGGGCACCGCATGCGCGGCGGGACGATGCCCTCGACCGGCGGCGGCCCGGGCTGGGCGCTCGGGACCGCGCGGCTCGCGGTCGGCGAGCTGGAACGCGCCGCGGAGATCCTCTACCGGGTCGGCGGGGAGGGGCTCGAGCACATGGTGCCGGTGGAGCGCTGCTTCGACTGGGAGGAGCTCACGCAGCTGGAGCTGCGACGCGGCAACCTCGCGCGGGCGGAGGAGCATGCGGCGGCGAGCGAGGCCGACGCGGCGCGGCTCGGGCTGCGGCTCCCGGCGACGCTTGCCAAGCGCGGGCGCGCGGCGGTCCAGCTCGCGCAGGGAGACCACGAGGCGGCGGCGGCGAGCGCGCGCGCCTCGGCGGAGGACGCCGACGCGATCGGCGCCGGGCTGCAGGCCGCCTACTCCCGGCTGCTGCTCGGCCAGGTGCTCGCGGCGGCCGGTGAGCGCGACGAGGCGATCAAGGTGCTGCGCGCCGCCGAACGGGCGCTCGACGGCTTCGCCTCGATCCGGCCGCGCGACGAGGCCCGGCGCGAGCTGCGGCGCCTGGGCGCGCGGGTGGAGGTGCGCGGGCCCGGGACGCGCGCCGATTCCGGTGTCGACTCGCTCACGCGCCGCGAGCGCGAGATCGCCGAGCTGGTCACGGAGCGCAAGACGAACCGCCAGATCGCCGCGGCCCTCTTCCTCTCGGACAAGACGATCGAGTCGCACCTGCGCAACGTGTTCGTGAAGCTGGGCGCGTCGTCGCGGATGGAGGTGGCGCTCGAGATCGACCGCCACCGCCGCGCAGCGGTCACGGAGTGATCAGCGGACCCACAGCTGATCGAGCAGCGGTCCCCACAGCGGGTGCTCCTGGAAGCCGCCCACCCGCTCCGAGACGAGCGTCACCGTGCGCCGGTTGAGGAGCGGGACGATCGGCGCGGCGGCGTCGGCGCGCGCGTAGGCCTCGCGCCACCGTGCCTCGCTCTCCGGGCCGCGCGCGGATTGCGCGCGGGCCACGGCCGCCTCGAGGTCGTCGTCGCAGAAGTTCGACGGGTTGCGGCCGCACGCCACGGGCCAGATGAACGCCGAGGCCGCGCCGTTGTCGGCCAGCCAGCCCTCGATGCCGGCCTGGGCCCCGCCGGCCGCGGCGGCGGCGTCCTTGTAGCTCGAGTAGGACGGCCGCAGTCGCGTCGAGGCGCGATACCCGAGGCTGCGGAGCACGGACGCGAGGTAGCGCAGCACAGGCGCTTTCTCGCGGTACCCCCAGAGGACGACGCGCTGCCCGGCGGTCCCCGAGGCCGCGACGAGCCGCTGGGCGCGCTCCACGTCGGGCGCCGTCCAGCTCCCGGCCGCGTCGGGCCGGCGGGTGTAGCGGCACCGCGGGGCGAAGCCCGGCGCCCCGGGCGGCACGAGCTGGCAGGTCGGGCGCGCGAGATCGGGACCGCCGCTCAGGTCGGCGACGTGGCCCCGGTCGACGGCCAGGTTGAACGCGTGGCGCACGCGGACGTCGTCGAACGGCGGGCGCCGCACGTCGAGGAAGAGGAACTCGAGCGAGGGAGCCGCGCTCGTGTACAGCCGCGACGCCGCCCGGGCGCGCAGCGCGGCGAGCGCCGCGGGCCCCGCGTCGGTGCCGAACGCATCGGCCACCTGCGCGACGTCCGCGTCGCCGCTCTCCACGGCGGCGATGCCGTCCTGGGCCACCCGGAACACGATCTCGTCGACGATCCCGTCGGGACGCGCGTCCTCCGACCAGACGCGGAAGTGCGGATTGCGGATGAGGCGGAGGTGGCCCATCCTGGACAGCGGCCCGAACCGGTACGGCCCGGTGCCCGGCGGCGGCACGGCCTCCCCGAAGCCGCGCCCGGCGGGGGTCACGAAGCCCGGCGGGTTGGCGAGCGCGTGGAGGAGCTCGGAGTCCGATGCGGTGAGCCGGATCGTGATCGTCCGCGCGCGATCGTCGGTCACGACGCCCGCCGAGAGGTCGCACGGGCCCGACGAGCGCATGCACCGGCGCGCGCCGCGGATGCGGGCGAGCGACCCCATCCCGAACCCGTTCAGCGCGAGCTGCGACTCGAGCGAGGCGCGGACGTCGGCGGCACGCACGGGCGAGCCGTCGGAGTAGCGGATGCCCTCCCGGAGCTTGAACACGTAGGTGCGGCCGTCGGCGGCCGGCTCCGGGACCGCCTCGGCGAGGTCGCCGGTCAGCCGGCCGAACCCGGAGCCCCCGGTGCGGCGGTAGCCGACCAGCCCGTCGTAGGCGAGCCAGCCGATCTCCCAGGGCCAGAACTCCGCGTCCTCGCAGCAGGCGACGTCGTCGGCGACGATCAGGGTCCCGCCGCGGTGCGCCGACGGCGACGCGGCCACGGCGGTCCAGACCCGCCCTCCGGCCACGCCGACGCCGGCGGGCGCGTTGCCGAGCGCGATCGTGCGGTCCACCCGCCGCGCCGCCGGATCGATCCGGGTGAGCGTGCCCGCGCGCGAGCCGGCGACCCAGACGGCGCCTGCGCCGAGGGCGACGGCGACCGGGCCCGCCCCGACGCGCAGGGTGTCGGTGACCGTGCGCGTCGCGGGGTCGATCCGCCACACCGTGTCGTCCTGGCGGTTGGCGACCCACAGCGCGCCGGCGTCCGCGGCCAGCGCGGACGGCCCGTTGCCGGCATCCAGCGTCGCGGTCACCACGGCCGTCCGCGGCTCGATGCGGAACACCGCGCCGGATTCCTCGCTCGCGACCCACACCGCGCCGCCGCCCACGGCGAGGGCCGTCGGGCTCGCGCCGAGGTCGATCCGCGCGGTGACCGCGCCGCGCGAGGGGTCGATCCGCGACACCGTCCGGTCGACCGCCGAGGCGACCCACACCGCGCCCTCGCCGGCGGCGATCGCGACGGGGGAGTTGCCGACCTCGATGCGGCGCACGACGCGGTCCGAGCCCGGATCGAGCTGCAGCACGTCGCGGCCGCGGTCGACGGCGACCCAGAGCGAGCCGGCGGCGGCGGCGAGCGCGGCCGGCTCCTCGGTGAGCGGCAGCGTCGCCGCGCGCGTGCCGGAGGGGTCGACGCCCACGACGCTGCGATCGGCGGCGCTGGCGATCCAGACGCGCCCGTCGCCCACCGCGAGCGCCGACGGCGACCGGCCGGCGGGGATCTCGGCGGTCAGGCGCCCGGACTCCGGGTCGACGGCGCCGGCCGTGTCGGCGGAGAGCGCGGTGAGGTCCGCCTCGCTGCGGGTGCCGAGCACGAGCGCGACGACCGCCGCGGGCACCGCGACCGCGGCGAGCCCGGCGACGAGGCGGCGCCGCCCTGCCCGCCGGGACCGGGCGGCGACCGCGGGGGCGGCGGGCGCCTCCACCCCGTTCACGTGCTCCACGACCCGGTCGAGCGCCGGGTCCTGGCGGAGGACCGCGGCGTGCAGGCGCTGCAACTCGGGGCCTGGCTCGGCGCCGATCTCCTCCACCAGCGCCCGCCGGATCTCGACGAAGGCCGCGAGCGCCTCGGCCTGCCGCCCGGCCCGGTAGAGCGCGCGCATCCGCTGGGCGTGGAGCCGCTCGCGGAGCGGGTGCGCACGGATCAGCCGCTCGAGGCGCGCGAGCGCGGCGTCGTGGTCGCCGCGCCCGATCTCGGCCTCGACCGCGAGCTCGGCCGCCCGCGCCTCGAGCTCCTCCAGCCGGTCGATCTCGGGACCGGCGAACGGCTCGGCGGCGACGTCGGCCAGCGGCTTCCCGCGCCACAGCGCGAGCGCCGCCTCGCCCTCCGCGTGCTCGATCAGCCGCTCGAAGCGCGCGACGTCGATCGCCTCGGGCGCCACGCGCAGCTCGTAGCCGCGCCCGTGGGTGACGATCTCCGCGTCGGCGCCGTCGAGCAGCCGCCGGAGGTGCGAGACGTAATGCTGCACCATCTTCGTCGCGCTGGCCGGCGGGCGCTCGCCCCACAGCCCGTCGACGAGACGCTCGAGCGGGACGACGCGGTTCGGCTCGAGCGCGAGCATCGCGAGGACGGCGCGCTGCTTCGTCGCGCCGAGCGGAACCGGCCGGCCCTCGAGGCTGGCGTTGACCGGCCCCAGCAGCTGCAGGTCGATGGCCGTTGGTTCCCTCCGCTTCCGCGGCCGACACTACCCCGGGCATCGGGCGGGCATCAACCGATCCTCTACCCGATCTAGACCGGTCGGGCGGACGCTCCGCGGCGTGTTCTCCAACACCCGCCCGACAGGAGGATCGATGTCCAAGCGAGGCAGGCGCCGCGTACTGGCCGGCGCCATCGTGCTCACCGCCCTCGTCGCCGCGCCCGCCCAGGCGGACGAGGTGACGGACTGGAACCGCACGGCGACCGACGCGCTGATCGCCAACGCGGGCCAGGGGCCGACCGTCTCCATCGTCCATC
Source organism: Solirubrobacteraceae bacterium (assembly GCA_040510855.1). GTDB lineage: Bacteria > Actinomycetota > Thermoleophilia > Solirubrobacterales > Solirubrobacteraceae > DASQMT01. The sequence goes on from JBEVIG010000209.1 coordinate 21,378, forward strand.
TCGCGATGGTCCAGGGAGCGGTATACGACGCCGTCAACTCGATCGACGGCAGCCGGGAGCCGTACCTGGCCGACGTGCCGGCGGACGGCTCCGAGTCCACGGCCGCGGCCGCCGCCACCGCCGCCTACCGCGTGCTGGGAGCGATCGTCCCGGCCCAGCAGCCCATGCTCCAGATGCGGTACATCGCGTCGATCGGCGCGATCGCGCCGGGCCCGGCCCGCGACGGCGGCATCGCCGTCGGCGAGGCCGCGGCGGCGGCGATGATCTCCGACCGCGCGGGCGACGGCCGGTTCGGCGCGTTCCGGTTCACGCCGGGGACGGCGGCCGGGCAGTGGCGCCCGGAGCTGCCGGCGTTCGTCAACGATCCCGCCGGCTGGATCGCGCGGATGCGGCCGTTCCTGCTCCTGCGGGGCGACCAGTTCCGCACGCCCGGGCCGAACGCGCTGACGAGCGACGAGTACGCGCGGGACTTCCGCGAGGTCGAGCGGTACGGCACCGCGGCCGCCGACTCCCCGCGGAGCCCGGAGCAGACCGACATCGCCCGGTTCTGGTACGAGCACCCGACCGCGATGTGGAGCCGGATCTTCCGGTCACTGGCCGACGAGCGGATCCACGACCCGGTCGACAGCGCGCGCTTCTACGCGATGCTCGACCTGACCGCGGCGGACGCCGTGATCGCCTGCTGGTACGAGAAGGCGCGCTGGAGCTTCTGGCGGCCGATCAGCGCGATCCGCGCGGCGGACACGGACGGCAACCCGGCGACGAAGGCGGACCCGGGCTGGCTGCCGCTCCTCAACACGCCGCCCTACCCGGACCATCCGGCGGGACACCCGTGCCTGACCGGCGCGGTCACGCAGACGCTGCGCGACTTCTTCCGCACGGACAAGGTCGCGTTCGAGGAGACGAGCGCGGTGTCGGGCACGGAGCGCCGCTTCTCGCGGTTCTCCCAGGCCCTGCGCGAGGTCGTGGACGCCCGGGTGTACTCGGGCATCCACTTCCGCACCGGCGACCGCCAGGGCGCGAAGCTCGGCGACCGGGTGGCGCACTGGCGGAAGCACCACTACTTCGGCGTGCGCTGAAGCTCGGCCTCGAAGGCCGGCGCGTCGAACCAGGCCTCCTGCGCCGTCGGGATCCCCCGGCGGCGCAGGGCGGACAACACGCCGGCGTCCGTCGGCTCGCGGTCGACGATGGTGTGGAGGGTCCTCACGTCGATCCCGAGCAGCTTCATGCAGCGGCGGTCGACCGGGCAGGGATGGACCATCTCGCCCAGCGTGCCGGCGCGCGAGGCGCGGGCCTTGTCGATGAGCCGGGGGAGCCAGGCGTAGCCGTCGAGGGTGGCGTCCATGGGTCTCATGCCCCGCAACCTACCCGGCATTGGCTCGCCCTCCAGCGCCATTCAACCTGCTATCGACAGGACCAATCCGGTATCGTCCGCGCATGGCGAGCTACGAGGTGAACGAGGCCGCCGTCGCGAAGGCGCGGGAGCTGATCGACGCGCGGCAGTACGTGCTGCGCAGCGACTGGGGTGACGTGCAGCCCAAGGCGGACGCGGAGAACGCGTACCTCGAGAACCACGGCTGGGAGGCGTACGGCGCGTGGTTCCTCGGGCTGACGGTCGGCGCGTCGGACGAGACGAAGGCGCGGCACGCGTTCGTCTACGGCGACTTCCGCCGCATCCACCGCAGCGGGCTGATCGCCTGCGTCTACCGCGCCGCCGAGTGGCGGCACAAGCAGGTCGAGCTCGCGGCGCACGACCTGCTGCAGCACCTCGACCGCGTCAGCGGCTGAGGTCGAGCCTCCTCGAAGGCGCCTGGCGGACAACCGCCAACTCGCGGCGGCGTTCCGCCTGATGGCCGGAACCGGGGAATGGCGGGCCAGGGTGGCGCGTATGAGGTGCATCCCACCCTGCACCGAAAGGAACCCGACATGCCCGCCAACAGCCTCCGCCGCGCCTGGAACTCCCTCCGCGACGCGCAGCGTCGCAACAACGACGAGTGGAACCGCCGCATCGAGCGCCCGCAGGCGCAGCGCCCCTGGGGCCGGCCGTAGCAGGGGCCGCCGGCGCGGCGTCGAAGGGAGACCGCGCCATGGCTCGTGACGATCCCTACAAGGCGTACAATTTCCGCGTCGAGATCGACGGCATCACCGTCGCGGCCTTCTGCGAGGTCACCGGCCTCCGGAACGAGACCGAGGTGATCGCGTACCGGGCCGGCGGCGAGCCGACGAGGGTGCGCAAGATGCCGGGCCTGACGACGTACGCCAACCTCGTGCTCCGGCGCGGCATCACGAAGAACGACGAGCTCTGGAACTGGCGCAAGACCGTCCTCGACGGGGCGGTCGAGCGCCGCAACGGTGCGATCGTGCTCCTCGCGGACGACGGCACGGAGCTGGTGCGCTGGACCTTCGTCGACGGCTGGGTCGCGAAGTTCGACGGCCCGGACCTGAACGCCAAGGCCAACGAGGTCGCGATCGAGACGATCGAGATCGCGCACGAGGGCCTCTCGCGGGACTGACGATGGACGCCGCCCGGCCCGACGACGGCGTCGTCGTCGACGTCACCTTCGAGGGCGGCGTGCTGTATCTCGAGCTGGTCAACCTCGCGGACCGGCCGGCGCTCGACGTCCGCTGCTCCTTCGACCCGCCGCTCGCCGACGCGCAGGGCCGCGACGTCGCCGCGCTGCGCCTGTTCCGCCGCGTGGAGTTCCTCGGGCCCGGGCGCAGGCTGGGCACGCTGCTGGACACCGTGCCCGGCTACTTCGCGCGCAAGGCCCCGCCGCGCGTCGCGATCACGGTCGAGTTCAAGCGCCCCGGGGAGTCGCGGCAGGCGACCACCGTCACGCACGACCTCCGGCTCTACCGCGAGCTCGCCTACCGCGTCTGACGTCAGGCCGGCTCGCGGCCGACCTCGGCGCCGCTCGGCGCCTTGAACCGCACGAGCTTGTGCGTACCGTCGCAGAAGGGGCGCAGGCGCGACTTGCCGCAGCGGCAGAGCGCGACGGTCTCGCGCCCCGGCTCGATCGTGTTGCCGTCCTGGTCGAGCAGCTCGAACGCGCCGCGCACGAGCAGCGGGCCGTCGCGGTAGGGCGTGATGGTCACGCGGTCCTCGGGCATCTCCCGTGGGCTACCCATGCGGCGCGGGCCTGACGCGGGCGGCGGCGCGCCGGGTCAGCAGAAGCGCCGCAGGTGGTGCGAGAGCTGCGCGCACCAGGACGGCCAGTCGTGCGGCACGTCGTGGCCCCAGAGGTCGAGCTCGTGGCGCAGCCCCTTCTCCGCGAGCAGGCCGGCGAAGCGGCGCGAGCTCTCGAGCGCCCCCGTCGTGTCCTCCCACTGCCCCTGGCCGCAGACGACGAGCAGGCTGACCTGCCCGCGCAGCCACTCCAGGTGGTCGCCCCCGAGGTGCGCGACGTAGTCCGCGGGGTTGTTGAAGTAGACGTCGTGGCCGCGCTCGCCCCAGCCCACGACGGAGACGTCGTAGACGCCGCTCTGGCAGATCCCGACCGGGAAGAGGTCGCCGCGCTTGAGCGTGAAGTTCGCGGCGTGGAAGGCGCCGAAGCTCGGCCCGTTGACGATGATCTCCTGCGCCCCGCCGCAGTCCGCATGGATGAACGGCGCGACGTGGTTGACGATCCAGTCCTCGTAGTAGCCGTGCCGGCGGGCGCGCTCCTCGAGCGGGAGCGAGTCGTCGAACCACGTGCTCCCGTCGATCGCGTCGACGCAGTAGACCTTCACGCGCCCCGCGTCGACGAGGTCGGCGATCGCGTCGATCATGCCGTGGTTCTCGTAGTCCCAGCAGTGCCCCGACTGCGCGGGGAAGGCGAGCAGCGGCCGCCCGTAGTGGCCGTAGGCGATCACGCCGAGGTCGGCGCCGAGCGCGTCCGAGCGGAGGGAGAGATGACGGCGCTCCACGCCGCGGGATCGTCGCAGGTCAGGCCGCGCGCACGGCCGGGAGCGCGCCGAGCCCGTGCTCGAGCAGCGCCCGCGGCACGTCGCGCACGAGCGCCTCGCCGCCGCGGACCCCGTGCGCCTCGAGCACCGCGAGCGCCTCCCCGAGCCGGGGCGGGCGCGTCGCGCGGTGCGCGTCGGAGGCGATGACGTCGGCCTGGCCAGAGCGGATCAGCGCCAGCCCCGCGGCACGCGCGCCGTCCCCGTGCGCGCCGGTCAGCGAGGAGGCGTTGACCTGGAGCCGCGCGCCCGCGCGGCGCTCCGCGGCGATCGCGTCCGGCCGCTCCATCAGCGGCGCGCAGCGCTCCGGGTGGCCGATCAGCGTGCCGAAGCCCTGGCGGCGGACCCACGCGGTCGCGGCGAGGAACTCCTCGGCGCGCCCGCCGAACAGCGGCGCCTCGATCAGCACCCAGCGCGCGTCGCCCGGCCCCTGGGCGATCGCGTCGAGCATCCGCGCGTCGAAGGCGTGGACGTCGTCGTGGGCGAGCTCCGCGCCGGTCCGCAGCTCGAGCGGGACGCCGGCGGCGTCGAGCGCCGCCTGCACCTCGCGCACGCGCGCGGGAACCTCGCCGAGGATGCCGAGCGCCAGCAGGTCGCGGACGTGGGGCGTCACCGTCACGAGCCCCGTGCCGTCGGCCACGGCGAGCCGCGCCAGGGCGACGGCGTCGTCGAGGTCGACCGGGCCGTCGTCGACCTCGGGGAGCAGGTGGAAGTGGAGCTCTGCGCGCGTCATCCGGCCCCTCTACCGTGACACACGTCCCGCGCCCCGCCCCCGGGGCTTCACGTCCGGGTTGCAACCGGCGCACCCAAACCTTGCCACAACCTTGTCAAGGTTGGCTAGACTTCCACGTCTATGCGCGACTACCTGGCAGCCACACGTGACCGCGTCGTCGTCTTCGACGGGAGCATGGGCGCCACGCTCGAGCAGTTCGACCTGTCGCTCGAGAAGGACTACAAGCTGCCCGGCCGCGCGCACGAGGCCCTCGTCCTCAACCGCCCCGACGTCATCGAGGACCTGCACCGCTCGATGGTGGAGGTCGGCGCCGAGGTCGTGGAGACGGACACGTTCCAGGCCTCGCGCCTGAAGCTCGACGAGTGGGGCCTCGGCGAGCACACGTACGAGATCAACCGCAAGGCCGCCGAGATCGCGCGCAAGGCGATCGGCGAGGACCGCTTCGTCGCCGGGTCGATCGGCCCGACCGGCCATCTCCCCGCCTCCGACGACCCGACGCTGGGCAAGATCCGCTTCCGCGAGCTCGTCGAGATCTTCGCCGAGCAGGCGAAGGGCCTGATCGACGGCGGCTCCGACCTCCTGATCATCGAGACCGCGCAGGACATCCTCGAGGTCAAGGCCGCCGTCTTCGGCGCGCGCGAGGCGTTCAAGGAGACCGGCCGCGCGGTCCCGCTCCAGACCTCCGTCTCCCTGCTGCCCAACGGCGGCACGATGCTCCTCGGCACCGACATCTCCGCCGTGCTGGCCACGCTCGAGGCGCTCAAGGTCGACGTCATCGGCCTCAACTGCTCCACCGGCCCCGACGACATGCGCGACGCGATCCGCTTCCTCGGCGAGTTCTGCCCCGTACCGGTGCAGTGCATCCCGAACGCCGGCATCCCCCACCAGGGCCCGAACGGCGAGACGATCTTCCCCGAGCAGCCCGGCCCGCTCGCCGACACGCTCGGCGAGTTCGTGGAGCGCTTCGGCGTGTCCATCGTCGGCGGCTGCTGCGGCACGACGACGGAGCACATCGCCGCGATCGTCGACCGCGTCGGCGGCCGCGCGCCGTCCACGCGCCCCGCGCCGCGGCCCCCGCACGTGAGCTCGATGATCACGGCCACGCCGCTGGTCCAGGACCCGCGCCCGACGCTCGTCGGCGAGCGCGTCAACTCGCAGGGCTCGCGCAAGGCCAAGGAGCTCCTGCTGGCCGACGACTACGACGGCCTCGTCCAGGTCGCCGAGGACCAGGTCGAGGGCGGCGCCCACGTGCTCGACCTCTGCGTCGCGCTCACGGAGCGCCAGGACGAGGACGAGCAGATGCGCCTCGTGGCCAAGAAGGTCTCGCTCACCCAGCCCGCGCCGATCCAGGTGGACTCCACGGAGCCCGAGGTGATCGAGACCGCGCTGGACCAGATCCCCGGCCGCGCGATCGTCAACTCGGTGAACCTCGAGGCCGGCCGCGACAAGCTCGACCGCGTCACGGAGATCGCGAACCGCCACGGCGCCGCGCTGATCGCGCTGACCATCGACGAGGTCGGCATGGCCAAGACCCGCGAGCGCAAGCTCGAGGTCGCGCAGCGGATCGTCGACATCGCGTGCGGCGAGCACGGGCTCGACCCGCAGCTGCTGATCTTCGACGCGCTCACCTTCACGCTCACCACGGGCGACGAGGAGTGGCGCCCGTCCGCCGTCGAGACGATCGAGGGCATCCGCCTGATCAAGCGGGAGCTGCCGGGCGTGCTCACCTCCCTCGGCGTCTCCAACGTCTCCTTCGGCGTCGGCCTGCCCGCGCGCAGCGTCCTGAACTCCGTCTTCCTCCACCACTGCGTGGAGGCCGGGCTCGACCTCGCGATGGTCAACCCGAACCACATCACGCCCTACGCAGAGATCGACGGCACGGAGCGCAAGCTCGCCGACGACCTCGTCTTCAACCGCCGCGAGGACGCGCTCGAGAAGTTCATCGCGCACTTCGAGGAGAAGTCGGCCACGGGCGACGAGGCCGAGGCGGCCGACCCGACCGCGCACATGCAGCCCGAGGAGGCGCTGCACTGGCACATCCTGCGCCGCAAGAAGGAGGGCGTGGAGGCGCAGATCGACGCCTCGGTGGAGAAGATCGGCGCCGTCCCCACGCTCAACGACGTGCTGCTGCCCGCCATGAAGGAGGTCGGCGACAAGTTCGGCGCGGGCGAGCTGATCCTCCCCTTCGTGCTGCAGAGCGCCGAGGTGATGAAGCGCGCCGTGGCGCAGCTCGAGAAGTACCTCGACAAGCTCGAGGGCTACTCCAAGGGCACCGTCGTCCTGGCGACCGTGTTCGGCGACGTGCACGACATCGGGAAGTCGCTCGTCAACACGATCCTGACGAACAACGGCTACACGGTCGTCGACCTCGGCAAGCAGGTCCCGATCGGCGCGATCCTCGACGCCGCGCAGGAGCACGACGCCACGGCCATCGGCCTCAGCGCGCTGCTCGTCTCGACCTCCAAGCAGATGCCGCTGTGCGTGCAGGAGCTGCACTCGCACGGCCTCTCGTACCCGCTGCTCGTCGGCGGCGCGGCGATCAACCGCAAGTTCGGCCTGCGCGCGAACTACCCCGACGGCAAGGAGTCCGACGCGATCTACGAGCCCGGCGTCTTCTACTGCAAGGACGCCTTCGAGGGCCTCGCGGTGATGGACCAGCTCGTCGACGGCGAGGCGCGCGAGCGGCTCACGGGCAAGATCCGCGAGGAGGCCCGCAAGCTGCGCGAGGAGGGCGAGACCGAGGAGGTCCTCGACTTCACCGACGACTCCGTGCGCGCCCCCGTCTCGACCGACACGCCCGTCCCCGAGCCGCCGTTCTGGGGCGTCCGCGAGATCCCCGTCGACCTCGACGAGGTCTACCCGCACCTCGACACGCACGTGCTCTTCAAGCTCCACTGGGGCGGGCGCGGCGTGAAGGGCGAGGCCTGGCGCGAGCTCATCGAGAACGACTTCCGCCCGCGGCTGGAGCGGATGTGGCGCGAGCAGGACTACCTGCACCCGCGCGCCGTCCTCGGCTACTTCCCCTGCTACTCCGAGGGCAACGAGATCGTCGTGCTCGACCCCGAGGACCGCGAGACGGTGCTCGAGCGGCTCGTCGCCCCGCGCCAGCCCAAGGGCGAGCGCATCTGCCTCGCCGACTTCTTCCGCCCGAAGGAGTCCGGCCAGCTCGACGTCGTCGCGCTCCAGGCCGTCACGTCCGGCGACGAGGTCACGGAGCTGATGGCGCGGCTCGAGGCCGACGGCGAGTTCGCCGAGCAGCTCTTCACCCACGGCCTCGGCGTGCAGACGGCGGAGGGCATGGCCGAGTGGCTGCACTGGCGGATCCGCCAGGACCTCGGCATCCCCGCCACGCAGGGCCGCCGCTACTCGTGGGGCTACCCGGCGATCCCGGAGCAGTCCGAGCACGAGAAGGTCTACCGGCTGCTCGACGCGACGAACCGGATCGGGCTGCGGCTCTCCGGCGGGTACGCGGTCGAGCCCGAGCAGTCCACGCTCGCGCTCGTCGCCCACCACCCCGAGGCGATCTACTTCGGCACGACGAGCGGCCGGCTGCTGCCCGAGGGCCACAGGGGCCGCGCCGACGACGTGATCAAGGGCTCGCCCCGCGACCCCTCGCTGTTCGGCGAGCTCGCCGACGACGAGCTCGAGGACGCGCTGGCCTAGAGCGGGAACTCGCGGAGGACCCAGTCGGGCCCGAGCGGCTCGCGGCGGTACGACTTGCCGCGGATCTTCACGTAGTCCTTCGTCCGCGGGTCCATCGCGAGGTCGCGCTCGATCGGGAACCAGTCGTTGTGCTGGCCGATGAGCGTGTTGACCTCGCGGAAGTCCCAGGCCTCGGCGAGCGCGCGCCAGCGGCGGGCGAGCAGCTCGGCGTCGCCCGCGCACTCCGCCTCGAGCAGGCGCCTCGCGCGCCGCAGCCGCATGCGCGCGTTGGCCTTGAGCGCCTCGATCTCGCCGATCCGCTCCATCCAGCGCGGGCGGCCGCCCGCCTTGAGATAGGCCTCGAGCTTCCGCGGCGTCCAGCGCGACGTCGCGGAGATCGGGCCGCCGACCGCGTGCTCCTCGAACATCGCCACCGAGGGTAGACCTCAGCGGTGGTGGTCGACCACCTCGATGTTGTTGCCGTCGGGGTCGAGCACGAACGCGCCCTCGTAGCCCGGGTGGTACTGCGGCCGCTCCCCCGGCCCGCCGTTGTCGCGGTACCCGGCGCCGACCGCGGCCGCGTGGAAATCGGCGACCGCGCCCGTGTACGGGGCCGGGAACGCGATGTGGATGTTGCGCGCCGCCGGCCGGTCGTCGCGCAGCACGGAGAACGACCCGCTCTCGGCCTTGAACTGGACCCGGTCCTCCGTCGTGCGTCCGCGCACGAACCCCGCATATGGCCCGATCACGTCGTAGAACGCGGCCGAGGCCGCGACGTCGGCCACGCGGATCCAGACGTGGTCGATGTGCCCGCCGCGGCGGAGCGAGCTGTGGTGGGCGGCCTCGATCGAGTTGCCGTCGGGGTCGAGCAGGAACGCGCCGTAGTAGTCCCCGCCGTACTCGGGGCGCGGCCCCGGCTCGCCGTCGGAGGCGTACCCGGCGTCGACGCCGGCGCGCCAGAACGCGTCCGCGACCTCCGGCGAGCCCGCCACGAACCCGGCGTGGAGCCCGGCGCTGACGACGCTGCCCTCCTCGACCGGCACGATCGAGAGGTCGCCCCACTCGATGATGTCGTCCTCCTCGACGTCCGGCCGGATGCCCAGCGGTGCGAACACGGTGTCGTAGAAGCGCCGGGACGCGGCGAGGTCGGTGACCCGGATGTCGACGTGATCGAACATCCGTGCATCCTCCCCGGACGACGCTCCGGAAAACTAGACTCGCGGGCGTGAAGGTCCTGAGCATCGACGGCGGAGGCATCCGCGGGCTGATCCCTGCGCTGGTGCTCGCCGAGATCGAGCGCCGCACCGGGCGGCGGACGGCCGAGATGGTCGACCTCGTGGCGGGCACGTCGACGGGCGGCATCCTCGCCTGCGCGCTCACGCGCCGCGGGCCGGACGGCCGCCCGCTGTTCACCGCCGAGGAGCTCGCCGGGATCTACGTCGAGGAGGGCCCGCGGATCTTCCACCGCGGGCTGATCAAGAAGCTCTTCTCCGCCGGCGGCTGGATCGACGAGCGCTACGAGGACGACGGGCTGGAGCGCGCGCTCGCCCGCTACCTCGGCGACGCGTACCTGTCCGAGGCGCTCGTGCCCGTCTTCGTCACCGCCTACGACATCCACGACCGCTTCGCGTTCTTCTTCCGCTCGTCGCGCGCGGTCGGCGACCCCACGTACGACTTCCCGCTCACCGCCGTCGCCCGCGCGACCTCCGCCGCCCCGAGCTACTTCGAGCCCGAGGAGGTCACCGACCGCGCGGGCGCGCGGACGTACCCGCTCGTCGACGGCGGCCTCTACGCCGTGAACCCGTCGATGTGCGCCTACGCCGACCTCGTGCGCGACGGCACCGCGCCCGGGCTGGAGCTGATGCTCTCGCTCGGCACGGGCGCGCACACCCGCGCGTACACCTTCGACCAGGCGCGCTGGTGGGGCCAGCTCGGCTGGGCGCGGCCCGCGCTCGACATGGTCTTCGACGGCGTCTCCGACACGATCGAGTTCGAGGCGCAGGCGCTGATGGGCGACCGCTACGTCCGCCTGCAGACGATGCTCGAGCTCGCGTCCGACGACCTCGACGACGCATCCGCCGAGAACCTCGACGCCCTGCGCCGCGAGGCCGAGCAGCTCATCGCCACCTCGGGGCCCGCCATCGACCGTGCCTGCGAGGTCCTTGCCGGCTGACGCCTCACCCTTCCTGCTCGAGCGCGACGCCGAGCTCGCCGAGCTCGACGCGCTCGTGGCGGACGCGGCCGCGGGCAGCGGCCGCCTCGTCCTGATCGAGGGCCCCGCGGGCATCGGCAAGTCCGGGCTGCTCGCGAGCCTGCGCGAGCGCGCGCAGCCGACGCTCCAGGTCCTGCAGGCGCGCGCCGGGGAGCTCGAGCGCGAGTTCGCGTACGGCGTCGTGCGCCAGCTGTTCGAGGCCCGGGTCGCCGCCCGCGGCGGGCTGTCGGGCGCCGCGGCGCCGGCCGCCGCCCTGTTCGAGCAGGCGCTCGCGCCCGACCAGGAGGGCGCCGCCTCGTTCGCCGCGCTCCACGGCCTGTACTGGCTCACGCTCGATCTCGCGGCCGAGCAGCCGCTGTTGCTCGCGATCGACGACCTGCATTGGACGGACCGCCCGTCGCTGCGCTTCCTCGCCTACCTCGCGCGGCGGCTCGACGGCGCGCCCGTGCTGGTCGCCGCGACCCTGCGCTCGGCCGAGCCGGGCACCGACCCGGGGCTGCTCGCCGAGATCGCCCAGGATCCCGTGACGCGGCCGCTGCGGCCCGGCCCGCTGAGCGCGGAGGCCGTGACCGCGCTCGTGCGCGAGCGGCTCGGCGACGACGCCGACCCCGGCTTCTGCGCCGCCTGCCACGAGGCCACGGGCGGCAACCCGCTGCTGCTGCGCCAGCTCCTGCGGGCGCTCGAGGCGGAGGGCGTGCAGCCCAGCGCCGACCAGGCCGCGGTCGTCCGCGCGGTCGGCCCGCGCGCCGTGTCGAGCACGGTGCTGCTGCGGCTCTCGCGCCTGTCGGATGACGCGCGCGCGGTGGCGCGCGCGACGGCCGTGCTCGGGGAGAGCGCGGAGCTCCCGCGCGTCGCCGCCCTCGCCGGCCGCGACGAGCGGGCGGTGGCCGCCGCCTCCGGCGAGCTCATCCGCGCGGAGATCATCCGGCCCGAGCCGCCGCTGGGCTTCGTCCACCCGCTCGTCCGCGATGCCGTCTACCACGAGCTCCCGCCCCCGGAGCGCGAGCTCGAGCACGAGCGCGCCGCCGAGATGCTGCGCGAGGCGGGAGCCGCGATCGAGCAGGTCGCCGCGCAGCTCCTGCTCGCGCCGCGCCGCGGCGCCGCCTGGGCGGCGGAGCTGCTGCAGCAGGCGGGCAGCGACGCCGTCCGCCGCGGGGCGACGGAGAGCGCGGTCGCCTACCTGCGCCGCGCGCTGGAGGAGCCGCCCGCGGACGAGCAGCGCATCCAGGTGCTGCTCGCGCTCGGCATCGCCGAGGCGCTGACCTCCGGGCCCGCCGCGGCCGAGCACCTCGAGGAGGCCTACGACGCCGTCAGCGACCCGCAGGTCCGGGCGGACGTGGCGGCGGTGCTCAGCCGCGTGCGGCTCTTCACGGGCGACGCCGACGGCGCGGCGCGGATCGCGCACGAGGCGGCGGCCGCCGTCGCGCCGGTCGCGCCCGACGCCGCGCGGGCGCTTGAGGCCGTCGAGCTCATGACCTTCTTCTTCGGCGGGGGCGGCGAGAACGCGCTCGGGCGGATGGCGGCGCTCCGGCACCTCCCCGACGCGCCCGGGCCGGGCGCCAAGGCGCTCGCCGGCGTGGCCACCTTCGACTGGATGAACCGCGGCGGGCACGTCGACGATTGCGTGGCGCTGAGCCTCGCGGCGCTCGAGGGCGAGGAGCTGCCCGAGATGGACTCGACCCTGCTCTCGATCCCGACGGTGCTGCCGCTCGTCCTCGGCGACCGCCCGGAGGCGCTGGAGCACGTGCGGCGGCTGCAGGAGTTCGGCCACCGCCGCGGCTCGCTGCTCGACGTCTCGTCGCTCCAGCTCTGGCTCGGCTACACGCAGCAGCGGCTCGGGGACCTCGAGGCCGCCGAGGAGCTGCTGCGGCGGGCGAACGAGGGCTTCGCCGTCTACGGCCTCGGCAGCGGGCCGCGCGCGTTCTCCGACGCCTTCCTCACCGAGGTCCTGGTCGACCGCGGCGACGTCGCCGGCGCCCGCACGGTGCTCACGGGCAACCGCGACCAGGGCGACGCGTCGAACTCCGCGCGCTTCTACGTGCACGCGCGGATGCGGCTGCTCGCCGCGGAGGGCCGGTGGGAGGACGTCATGGACGAGACCGCGGCGTTCGAGATCCGCTTCCGGCACTACCGCGAGGCGCCCGACGCGCCGTGGCGGGTGCTGCGCGCCGACGCGCTGGACCGGCTCGGGCGGACGGACGAGGCGATCGCCGTCGCGACGGAGGAGCTCGCCGCCGCGCGGGACTGGGGCGCGCCCGGCACGGTGGGCCGCGCGCTGACGCAGCTCGGCCGGCTGGAGCGCGACGCGGGGATCGGCCGCCTCGAGGAGGCCGTCGCCCTGCTGCACGGCACGACCGCGAAGCTCGAGCACGCCCGCGCGCTGTTCGCGCTCGGCGCCGCGATCCGCCACGCGCGGCGCCCGGCGGACGCCCGGGATCCGCTGCGGCGCGCGCTGGAGCTCGCCACGGTCTGCGCCGCCGGGCCGCTGGCCGAGGCCGCGCGGTCCGAGCTCTACGCGGCGGGCGCCCGCCCGCGCACCGAGGCGCTCGCCGGCGTCGACGCGCTGACCGCATCGGAGAAGCGCGTCGCCGACCTCGCCGCGGGCGGCGACACGAACCGCGACATCGCGCAGGCCCTCTACGTGACGCCGAAGACCGTCGAGGTCCACCTCTCCAACACGTACCGGAAGCTCGGCATCCGCTCACGGCGCGAGCTCGCGAGCGCGCTCGGGGTCGCGTCGTGACGCTCCTCGAGCGCGACGCCGAGCTGGCGGCGCTCGACGAGGTGGTCGCCGCCGCGGCGGCCGGGCAGGGCCGCTTCGTCCTCATCGAGGGGCCGGCGGGGATCGGCAAGACCGGGCTGCTCGCCGACCTGCGCGTGCGCGCGGCCGGCGCCGGGCTGCGCGTGCTCTCCGCCCGCGTCGGCGAGCTCGAGCGCGAGTTCGCCTACGGCGTGGTGCGGCAGCTCTTCGAGCGCGAGGTCGCCGCGGGCGGTGCGCTGGAGGGTGCCGCGGCACCGGCGGCCGCCGTGTTCGGCAGCCACGGCGGCGGCGACGAGGACGCGTCGTTCGCGATGCTGCACGGGCTCTTCTGGCTCACGCTCAACCTCGCCGCGGACGGGCCGCTGCTGCTCGCCGTCGACGACCTGCACTGGACGGACCGCGCGTCGCTGCGCTTCCTCGCCTACGTCGCGAAGCGCCTGGAGGGCACGCCGGTGCTGGTCGCCGGGACGCTGCGCTCCTCCGACCCGGGCACGGACCCGCTGCTGCTCGGCGAGATCGCCAACGACCCCGCGACGCTCGGCCTGCATCCCGGGCCGCTCAGCGCCGCCGCCGTCGAGGGGCTCGTGCGCGAACGGCTCGGCGCGGACGCCGATCCGGCCTTCTGCGCCGCCACCCACGCCTCCACGGGCGGCAACCCGCTGCTGCTGCGCCAGCTCCTGCGCACGCTCGAGGCCGAAGGGGTCGCGCCGACCGCGGACCAGGTCGAGGCGATCCGCGCGATCGGCCCGCGCGCGGTCGCGAGCACCGTCCTGCTGCGCCTCGCCCGGCTCTCCCCCGCCGCGGCCGCGGTCGCCCGGGCGATCAGCGTGCTCGGCGGCTGCGCCGACCTGCGTGCGACCGCCGCCCTCGCCGAGCTCGACGACGAGCAGACCGCCGCCGCGGTGCGCGAGCTCGTGCGCGCGGAGATCGTCCGACCCGAGCCGCCGCTGGCCTTCGTCCACGCGCTCGTGCGCGACGCCGTCTACCACGAGCTGCCGCCGGGCGAGCGGGAGCTGGCCCACGAGCGCGCGGCGCGGGTGCTGCGCGACCTCGAGCTCGAGCCCGACCACATCGCCGCCCAGCTCCTGCTCGCGCCGCCCCGCGGGGAGCCGTGGGTCACGGAGCAGCTCGAGACCGCGGCCGCCGCCGCGGCGCGCGGCGGCGCCTCGGAGTCCGCGGTCGCCTACCTCCAGCGGGCGCTGGAGGAGCCGCCGCCGGCCGCGCGGCGCATCGAGGTCCTGCTGCGGCTCGGCCAGGCGGAGGCGCTGACGAACGGCCCCGCGGCCGCCGACCATCTCCAGCAGGCCTACGACGCGCTCGCCGGGCACGACGAGGCGCGCGGGCAGCTCGCCATCGGCTTCATGCGCGTGCTGCTCTTCACGGGCCGCACGCGCGACGCCGTCGCGCTCGCGCGCGCCGCCGCCGCGCCCCTGCCGGAGGACGCCGAGATCCGCCGCTGGCTCCAGGCGCTCGGGCTCGTCTCCGTCCACTTCGAGCCCGGCGACGCCGAGCGCTACGGGCAGCTGGAGGCGCTCCGCACGATCGCGCCCGGCGCCTCGACGGGCTCGAAGGCGCTGGCCGCCGTCACCGCGCTCGACTGGTGCCACACGGGCGGCGCGGACGCGGTCGGCCTCGCGCTCCAGGCGCTCGAGGGCGGCGACCTGCTGCTGGCCGACAACGGCCCGGTCGCGCTCGCCGCCGGCATCACGCTGATCGTCGCCGACCGCCCCGAGGCGCAGGTCACGCTCGACGCTGCTCGCGCCGACGCGTACCGGCGGGGCTCGTACTTCGCGATCAGCGGCGCGCACCTCTGGAACGGATTCGCGCAGCTCCGCCGCGGCGACCTGGCCGAGGCGGCCACCGACCTCGAGCAGGCGATGACCGACGACGCGGCCTGGGGCTTCGCGGTGCTGGCCGGGGCCTACAAGCACGCCTTCCTCTCCCGGGTG
This sequence comes from Solirubrobacteraceae bacterium, assembly GCA_040510855.1. Taxonomy (GTDB): domain Bacteria; phylum Actinomycetota; class Thermoleophilia; order Solirubrobacterales; family Solirubrobacteraceae; genus DASQMT01. The sequence continues at coordinate 36,617 of JBEVIG010000209.1, forward strand.
GCGCTGGAGCGGGGCGATCTCGCGACGGCGCGGCGCGACCTCGAGCGCGGCGCGGACCCGGACGACGGGACCGACGCGACGCGCTGGTGGCTCGGCGGGCACGCGCGGCTCCTGGCGGCGGAGGGGCGCTACGAGGAGGCGATCGCCGCCGCCGACCTGCAGGCCGAGCGCTACCCGCGGGCGACCAACCCCGCGGTCGCCGAGTGGCGCACGCCCAAGGCCGAGGCGCTCGCGCGGCTCGGGCAGCCCGGCGCGGCGCTCGCGCTGGCCGAGGAGAACCTGGAGGAGGCGCGCCGCTGGGGCGCGCCCGGCACCGTGGGGCCCGCGCTGCGGCTGCTCGGGCAGCTCCGCGGCGACGACGGCCTCGCGCTGCTCGAGGAGTCCGCCGGCGTGCTGGAGGACTCGACCGCGCGGCTCGAGCACGCGAAGTCGCTCGCCGCGCTCGGGGCCGCGATGCGGCGCGGCCGCCGGCCCGCGGAGGCGCGCGAGCCGCTGCGCCGGGCGCTCGAGCTGGCGACGGCGTGCGACACGCCGGGACTGGCCGAGCAGGTGCGCTCCGAGCTCTACGCCGCGGGCGCGCGGCCGCGCAGCGACGCGCTCTCCGGCCCGGCCTCCCTGACCGCGTCGGAGCGCCGCGTCGTCGACCTCGCGGTGACGGGCGAGACCAACCGCGACATCGCGCAGACGCTGTTCGTGACCCCCAAGACCGTCGAGGTGCACCTCTCCAACGCGTACCGCAAGCTGGGGATCCGCTCCCGGCGCGACCTGGCGGGGGTGCTGGCGGCGTGAGCGGGCCGAGCGAGCTTGGCCCTGCGGGTTCGCTCCGCGGAACCCGCGCGCTGCTCGACCGCGAGCGCGAGCTGGCCGAGCTCGACGCGATCGTGGCCGAGGCGGCCACCGGCCACGGGCGGCTGGTGCTGATGGAGGGGCCGGCGGGGATCGGGAAGTCGGGGCTGCTGACCGGGCTGCGCGAGCGCGCGGGCGGCCGGCTGCGCGTGCTCGCGGCGCGCTCGTCGGAGCTCGAGCGCGAGTTCGGCTTCGGCGTCGTCCGCCAGCTCTTCGAGGGCGCCGTCGCCGAGGACCGCGACCGCGCCCTGGCGGGCGCGGCGGCGACCGCGGCCCCGCTCTTCGCGGTCGGCGGCGAGGGCCACGGCGACGGCGAGGCGGCCGCGTCGTTCGCCGCGCTGCACGGCCTCTACTGGCTCACGCAGAACCTCGCGGCGGAGCGGCCGCTGTTGCTCGCCATCGACGACGTGCACTGGACCGACCGCCCGTCGCTGCGCTTCCTGGCCTACCTCGCCCGCCGCCTCGACGGCGCGCCCGTGCTGGCGGCGGCGACGCTCCGGACGGGCGAGCCGGGCACCGACCCGGGGCTGCTCGCCGAGATCGTCCACGACCCCGCGGCGACGCCGCTGCGGCCCGGGCCGCTCGGCGCCGGGGCGGTGACGGCGCTGGTCCGCGCCGAGCTCGGCGAGGCGGCCGACCCCGCGTTCTGCACCGCCTGCCACGACGCCACGGGCGGGAACCCGCTGCTGCTGCGCCAGCTCCTGCGCACGCTCGAGGCCGAGGGGATCGCCCCGACCGTCGCGAACGTCGAGGCGGTCCGCGCCGTCGGCCCGCGCGCGGTGGCGAGCACCGTGCTGCTCCGCCTCGCCCGGCTGCCGGCCGACGCGGCCGCGGTCACGCGCGCGGCGGCCGTGCTCGGCGAGAGCGCCGAGCTCCCCGCCATCGCGGCGCTGGCGGAGGTCGGCGAAGCGGAGGTGGCGAGCGCCACCCGGGCGCTGGTCCACGCGGAGATCCTGCGCCCGGAGCCGCCGCTCGGCTTCGTCCACCCGCTCGTGCGCGACGCCGTCTACCACGAGCTCACGCCCGCCGAGCGGGCGCTCCAGCACGAGCGCGCCGCGCACGTCCTGCGCGAGCACGGTGCACCGGCGGAGCAGGTCGCCGCGCAGCTGCTGATGGCCCCGCGGCGCGGTGAGCCCTGGGTCGCCGAGCTGCTCCAGGCCGCGGGCGAGGCGGCGGCCCGGACGTCGGCGAACGAGTCGGCCGCGGCCTACCTCTCCCGCGCGCTCGAGGAGCCGCCGCCGCCCGAGCGCCACGACGCGGTCCTGCTCGCGCTCGGCCAGGCCGAGGCGACGACGAACGGCCCGGCGGCGGTCGAGCACCTGCAGGAGGTCTACGTCCGGCTCGAGGACCCCGTCGCGCGGGCGCAGATCGCGGTCGGGCTCGGCCACATGCTGCTGTTCACCGACCGCGAGGAGGAGGCCGCGGCGCTGCTGCGCGCGGCCCGGGAGGACCTCCCCGGCGACCGCGCGGACCTGCGCGGGCTCCTGTTCGCGCTCGAGCTGACGACCGCCTACCTGGGCAACACCGACCCCGCCCTGCGCGAGCAGCTGCACGCCGCGGGCGAGCGCCCGGACGGCCCGCTGACCGTCGCCGACCGCGCGCTGATGGCGGCGGCGTCGCTCGACCGCTGCCACCGCACCGTGCCCGCCGGGGAGTGCGCGACGGACGCGCTCGACGCGCTGGCGGGCGGTGAGCTGATCGAGGTCTACCAGGGCGGGACGGTGCCGATCGCGCCGATGATGACGCTGATCTGGGCCGACCGGGAGGAGGGGCTCGCGCAGCTCGACGCGCTCCAGGCCGAGGCGCACCGCAGCGGCTCCCTGTTCGGCGCCAACGGCGTCGGGATGTGGCGCAGCCACGCGCTCCACGCCCGCGGCGACCTGGCCGGCGCCGAGGAGCAGGCGCGCAGCACGGTCGAGAACACGCGGATGTGGGGCTTCGGCGACGCGGGCTCGCTCACGTTCCTCAACGGCATCCTCGCCACGATCCTCGTCGGCCGCGGCGACGTCGACGGCGCCCGCGCCGTGCTCGGCGGGCCGTGGGACATGCCCCAGCACGAGGGCGTCCGCTTCTGGCGGATGGCGCGGCTGGAGGTGCTCGCCGCCGCGGGCGAGGACGCGGCGGCGGTGGCGGCCGCGGAGGAGATCGCGGCCGCGTACCCGGAGGTCACCAACCCGGCCGCCGCCCCGTGGCGCTCGCTCGTCGCCCCGGCGCTGGCACGGCTCGCGCGCCGTGACGAGGCGCTCGCCCTCGCCGGCGAGGAGCTCGGGCTGGCGCGACGGTGGGGCGCACCCGGCGCGCTCGG
>JBEVIG010000210.1:0-11355 GCA_040510855.1 Solirubrobacteraceae bacterium
ACCTCGCTGCAACGCACGGCGGCCGCGTGGTGTGAGATCGCCCGCGCGTCGACGTCGGAACCCTCGGCGAACCTCGGGGCCGTCCGACGCTGACGTGCGTCCGTGATGTCAACGTCGGAACGGGCGGCGATCCTCGCGGCCTCCCGACGTTGACGCCACGCTCGAGCTGCCCACCCAGCCCCGTCCAGGACGCGCCGGTAGCCTCGACCCATGCGACTCGGCGTGGCCGCCGCGCTGGTGGGCGGTTCCTTCGTGCCCGGCGACGTCGAGGTCGAGGACGGCGCGATCGCCGCCGTCGGACTGGAGCCGCGCGGCCGGGACATCGCCGCGCCGGGCTTCGTCGACCTGCAGGTCAACGGCTTCGCCGGCGTCGACCTCATGCACGCCGGCGCGGACGGGTGGGCGGCCGCGGGCGAGGCGATGCTCGCGACCGGCGTGACCGCGTACCGGCCGACGGTGATCACGGCCGCCGAGGACGAGATGGCGGCCGCGCTGGCCTCGATCGACGCGGCGCCCGGGAGCGGGCCGCGCATCCTCGGCGCCCACCTCGAGGGCCCGTTCATCTCCGCCGCCCGCCTCGGCGCGCACCCGCCCGAGCACCGCCGCGATCCGGACGTCGCGCTGCTCGAGCGGCTCCTCAGCGCCGGGCCGGTCGCGCACGTCACGCTCGCGCCCGAGCTGCCCGGCGCCGGCGAGCTGATCGATCTGTTGGCGGCGCGCGGCATCCTCGTCGCCGCCGGGCACTCCGACGCGACCGCCGCGCAGGCGCACGCCGGCTTCGACCGCGGCGTCCGCACCGTCACCCACCTCTTCAACGCGATGCGCCCGGCGGTTGCGCGCGAGCCCGGGCTCGCCCTCGCGGCGCTCGCCCGCGACGACGTCGTCGTGCAGCTCATCGCCGACGGCCACCACGTCGCGGTCGACGCGATGCGGGTGGCCTGGGCGGCCGCGCGCGGGCGGCTCGCCCTGGTCTCCGACGCGGTCTCGGCCGCGGCCGCCGGCGACGGCGAGTTCACCCTCGGCGGCCGCCCCGTCCGCGCGGAGGGCGGCGTCGTCCGCGACGCGGCCGGGCGGCTCGCGGGCAGCGCGCTGACGATGGACGCCGCCGTCCGCCGCCTCCACGCCCTCGGTGCCCCGCTCGAGGAGGCGCTGGCCGCCGCGAGCACCGTCCCCGCCGCGCTCGCGGGCCGACCCGAGCTCGGGACGCTGGCGCCGGGCACGCCCGCCGACGTGGTCGTGCTGGACGACCGGCTCGAGGTCGTCCGGACGCTCGTCACCGGCGCCGGCTGAGCCGGCCGGCCGAGGTTCTGGGAGCCGGCTGAGGACGCGGGCTCGTCAGCCGAGGACGGCGTCGGCGCCCAGCGCCCGCAGGACGACGTGCGCGTCGCCCAGCCGCGCGGGGTCCTCGCCGTCGCGGACGATCGCGACCGTCCGCATCCCCGCGGCGAGGCCGGCCGCGACGCCCGGCGCGGAGTCCTCGATGACCGCGCACGCGGCCGGCTCGATCCCGAGCTTCGCGGCGGCGGCGAGGAACATGTCCGGCGCGGGCTTGCCGTGCTCGATCTCGTCGCCCGCGACGCTGACGCCGAACGCCTCCGCCAGCCCCGCGCGGCGGAGCGTCCGGTCGAGCCGCGCGCGCGGCGACGACGACGCCACCGCCACGGCCACGCCCCGCGCCCGCAGCTGGGCCACGGTCGCCAGCGCGTCGTCGAACGCGACGAGCTCGCCGTCGATCAGCGCGAACAGCGCGGCGGAGTACTCATCCCAGAACGCGGCCGCATCCGGGAGCCCGTCGATCCGCTCCGCGAAGTACCCGTGCACGCGGGCGTAGGGCAGCCCGATCAGGCCCGGGTACTCCTCGTCGCTGATCGCGTACCCGTGCGGCGCGAGCGTCCGCTCCCACGCGAGCCGCGCGAGCGGCTCGGAGTCGACGAGCGTGCCGTCGCAGTCGAAGATGACGGCCTCGATCGCCATGGACGGCCGCGCATGATGGCAGGGCCTCAGCCGCCGGCGGGCACGCCCGGGCGGTGGCGGTAGAACTCCACCGGCTCGGGCGGGAGCGGCGTGTCGCCGCGGATCAGGTCGGCCGCCTTCTCCGCGGTCATCATCACCGGCGCGTAGATGTTGCCGTTGGTGACGTAGGGGAAGACGGACGCGTCGACGACGCGGAGCCCCTCGAGGCCGTGGACCCGCATCGTGGCCGGGTCGATCACCGCCTTCTCCCCCGTCCCCATCTTCGCCGTGCACGACGGGTGCAGCGCCGTCTCGGCGTCGCGCGCGACCCAGTCGAGGACCTGCTCGTCGGTCGCCACCGACGGCCCGGGCGAGAGCTCGCCGCCGCTGAACGGCGCAAACGCCGGAGCGCCGAGGATCGCCCGCGTCACGCGGATCGCCTCGACCCACTCGCGCCGGTCCTGCTCCGTCGAGAGGTAGTTGAAGCGCAGCGCCGGCTTCGCGCGCGGGTCCGTGCCGGTGATCTTCACCGTGCCGCGCGCGTCGGAGTACATCGGCCCGATGTGGACCTGGTAGCCGTGCCCGCCGCCGCCCTCGGGGAGCGTCCCGTCGTAGCGGACGGCGATCGGCAGGAAGTGGAACATCAGGTTCGGGTAGGCGACGTCGTCGTTCGAGCGCACGAACCCGCCGGCCTCGAAGTGGTTCGTCGCCCCCGGCCCGGTCTTGCGCAGGATCCACTCGGCCCCCACCTTCGGCCGCCGCTTCATCGCGAAGTACGGCGCCATGGAGACCGGCTGCGTGCAGGCGTGCTGGACGTAGACCTCGAGGTGGTCCTGGAGGTTGTCCCCCACCCCCGGCAGGTCCGCGACCACGTCGATCCCGAGCGCGCGCAGTTCGTCCGCGGCCCCGACCCCGGAGAGCTGGAGCAGCTGCGGCGAGTTGATCGCGCCGCCGCAGAGCACGACCTCGCCCGCCTCGACCGTGTGCGAGCGGCGGCCGCGGGCGAACTCCACGCCCGTCGCCCGCGCCCCCGAGAACCGCACGCCCAGCACCTGCGCGAGCGTGGCGACGTCGAGGTTCTGCCGGCTCATCACGGGGTGCAGGTACGCGCGCGCGGCCGAGAGCCGCCGGCCCCGGTGGACGTTGCGGTCGAAGGCCGCGAAGCCCTCCTGGCGGTAGCCGTTCACATCGTCGGTGAGCGGATATCCCGCCTCCTGCACCGCGGCGAAGAAGGCCTCGTACAGCGGCCCGCGCGCCGGCCCGCGCTCGAGCACGAGCGGCCCCTCCTTGCCGCGGAAGACGTCGTCGTCCGCCGCCGCCAGGCAGGTCTCCATCCGCTTGAAGTACGGCAGGCAGTGGGCGTGGTCCCAGGCCTCCATCCCCGGGTCGCCGGCCCACCGCTCGTAGTCCATCGGGTTCCCGCGCTGGAAGATCATCCCGTTGACGGAGCTCGACCCGCCGAGCACCTTCCCGCGCGCGTGGTAGATGCGCCGGTCGTGCATGAACGGCTCCGGCTCGGATTCGTAGCGCCAGTCGTAGAGGCGGTTCCCGATCGGGAACGCGAGCGCCGCCGGCATGTGGATGAAGAGGTCCCAGAGCGAATCCGGGCGGCCCGCCTCGAGCACGAGGACGGACGTGGAGGGATCGGCGGAGAGGCGGTTCGCCAGCACGCTGCCGGCCGAGCCGCCGCCCACGATGACGTAGTCGTAGCGGTCGCGCACGGCATGTGATATATCACACGAACTCGACCACTTCTGAGGGGGAGGGACCGGTGACGGGACGACGTCTTGCGGCCATTGCGACCGTGCTCGTGCTGGGGCTCACCGCGGCGACCGCGGAGGCGAAGAAGCCCGCGACGGAGCCGCCGAGCCGCGTGATGATCGTGGTCATCGACCAGTTCCGCCCCGACTACGTCAAGCGCTTCGACATGGCGAACGTCCGTGCCCTGATGCACGGCGGCGTGAACTTCGACCGCGCGATCCTCGGCCACATGGCGGCCGAGACCGTCATCACGCACAACGTGCTGACGAGCGGCAAGCTCCCGAAGAACCAGGGCTGGGTCAACGAGGTCTTCCGCGACGTGGACGGCGTGCTCGGCCCGCCCGGCTCCTACCAGGTCACCTCCAGCCTCGGCTGCGGCCAGTTCGACACGCTGCTCAAGGCCCAGGGCTACCCGAAGCTCGACGACCAGCTCGGCGGCCGCTTCATCTCCGTCGGGCAGAAGCCGACCGCGGCCTGCCCGGCCGGCCACCCCGCGGACGCCGACGACATCATCGTCCACATCGGCAGCCGCAACGCCGACTGCGACCCGGGCACGAGCTCGAGCACGAACTACCGCAGCCCGGCCGGCTTCAACGTCCCGAGCTACATCTCGTCGCCGCTCTGCGGGCGCTACTACGTCAAGGTCCGCGGCGACGCCGGCGACACCACCGACTGGACCTACGGCACCGGCACGACCTCGCCGGCGTGGATGTACCCGCTGGACGGGAACCGCTTCGCCGTCGGCACCGACCCGGCGCACCTCGGCGGCGACGTCTGGACCGCCGACGCCGCGATCCAGATGATGCAGAACGAGTCCGACTGGCGCGGCATGATGGTCACGTTGGGCTCCGTCGACAAGGCCGCGCACATGTGGGGCACGGACGACGACGGCCCGTCGGGGATCGGCAACGACACGTTCGAGCAGGCGCACCTGCCGTTCGCCGCCCGCACCGCCGACCAGCAGGTCGGCCGGCTGCTCGCCGCGCTCGACGCGCAGGGCATCCGCGACGAGACGCTCGTCGTGCTCACGACGGACCACGCCGGGCAGACCGCGCACCGCTACCACGGCCAGGACGGTCCCGACCGCGGCAACTTCAACTGGTACTACGGCGCCGACAGCGACGAGACCTACAAGCAGCCGCAACCGGCGCTCGCGCCGCTCGTGGCCACGGACAACCTCGACTTCAGCTACCAGGACGGCCACATCGCCGCCTGGCTGCACGACCGGACCCCCGCGGACCTGAACGAGGCCGCCGCGGCGCTCCGCTCCATGCCCGACGTCATCGCGTCCTACGTCCGCGACGGCGATCGCTACAAGCGCGTCGGCCCGACCGGGCAGATGAGCGGGCGGGAGCGCTCGTGGTGGGTCCGCTGGGGCCAGGAGCTGATCGACACGATGGCCGCCCCGAGCGGGCCGGACGTCGTCGGCCTGCTCCGCGACGACGTCTCGTACGGCGTCGCGGGCGACCACGGCGGCCACCAGCGCGAGATCCAGGAGATCCCGATGGCGTTCTCCTGGCCCGGCCTGAAGCCGCAGGAGCGCCAGGAGCACATCCGTGCCGTCGACGTGGTGCCCACGGTGCTGCGCCTGATGGACATCGACCCGGTCGCCGGAACGGACTTCGACGGCACCGCGTACCGCCTCAAGACGAGGCGCTGACCCCCCAGGGAGGTCCGAACACATATGAGCGATCCGCGCGAGACGCTCGCCGCGTTGCAGGATCACGTCATCGACCGCCGGCGGTTCCTCGCCTTCACGGGCGCGCTGGCCGGCACGGCGCTGTACGCCCAGCTCCGCGGCGACGCCGTCCGCGCGGCGCCGCTGAAGGGCTATCCGTTCCGCCTCGGGATCGCGTCCGGCGACCCCGACCCGACGGCCGTCTCGCTCTGGACGCGGCTCGCGCCCGAGCCGTTGACCGTGGGCGGGGGCATGCCGCGGCGCGACGTCGCCGTGCGCTGGGAGCTGGCGCGCGACGAGCGCTTCAGGAAGGTCGAGCGACGCGGCGTCGTCGCCGCCGTGCCCGAGCTGGCGCACTCCGTCCACGTCGACGTCCGCGGCCTGGATCCCGGCCGCGAGTACTTCTACCGCTTCGCCACGGGCCCGGACCGCAGCCCCGTCGGGCGCACGCGGACCGCCCCGCGGCCGGGCGCGCGGGTGAAGGAGCTGACGTTCGCCTTCGCCTCCTGCCAGGCCTGGCCGGACGGGTTCTACACGGCCTACCGCCGGATGAACGAGCAGGACCTCGACCTCGTCATCCACCTCGGCGACTACATCTACGAGTACGGGATCCCGGCCGACGGCGGCGCTCGGGGTGTCGCGATCCCGCCGGCGCTGCAGGAGTACTGCGTGACGCTCGACCGGTTCCGGCTGCAGCACGCGCTCTACAAGACCGACCCGGACCTGCAGGAGACGCACCGCCGCTTCCCGTTCGCCGTCACCTGGGACGACCACGAGGTGGAGAACGACTACGCGGGGATCTACCCCGAGTACGCCGAGACCTCGCCGGAGTTCGTGGCCAAGCGCGCCTCGGCCTATCAGGCGTACTTCGAGCACATGCCGCTGCGGCTCTCGGCGCGGCCGTCGCGGGGCGAGGTGAAGCTCTACCGGCGCCTGCGCTACGGCGACCTCGCCGAGTTCAACGTGCTCGACACGCGCCAGTACCGGGCCGACCAGCCATGCGGCGACGGCGAGCAGCCGCGCTGCCAGGCGGGCTTCGACCCCGACGCGACGATGACCGGCGACCGGCAGGAGGAGTGGCTGCTCGACGGCCTGGAGCGATCGCGGGCGAAGTGGAACGTGATCGCCCAGGGCGTGATGATGGGCGAGCTCAAGCACGACGCCGCCGGCGGCCGCTACTGGCAGGACGCGTGGGACGGCTACCCCGGCCAGCGCGCCCGGCTGCTCGAGTCGATCGCGGCGATCAGCGAGACCCGGGAGCGGCACCTCAACCCGGTCGTGGTGACGGGCGACTGGCACTCGACGTTCGTCAACGACCTCAAGGTCGACTTCGAGGACGCCTCGCGCGACGCCACGGTCGCGACCGAGTTCGTCGGCACGTCGATCACGACGAACGGCGACGGCCTGGTCTACGGCCCGTACTACGAGCCGATGGTGCCGTTCAACCCGAGCATCCAGTTCTTCGACGGCGACCGGCGCGGCTACGTGCTCTGCAAGCTCGACCACGACGAGTGGCGGACGGAGCTCCGGATGGTCGAGGAGGTCGGCGACGCGGACGCCGAGGAGTACACGTTCGCGGCCTTCGTGGTCGAGGACGGCCGCCCGGGCGCGGAGATCGACTGCTCGCCGGGGCCGAACCCGCCGAAGCTGGGGCGTGTGGACTGCTCGCCCGTGTGATATATCACGGAGGATGAGCGCGGTCCCGGACCAGTCCCTCCCCGTCTCCGCGGGCATCGTGATCATCGGCGGCGGGGTCGCCGGGACGAGCGTCGCGCACCATCTGGCCAAGCTCGGCCGCAGCGACGTCGTGCTGCTCGACCAGGGCCCGCTCTGGGAGACCGGCGGCTCGACGTCGCACGCGCCGGGCCTCGTCTTCCAGCACAACCCGTCGGCGGCGATGACCCTGTTCGCCAAGCAGACGGTGGAGCTGTTCGGCGACCTCGGCGCGTTCCATGCCGTCGGCGGCATCGAGGTGGCCACGACGACGGCGCGCTGGGAGGAGCTGCACCGGCGCCACGGCCGCGCGCAGTCCTACGGGCTGCCGTCGTCGCTGCTCTCGCCCGAGCAGGTCCGCGCGCTCGAGCCGCTGATCGACCCGGAGCGGATCCTCGGCGGCTTCCACGTCGCCACGGACGGCATCGCCAAGGCGGTGAAGGCCGCTGAGGCGATGGCGGGCACCGCGATCGCCGCGGGGATGCAGGCCTTCGGCCACACCGAGGTCACCGGCTTCGAGCTCGAGCGCGGGCAGATCCGCGCGGTGGAGACGACCCGCGGGCGGATCCGGACCGGCACGGTGGTGCTCGCGGCCGGCATCTGGGGCCCGAAGGTCGCGCGCCTCGCCGGCGTCCACCTCCCGCTCACGCCCGTCGTGCACCAGTACGCGATCACCGCGCCGCTGCCCGAGCTGGCGGGCGAGACGCGCGAGATCGCGCACCCGCTCCTGCGCCACCAGGACGCCGACCTCTACTTCCGCCAGATCGGCGACTCGTACGGCATCGGCAACTACGACCACGAGCCACGGCTCGTCGACGCCGAGGCGATCCGGCCATGGACGGACGGCGGCGAGCAGCCCTCGATCCTGCCGTTCACGCCCGAGGACTTCGCGCGCGCCGCCGAGGAGACGGCGCGGCTGCTGCCCGCGGTCGGCCGCGCGCAGCGCGTGCGCTCGTTCGACGGCCTGATGTCGTTCACCCCCGACGGGATGCCGCTGATCGGCGAGGCCGCCGCGGCGCGCGGCTTGTGGCTGTGCGAGGCGATCTGGGTCACGCACTCCGGCGGAGCGGGCAAGGCCCTCGCCGAGCTGCTCGCCCGCGGCGACGTCCGCACGGACCTGCACGAGTGCGACCCGCAGCGCTTCGACGCCCACGGGCTCTCGCGCACGTACGCGAGGGCGCGCGGCGCGCAGCAGTACCGCGAGGTCTACGACGCGCTGCACCCGCGCCAGCAGAACGAGCAGCTCCGCGGCCTGCGCCGCACGCCGCTGTGGCCGGCGCACCGCGACCTCGGCGCGGTCTTCTTCGAGAGCGCGGGCTGGGAGCGGCCGCAGTGGTTCGAGACGAACGCCGGGCTCGACCACGGCGAGGTCCTCCCGCGGCACGACTGGCCTGCGCAGCAGTGGTCGCCGATCGTGGCCGCCGAGCACCGCGCCTGCCGCGAGCGGGTGGGCATGTTCGACCTCACGCCGTTCACCAAGGTCGAGATCCACGGCCCGGGCGCGCTCGGCTTCCTCCAGGAGCTCGCCGCGAACGACGTCGACCGCCCGCGCGGCACGATCGTCTACACCGCGATGTGCGCGCCGCGCGGCGGGATCATGTGCGACCTCACGATCACGCGCCTCGGCGAGGACCGCTTCCTCGTGGTCACCGGCGGCGCGGTCGGCCGGCACGACATCGCCTGGATGTCCCGCCACCTGCCGTGGGACGGCTCGGTCGTGCTCGAGGACAAGACCTCGGCGCTGTGCTGCATCGGCCTCTGGGGCCCGCGGGCGCGCGACGTCCTCGCCGCGCTGAGCGAGGACGACGTCTCCAACGAGGCGTTCCCGTACATGGCCGCGCGCGACATCCACGTCGGCCCGGTGCCGGTCCGCGCGCTGCGGATCTCCTACGTCGGCGAGCTCGGCTGGGAGCTCTACGCACCGACGGAGTTCGGCCTCACGCTCTGGGAGCTGCTGTGGGAGGCGGGCGCCGGCCACGGCGTGGTCGCCTGCGGCGGCGCCGCCTACGACTCCCTCCGGCTCGAGAAGGGCTACCGGCTCTGGGGCCAGGACATCGACGAGGAGCACGACCCGTACGAGGCCGGGCTGGGCTGGGCCGTCCGGCTCGAGAAGGGCCCGTTCATCGGCCGCGACGCGCTCGCGGCGGCCAAGCGCGGCGTCGCGCGCCGGCTGCGCTGCCTCGTCGCGGACGACCCGAGCGTCGTGCTCGTCGGCAAGGAGCCGATCCTCGACGGCGACCGCGCGGTCGGGTACGTCACGAGCGCCGCGCTCGGCGCCTCGGTCGGCCAGAGCATCCTCTACGGCTACCTGCCGGTGGAGTCCGCGGAGGTCGGGACGGCGCTCGAGGTCTACGTGGAGGGCGAGCGCCACGGCGTCACGGTCGCGGCCGAGCCGCTCTTCGACCCGCGCAACGAGCGGCTCAAGGACGTCGCCGCGGCGCCGGTCCCCGAGCCCGCACCCGCGGGCGCCTAGAATTCACCGGGTGATCTCCCGGGCCGACGACGACCGCGAGCGCCACGTCCACGAGGAGCTGCGGCCCGCCCGCGGCACCCACCTCGGCTCGGGCTCGCTCGCCTGCCCGGAGTGCGACGCGCCGGTGGCGCTCGCCGGCCCCGCCGGGCCCGCGACGCCGCTGCGCTGCCCGTACTGCCTCCACCCCGCGCCGCTGCGCGACTTCCTCTCGCTCGGCGAGCCGACCCGGCCAGCGCGGGTCGACGTCCGCGTCGTGCTGCCGGCGCCGGCGAGCTAGGCGGTCTCGAGCAGCTCGGCGAGCTGGCGCTCGAGCCCCAGCTCGCCCGTCTCGCGCACCTCGAGCGGGAGCCCGATCGCGGCCGCGGCGCGCTCGGCCGCCGCGCGCGTGGCGGGCGTCGGGCGCTGCGCGAGCCAGAGCACGCGCGTGTAATGGCCGAAGTAGGCGTCGCGCAGCTCGGGGTGGCGGTCCAGGCCGAGCTCGCGCAGCACGGTGTGCTCGAACGTGCGCGCGAGGAAGTCCGTGAGCAGGTAGGTGCCCGGCTCCTCGGCGAGCGCCTCGGCGACGCCCTCGCGATCGAGCACGTCGTAGCAGTGGTCGCCCTTGAGGTCGGCGAGCCCGTCGAGCGCGCCGTAGGTGCCGCAGTCGGCGTACGCGACGACGACGCGGTCGTAACGGGGCTCGAGGCGGGCGATCTCGTCGCGCACCGCGTCGGCGATCCGCTCCGGCCGGTTGTGCAGCAGCGCCGGGAGCGGGTGGACGTCGACCTCCCAGGCGTTCCTCCGCGCCGCCCGCCGCACGTCGGCCGCCAGGGCCCCGCAGGCGATGACGGCGACGCGGCTCATCCCGGCAGCCGCAGCTGGTCGATGAAGCGGTCGTTGAAGTCCGCGCGGCCCGAGAGCTCGACGTAGCGGACCTCGCGCACGATCGCGGCGGCCTCGGCGCGCTCGCGGTGCGAGAGCGCGGCGATCTTCGCCCCCTCCCCCGCGACGTTGCCCGCGGACACGATCCGCGGGATCGCCATCCGGGGCACCAGCCCGATCCGGATCGCGCTCGACGCCGACAGGTACTGGCCGAACGAGCCGGCCAGCAGCACCTGGGAGACCTCGGAGGCGTCGACGCCCAGCTCGCCCATCAGGATCTCCCAGCCCGTCGCGATCGACGCCTTCGCGAACTGGAGCTCGCGGATGTCGCGCTGGGAGAGGAAGACGCTCGACTCCGGGTCGTCGCCGCGCCAGTGCATGACGAAGACGCGCTCCTTGCCGATGTACGTGAGCCGGTCGGCCAGCGCGGGCGCGACCTGCGCCGCGGTCTCGTCGTCGACGTAGCGGCCGGAGTGGTCGAGCAGGCCGATCGTCACCAGCTCGGCGACGCAGTCCACGAGGCCCGAGCCGCACATGCCGACGGGCGCCACGTCGCCGATCACCGCGAGGTCGATCCCGGCCTCGCTCAGCTTCACGCCCTCGATCGCGCCGTCGGAGGCGCGCATGCCGCAGCGGATCTGCGCCGCCTCGAACGCCGGACCCGCCGGCGCCGCCGTGGCGACCACGCCGTCCTGGTTGCCGAGCGCGATCTCCGAGTTCGTGCCGACGTCGATGAACAGCCGCAGGCGCTTGTCGCGCGTCAGCCCCGTCGCGAGGATCCCTGCGACGATGTCGCCGCCGACGTAGGCGCCGAGCGACGGGAACGCGAAGGCGGGCGCGCGCGGGTGCACCGGGATGCCGAAGTCCGCGGCCTGCAGCGGCGGCGGCTGATGCGTGGTCACGACGAAGGGCGCCA
>JBEVIG010000211.1:0-9167 GCA_040510855.1 Solirubrobacteraceae bacterium
CACGCACGGGGCAGCTCGATCATCGTCCCTATCAGCGGCCGCACGTCCTCGGCGCCCATATCCGCGATGACGTGCTCGACGCGCGCGCTCAGGATCCTGATCTCCTGCTAGTAGGCGACGAGCGGCAGCATGATCTCGACCTGCGGCGTGCGGCCGAGCTTCGCCCGTACCCGGCGGGCGGCGGTGATGATCGCCTCCACCTGCACGTCGTAGATCTCGGGCGCGATGATCCCCAGCCGCGCGCCGCGCGTGCCGAGCATCGGGTTGGTCTCCTCCAGCGAGCGCACGCGATCCAGCGTGCGCTCGAGCCGGCGCACGTCGCCCGGCCGCTCGTGCCGTGCGCGCTCGAGCTCGACCGCGAGCTCCTCGCCCGACGGGAGGAACTCGTGGAGCGGCGGGTCGAGCAGCCGGATCGTCACCGGCAGGTCGGCCATCTCCTCGAACAGGCCCTCGAAGTCCTTCTCCTGGAGCGGCAGCAGCTCGGCGAGCGCCTCGCGCCGGTGCGCCGTGTCCTCCGCCATGATCATCGCCTGCATCTTCGGCTGGCGGTCCGCGGCCATGAACATGTGCTCCGTCCGGCACAGGCCGATGCCCTCGGCGCCGAACTCGCGCGCCCGCCGCGCGTCCTCCGGCGTGTCGGCGTTCGCCCGCACGCCCAGCCGGCGCGCCTGGTCGGCCCAGCCCAGCACGGTGCCGAGGTTGGGGTCGACCTCGGCCTCGGTGAGCGGCACGTCGTCGGCCGTCACCCGCCCGGTCGAGCCGTCGATCGCGATCAGGTCGCCCTCGCGCAGCTCCACGTCGCCCACGCGGAGCGTCCGCGCCTCGAGGTCGATGCGCAGCGCCGAGGCGCCCGCCACGCACGGCTTGCCCATCCCGCGCGCGACCAGCGCCGCGTGCGACGCCTTGCCGCCCTCGGCGGTCAGGATCCCCTGCGCGGCGAAGAAGCCATGGACGTCGTCGGCCTCGGTGAACGGCCGGACGAGCACGACCTTGCGCCCGAGCTGTGCCCAGTCGACCGCGTCGTCGGGCGTGAAGACGATCTGCCCCTTCGCCGCGCCCGGCGAGGCCGCGACGCCGCGCGCGATCACCGTGAACGGCGCGTCCGGGTCGAACGTCGGGTGCAACAGCGCGTCCAGCGACGCCGCGTCGATCGTGATCAGCGCCTCGTCCTGCGACAACAGCCCCTCCGACACCGCGTCGACGGCGAAGCGCACCGCGGCCTGCGCCGGCCGCTTCGCGTTGCGCGTCTGCAGCATGTAGAGCCGGTCCTCCTCGACCGTGAACTCCGTGTCCTGCATGTCGCGGTAGTGCGCCTCGAGCGTCCGCAGGATCTCCATCAGCGTCGCGTGCGCCTCCGGCATCACGTCCGCCATCTCGGCGAGGTCCTGCGGCGTGCGCACGCCGGAGACCACGTCCTCGCCCTGGGCGTCGATGAGGAAGTCGCCCGACGGCTCCGGGCCGCCCGTCACCTCGTCGCGCGAGAACGCCCCGCCCGAGCACGACGTCGACCCCTTGTTGCCGAACACCATCTGCTGCACGTTGCAGGCCGTGCCCCAGTCGTCGGGGATGTGATTGATCCGCCGGTACGTCACGGCACGCTTCCCGAGCCACGAGTCGAACACCGCCCGGATCGCCGCCCGCAGCTGCTCGGCGGGGTCATCGGGGAAGGCCCGCTCGCCATAGAGCCCCTTGAACTCGGCGACCAGCGAGCGCAGCGCAGCCTCGTCGAGGTCCACGTCCTGTTCCACGCCCGCCGCGCGCTTGACCGCGGCGATCGCCTCCTCGAACCGCTCCCCGGGAATGCCGAGGCACACGTTGCCGAACATCTGCACGAAACGCCGGTACGCGTCCCACGCGAACCGCGGATTCCCGGTCTTGGCGGCCAACCCCTCGACCGAGGCATCGTTGAGCCCGAGGTTCAGGACGGTGTCCATCATCCCCGGCATCGACTCGCGCGCGCCCGAGCGCACGGAGACCAGCAGCGGGTCGTCCGCGTCACCGAGCCGCTTGCCCGCCCGCGCCTCCAGCGCGCGCAGCGCGCGGGCGACCTGCTCGTCGAGCCCTTCCGGCTCCACGCCGTCGGCGCGCATGTACGCCACGCACGCCTCCGTCGTGATCGTGAAGCCCGACGGCACCCGCTCCGCGCCCAGCACGCGCGTCATCTCCGCGACGTTCGCGCCCTTGCCGCCGAGGAGCTCGCGCATGTCGCGGCCGCCCTCCTCGAACGGCACGATCCAGTTCGTCACGGCACGAGTATCGCGCGTCCTTGCACGCGACCGCCATCCAGGTCCGCCATCGCGTCGTTGACGGCGTCGAGCGGATACGTGCTCGTGTGGAGCGTCACCTTGCCCTGCGCGGTCAGCGTCATCAGGTCCTGGAGGTCGACGTAGGTCCCCACGAGGTTGCCGATGAACGAGATCTCGCGCGAGATGACGTCGATCGTCGGGATGTCGAGGTTCTCGCCGTAGCCGATCACGTAGTAGAAGCCGCCGTCCTGCACCATCTCGATCCCGTCCTCGATGGCGCCCTTCTCGCCCACGAAGTCGATGATCGCCTCGGCGCCCATGCCGTCGGTGATCTCCTTCACGGCGTCACGCTGCGAGCCGTCGGCCCGGACGGTGTGGTCCGCGCCCAGCTCGCGGGCGAGCTCGAGCGCCTGCTCGGACGGGTCGACGACGACGATCTCCGTGGGCGTGTAGGCCTTCAGGCACTGGATGCCGATGTGCCCCAGCCCGCCCGCGCCGATCACGACCGCCCTCGTGCCCGCGCCGAGCACGGGGATCGCCTTCTTGACGGCGTGGATCGCGGTGAGCCCGGCGTCGGCGAGCGCCGCGATGTCGGTCGGGTGCAGCGACGGGTCGAGCTTCACCACGGAGCGGGCGCTCGTCAGCAGCAGGTCGGCGAACCCGCCGTCGCGGTTGATCCCCGGGAACGAGCCCGTCAGGCAGTGCATGTCGTCGCCGCGACGGCACGGCTTGCACAGCCCGCACGAGATGAACGGATGCACGATCACCGTGTCGCCGACCTCGACGTTCGTGACGCCGGAGCCGACCTCGTGCACCCAGCCCGCGTTCTCGTGGCCCGGCGTGTACGGGAGGGCGACCTGGGACTTCTCCGCCCACTGCCCCTCCTGGATGTGCAGGTCGGTGCGGCAGAGCCCCGCCGCGCCGATCCGCACCACCACGTCGAAGGGGTCGAGCGCCTTCGGCTCGGCGACGTCGTCGAGCTTCAACGCCTCGTGGTACGCGTGCAACCGCGCCGCCTTCATGCCGCGACCCCCTCCCGTCCCGCGTCCGGGTAGCGGACGCGCAGCAGATCGCGGCACATGCCGCCGTTCGTCTCCAGGGACAGCGCCGTGAGGCTCGCCATGCGCGCGAAGCGCGCGACGTCGTCGGCCGAGAGCGGCGTCCCGTCGCCCGTCACGAACGCGGGCGCCTCGTCGCCCGCGTCGATGCCGAGCGCGCGCCGGAGCGCCCGGCAGCGCACCGCGTCAGGCCCGGCCAGGTCGCGCAGCCGGGCGGTCGCCGGGTCGGGGACCGACCACAGCAGCCGCCCCTCGCGGGCCAGCAGCGCCTTGCGCTGGAAGAGCGCGCGGAGCGCGTCCAGCTCGCCCTCCGTCTCGCCCGGGAACGCGTCCGCGAACGCCTCGCCACCCGCCACGGCCGCGTTGATCTCGCGGCCCGTGAAGTGGTCCTCGAGCTCCACGCGCACGTGCCGCACCCCCGGCACGCGCGCGATCGCCGCCTGCGCGTCCGCCGCCATGAGGAAGGCGAAGTTCGGCGCGCACTGCGGCGTCGGGAGCCGCAGCAGCACCGACACGTCGCCGTCCTCGTCCACGACGCAGGAGCCGACGAAGCCGAGCGTGGTGACCGGCTCGTCGAGCTCCGGGTCGAAGACCGTGCCCAGCGCGTCCAGGACGCGGGCGTGGAGGTTCACCCCGCGACCCCCACGGCGCTCTCCTCCGACGCCGGCTCGTCGGCGGGGACGTTCCCCCGCAGGTTCGCCGGGACCTCGACGCCGTAGAGCTTGGCCGCGTTGAGACCGAGGATCTTGCGCTTGCCGTCCTCGTCGAGGCCCGGGTAGTCCGCGTACTCCGGCCGGTCGGGCAGCTCCCAGTCGAGCAGCCCGTCGATCTGCCACTTCGGCTCCCAGATCGCGTAGTCCGAGCCGTAGAGCATCTTGTCCTCGCCGACCCAGAACAGCAGCTCGCCCATGACCTTGGCGAAGAAGTTGGGGCGCGCGTGCATCAGGCCGCCGAGCACCACCGCGAGGCCGGCGTAGACGTTGGGCTCCTGGGTCGCCATGAAGCAGAAGTCCTCGATCCGCGGCAGGCCGACATGCTCCACGACGAAGTTGAGGTCGCCGTTGTAGTCCGTCGCGACGTGGTCGACGTCGGTGATGTCGAACGCGTCCTTGTCCAGCGGCCAGATCGTCGGGCCCTTGTGGATGTGGACGTTCTTGATGCCGAGCTCGACGCACTTGTCGAAGAACGGCTTGGCCGCGTCGTCCGTCATCTTCCAGCCGCGGCTGCCCTGGTACCACTCGGCGGTGTAGAGCTTCACGCCGCGCGGCTTGTACTTCTCCACGTCGGCGATGAACTGCTCCATCCCGGCCTCGCCCTCGCGCGGGTCGAAGCGGGCATTGACGAACACCTTGTCCGGGAAGCGCTCGAGCGCCTGCGCGTTGCGCTCGATGTCGTTGAACCCGGTCGTGTACCACTCCTTCAGGTACGTCGACTGCAGCACCGCGTAGTCCGTGCCGGCCGCGCCGAACACGTCGCGCTCGAGGTCCTCGACGCCGTACTTGTAGAACCGCTCGAGCGTCCAGTGGGTGTCGGGAGGGCCGAGCCCCATGTAGGCGTGGAAGCACTCGATCCAGCCCTTCGCGTACTCCTCGGCGCCCGGCTTCCAGTTCGCCGGCGAGGCGTCCCAGAAGTGCAGGTGGCTGTCGAAGATGAAGTACTGCTTGCCGTCCTTCTCGTACATCGGCTCCTCCTCGTGGGTCGAGGCCAAGTAACCACCGGTGCGCTACATCAGCGCTGCAATCAGCCCGCCTCCTCCATCGCCGTGCGCAGCGCTTGCACGGCGGCGGCCGCCTGACTGCGGCGTGGATCGCGGAACGGCAGCTGGGCGAGCAGCCGCTTCCAGGCGACGAGGTCGGACGCCCCGCCCGTGGAGCGCACCCAGCTCCACAGCGTCTCGGGGTCGTCCGCGGTCAGCACGGAGTGGCGCATCCAGGTCTCCAGGCGCTCGCGGTCGCGGACCACGGCAGGCGCCTCCGAGCCCGGCAGCATCGGGCCCGGGTAGGCCGCGGCCGCGTCGCGGACGTCACCCGCGGCGAGCAGCGCCTCGATGCGCCGCACGTCGCTCTCGACGCCGCAGGTGAGCCGGTAGCGGTCGGCCTCGATGCAGGAGCCGAGCAGCTTGCGCAGGCGGGAGACCTCGACGCGGACGCTCGAGACGCGGCCGCCGTCGCCGTGCAGGCCGGCGAGCAGCGCCTCCGGGCTCAGCCCCTCGGGGTGCGCACAGAGCAGGGCGAGGATCTCGGCGAGGCGCGGGCGCAGCGTCTCGCGCCGGCCGTCGACCTCGATCATCGCCTTGTCGCGGCCGAGGAACGAGATCTTGAGCCGCGGCGGCTTCGCGCGCGCGCCCGCGCGCGTGTCGACGGTCTGCACGACGAAGGCCTCGAGGGTGCCGCTCACGGGCTCCGCGAACGCGCGCTCGCCGGACGGGAGCGTGACCTCGCCGCCGCCGGGCGGGATCGCGAGCCGGTCCGTCGGCCCCCAGCGGGACGGCGGGCGCGTGATCGGGCGGCCGGAGGGCGAGACGAGGCAGTGCGTGGCGGGCGAGGACAGCACGCGGTCCTCGTAGCGGCTCCGCAGCGCGGCGTCGCGCTCCAGCAGCTCGAGCCGCAGGCGGCCCTCGACGGCGGCGGCCGTCGTGGCGACGAGCGCGAGGCTCGCCGGGTGGACGGTGCGGAAGTCGGCGGTCAGATCGATCGCGCCGAGCACGTCGCCCGTGTCGGGATCGTGCACGGGCGCGGCCGCGCACACCCAGCGCTGCACGGGCTCGAGGAAGTGCTCGGGCCCGAAGACCTGGACCGCGTGGTCGACGGCGAGCGCGACGCCGATGCCGTTCGTGCCCACGCCGGTCTCGTTCCACGAGGTGCCCTCGGCGAAGTTCATGTCGGAGGCGGCGCGCATGCGGACGGACGAGCTCCCCTCGATGCACAGCAGCGTCCCGTCCGCGTCGGTGATCACGACGAGGTAGCCGCCGCTCACGGCGGTCGCGGTCACGCACTCGCGGATGACCGGCATCGCCGCGTGCAGCGGGTGGGCGCGCCAGCGCTCCTCCGTCTCGTCCTCCTCGGACACGACGGGGGCGAGCCCCGGGCCGGTCGGCGCGACGCCGGCGGCGAACGAGCGGCGCCACGAGTCGACGATCGGCGCACGCAACCCGGCGCCCAGGCGCTCGTCCTCGCTGCCGGGGTGCTCCATGTAGCGCTCCCACGCGGCGCGGAGCTCCCGCGCGCGGCGCGACGGCGCGGTGGCGACGTCCAGCGCCAGCCACGAATCCGACACGGGTGTCCCGTCGACGGTCAGGCCGCTCTCCTCTCCGCGTGACCGTATCGCGCCTGCGGCGCCGCGGACAGGGACCGGCCTGCTGTTAGGGTGACCTAAGAGATGCCGCTCCCCCGTCTGCTGACCATCGAGGATGTCGCCCCGCTGACGCCGCGCATGGTGCGGCTCGTGCTGGGCGGCGAGGACCTGGCCGGCTTCGGCGCCGGCGAGTTCACCGACCACTACGTCAAGCTCCAGTTCCCGCCCGCCGGCGCGCCCTACGCGCCGCCGTTCGATCCCGCCGAGATCAAGGCCTCGCTGCCGCGCGAGCAGTGGCCGCGGATGCGGACCTACACCGTGCGTGCGTTCGATCCCGAGCGCCTGCGGCTCACGGTCGACGTGGTGGTCCACGGCGACGAAGGCCTCGCCGGGCCGTGGGCGGCGGCCGCGCGCCCGGGCGACCGGATCCAGCTCTTCGGGCCGGGCGGCGGTTACGCGCCCGACCCGGCGGCGCCGTGGCACCTGCTCGTCGGCGACCCGAGCGTGCTGCCGGCGATCGCCGTCTCGCTCGGGCGGATCCCGGCCGGCGTGCCCGCGTTCGTGGTCGTGGAGGTCGACGGCCCCGAGGACCAGCTCCCGCTCGAGACGCCGGGCGATCTCGACCTGCGCTGGGTGCGCAACGAGGAGGGCGCGCTGCTCGGAGCCGTGCGCGAGCTCGAGCTGCCCGGCGGCGCCGGCCACTGCTTCGTCCACGGCGAGGCGACCACGGTGCGCGAGGTCCGCAAGCACCTCCTGCTCGAGCGCGGCGTCGAGCCGGAGCGGCTCTCCGCCTCGGGGTACTGGAAGCGCCGCCGCACCGACGAGGAGTGGCGCGCCGACAAGGCCGAATGGCTGCGCCAGGCCGAGCTCGACACCGCCGGCGCGCTCCCCTAGCGGCACCGCCCACGCGGAGCGGGTAGAAGAGCGCTCGTGCAGAACGTCCACGCGATGCGGCCGGAGGTGCGCGAGGAGTACGCGGCGGTCGCGGCGCGGCTCGGCGGCGACGTCGCCTTCATGATCCGGCTGGAGCGCTTCTACACCGAGCTGCGCGACCCGCTCGTCGCCCTCTACGGCGACGACCCGCGGTTCCGGCCGCAGTTCGCGGCGCTGCTCGACGCGATGGCGGCGACGGCCGGCGAGCGCGGGGCCGACCTGCGCCGGCTCGACCACGAGCGCGAGATCACGCCCGACTGGCTGCACCGCGAGCAGGCCGTGGGCTACGTCTGCTACGCCGACCGCTTCGCCGGGACGCTGCAGGGCGTGCGCGAGCGGCTCCCCTACCTGCGCGAGCTCGGCGTCACCTACCTGCACCTGATGCCGCTGCTGGCCGCGCGGCCGGAGCCCAACGACGGTGGCTACGCGGTCGCCGACTACGGCCGGGTGGAGCCCGCGCTCGGGACGATGGACGACCTGCGCGCGCTCGCCGCCGACCTGCGCGCGCACGGGATGGCGCTGTGCGTCGACGTCGTGCTGAACCACACCGCTCGCGAGCACGCGTGGGCGCAGGCGGCGCTCGCCGGCGACGCGGGCAAGCTCGCGCACTACCGCACGTTCCCCGACCGGGGCGAGCCCGACGAGTACGAGCGCACGCTCCCCGAGGTCTTCCCCGACATCGCGCCCGGCAACTTCAGCTGGGTGCCGGAGCTCGGCCGCTGGGTGTGGACGACGTTCAACGAGTACCAGTGGGACCTCGACTACACGAACCCGGAGGTCTTCCGCGCGATGGCCGAGGTCGTGCTCGGGCTCGCCGCGGCCGGCATCGACGTGCTGCGCCTCGACGCCGTGCCGTTCCTGTGGAAGCGCAAGGGCACGGACTGCCAGAACCAGCCCGAGGTCCACCAGCTGCTGCAGGCGCTGCGCGCGGTCGCGCGGATCGCCACGCCGGCCGTGGCGTTCAAGGCCGAGGCGATCGTCGCGCCACAGCAGCTCGTCACCTACCTGGGCACGGGGCGCCACGAGGGCAAGGAGTGCGACCTCGCCTACAACAACGTGCTGATGGCGCTGCTCTGGAGCTCGCTCGCCTCCGGGCGGGTGGCGCTGATGACGCACGTGCTCGGCGCGATGCCCGCCGTCCCGCCGGGCACCGGCTGGGTCACCTACGTCCGCTGCCACGACGACATCGGCTGGGCGATCGGGCCCGAGGACGCGGCGGCCGCCGGCGAGGACGCGCACCTGCACCGCCGCTTCCTCGCCGACTTCTACGCGGGCGAGTTCCCCGGCACGTTCGCGCGCGGCGCGCGCTTCCAGGCCGACGCGGCGACGGGCGAGGCGCGGACGTCGGGCACGGCGGCGTCGCTGGCCGGGCTCGAGGCGGCGCTCGAGCTGGGCGACCCGGTCGCGCTCGAGCTCGCCGTCCGCCGCCTCCTGGTGCTGCACGCCGTCGCCTTCGCGCACGGCGGGCTGCCGCTGATCTACATGGGCGACGAGCTCGGCCTGCGCAACGACCCGCGCTGGGCGGAGGACCGAGCGCACGCGGCCGACAACCGCTGGATGCACCGCCCGCGGATGGACTGGGACGCGGCGGAGCGCCGCCACGACCCGACGACGGTCGAAGGGCGCCTCTGGGCCG
>JBEVIG010000212.1:0-11454 GCA_040510855.1 Solirubrobacteraceae bacterium
CTTCGAGAGCATGGTCTTGCCGGTGCCGGGCGGCCCGAGGAAGAGGACGTCGCGCTCGCGCTTGCCGCCGGCCTTCTCGAACTCCTCGCCGGACTGCCAGAGGGAGACGACCTTCGTGATCTCCTCCTTCGCCTCCTGCTGGCCGCGGATGTCGTCGAGCTTGACGCCCCAGTCGGCGTCGCCGGGCTCGTAGCCCTTGATCTGCTGGATGCCGAGCAGCAGCATCGGCCCGAGCAGGATCAGGAAGTTCATGACGAAGAACAGCACCATGATCGGCGCGTAGCTCGCGAGCACCGGCAGGTACGTGCCGATGACGTCGAGCATCGCGTCGAAGCCGTCCCTCATCGTGGACGACTCGCCCTGGAGCGCGAGCACGAGCATCGCGATCCCGACGGCGACGGCGACGATCAGGACCAGGTTCCAGGCGCGGCGGAACTTCTTGCTCCAGTACCAGAGCCGCCGCCGGCTCGTGATGTCGTCGTGGCGCAGCTCGTTCTCCGCGCCGTAGATCGCCGGCATCGGGATGAGCTTGTGCGCGAGCACGTCGACGGCGCCGCGGAAGATCACGACGACGGCGAGCGTGGCGAGCAGCGCCCAGATCGCCGCCCACTCGAGCGCCACGATGAAGACGGCGAAGACGATCGGGCTCGTCAGGAGGGCCACGAACGTCGCGGCCCGGCCGAGCTTCTTCCACTCGCTCGCGAGCGCGAGGGAGTGCTCGTTGACCGTCCGGTTGCGCTTGTCGGCGGACACCGTCGAGCGATTGTACGGCGGGAGATGCGATCTGACCTTGGACAAGTGTTGTAGGTCCCTCAAACCCCGTGGGACCGCGTGGTTGGCGGGTTGTTGAGCCCTCGGGGCCGGTTTCGACATGTGTCGTATCGACAAGTTCCGCGAGCCCCTGGACCCTGGTCCGGAAATCGAGAGATCGCGATCGCGGCGGCAGGGGGAATGCGCGCCGGGGACGCGGGAGACCCAAGGAGCACCACATGCGCAGACCACGCCGGACGCGGCTCGCCGCGGCCTGCCTCCTGCTGCTGCCGCTGGCCGTGCCCGCGGCCGCGCAGGCGCACCACACCACCCTCACGGCGAGCTGCGTCGTGGAGGGGTCGGCCCCCGTCGTGAAGTACCGCGTGCAGTTCGTCGGCTTCAGCGCCGCGAACGCGAAGACGAGCATCACCGGCAGCGTCAAGGTCGACGGCGCCACGGCGCGCTCGGTCCCGCCGGCGGACCAGGTCACGTGGAGCGGCGACAACGGCACGCTCGCGGGCTCCGTGCCCGGCACCCCGGGGGCGGCCTCGACCGTCGTCTCGAAGTTCAAGTGGCGCGAGGGCACGACGTGGCACGACGAGCCGGCCAAGAGCGCGAAGACCGGCGTCTGCGCCGACCCCGGCATCGCGATCGACAAGCAGGGCCCCGCGACCGCGTACGTCGGCGACCGGGCGACCTTCACCTACACGGTGCGAAACACGGGCAACGTGAAGCTCTCGAGCCCCGAGGTCGGCGACGACAAGTGCGCGCCGGTCTCCAAGGTGCCGGACGGGCAGAGCTCGTTCGACCCCGGCGACGTCTGGACCTACACCTGCACGACCACGATCACCGAGGCGATGGGCGACGAGCTCGTCAACGTCGGCACCGCGTGCGCCGGGTGGGCGAACCCCGACGGGCCCGACCCGGAGGTCTGCGACGACGACACGCACACGACGGAGATCCCGAAGCCGGCGATCCTCCTCGACAAGACCGGCGCGGCGACCGCCGCCGCGGGCTCGGCGTACACCTACTCCTTCACCGCCACCAACACGGGCACCGTCGCGCTCGGCGACGTCGGGCTGAGCGACCCGAAGTGCACGGACACGCTGGAGCGCGTGGCGCCCGGTCTGGAGGACGCGACGTTCGACCCGGGCGACGCGTGGCACTACACGTGCACGGTGACCGCGCCGGCCGGGCCCGCGCAGGTCGACAACCTCGCCGAGGTCTGCGGGACCTTCTCCGCGCCCGACATCCGCCCGGCCACCGTCTGCGACGACGACCCGCACACGTTCACGGTGCCGCCGCCCGGCGAGGAGCCTCCGGTCGACGAGCCCCCGGTGGACACCCCGCCGGCCGGCAAGCCGCCCGTGGCCGGCGAGGCCCCCGACGGCGAGGTGCTGCCCGCGGCGACGCGCTCCGGCCGCGCCCGCCTGCTCGGACCGAGCGGCTGCCTCCGCCAGGCGTTCCGCGCCCGCGTCTCGGGCCGCGAGATCACGTCGGTGACCTTCACGCTCGATGGCCGCGTCCTCAAGCGGATCAAGGGCAAGCGCGCCACCTACAGCGTCCGCGTGCAGCCGAACCGGTACGGCTTCGGGCGCCACAAGCTGGTCGCGCGCGTGACGTTCACGGACGCGAGCGGGACGAAAACCCGCAGGCTGCCGCTCACGTTCCGCCGCTGCGCGCAGGGGCCGGTCGCCCCGCGCTTCACCGGCTGAGCCGGACGCCCGTCCGCGGCACGACGGCGGTCCCTCCCCGCGGGGCCGCCGTCGGCGTGCCTAGGCCTCCGCGGCGGCCCGCGCCCGGCACTCCTGCACGAACGCGCCGATCAGCCGGTCGGTCTCGTCCTCCTCGGGATGCCAGAGGACGCCGAGCATGAAGCGGCGCGTCGGGTCCTCGATCCCCTCCACGGTCGCGTCGCCCTCCGCGCGGGCGGTGACGACGAGGCCCTCGCCCACGCGCTCCACGCCCTGGTGGTGGTACGAGCGCACCGCGATCCGGGTGTCGCCCGCCGCGACCGCGGCCAGGCTGCGCGGCTCGACCTCGACCTCGTGGTCGGCGAAGTCGCCGTCCGCGCCGCGGTGGATGTCGTGCTCCAGCCGGTCGGGCAGGTGCTGCTCGAGCGTGCCGCCGTGCGCCACGTTGACGATCTGCATGCCGCGGCAGATGCCCAGGCAGGGGAGGTCCCGCTCGCTCGCCGCGCGGACGAGGGCGATCTCGAAGGCGTCGCGCTCGGTGTCGGTCCCCACGGTCTCGGGATGGGCGTCCGCGCCGTACGTCTGGGCCGCGAGGTCCGCGCCGCCGGTGATCAGCACGCCGTCGAGGAGGTCGAGCAGCGCGTCGGGATCGGCGAGGTCCGCCGGCGTCGGCGCCAGCAGCAGCGGCCGCCCGCCCGCACGGGCGACGGCGCGCACGTAGGTCAGCGGCACCATGGCCACCCGCTCCATCCACAGGCCGCCGTACTTCACGTCCTCGATGTTGCAGCTCACCCCGATGTTCGGCGTCATGGCGCGGGAGTATCGCTGGTCGCCTTGAGCGCCAGCACGCGGGCCGCGGACTCGCGCACGCGCAGGCGCAGCCCGGTGGACTCCCGCGCGGCCTCGAGCAGGTGCTCCGAGACCGGGGCGAACGACCCCTGGCCGGTGAGCAGGAGGAGGTCGGCGCCCGCCCGCAGCGCGCGTTCGGAGATCGTCGTGATGTCGCCCGTGGCGAGCGAGGCGGCGGCCTCCATCGAGTCGGTGACGACGACCCCTTCGAAGCCCATGTCGCGGCGCAGGAGGTCGCGCAGGATCGGCTCCGACTGCGACGCGATGTCGTCCGGGTCGAGCGCCGGGTAGCGCGCGTGGCCGATCATCACGAGCGGGACGCCCGCCTCGATGGCGGCGGCGAACGGCGGCAGGTCGACGGCGTCGAGCTCCTCGCGCGTGCGCTCGATCGTCGACGGGCCGTCGTCCGTGTTGACGGTCGCGCCGCCGAGGCCCGGGAAGTGCTTGGCGGTGGTCATCACGCCGCCGGACTTCCAGCCGCGGACGGACTCGGCCATCGCCTGCGACGCGGTCGCCGGGTCCTCGGAGAAGGCGCGGCCCGCGAGCGCGGCGCCGTCGACCGTGGGCACGTCGCCCACGGGCGCGAGCGTGACGTTGACGCCGTTCCTGCGCAGCTCGCGCGCCGCGGCGCGGGCGTCGCTGCGCACGGTGCCCGCGGACTGCTGCGCGGGCGCGGACGCGAGCGGCGGCGCCCACGGCAGGATCCGGATGTCGCCGCCCTCCTGGTCGACCATCACGAGCGTGTCGTCGCCACCCGCCTCGCGCAGGCTCGCCGTGAGCGCGCGCAGCTGCTCCCCCGACTCGACGTTGTCGCGGAAGAGGATCACGCCGGCGGCGCGCCGCTCGGAGAGCGCGTCCAGCACGTAGCCGGGCGCCTCCAGGCCGGCGAAGCGCAGGATCACGACCTGGCCGACCTGCTGGCGCAGGCTCAGGCGGTCGACGGGCTCCTCGGGCTCCTGCTCGGCCGCCGGCGGGACGATCGTGTTGCCGCCGGCGGTCCGCGTGCCCGGCTCGCGCGCCGCGGGCTTCTCGTCGCCGCCGCCGCCCGCGCCGACCACGATGCCCACGACGAACGCCAGCAGCGCCGCCGCGATCAGCAGGACGAGACGGCGCCGGGCCGGAGTCACTCCGACCGGAAGACGATCTCGCCGTCGACGACCGTCAACCGTGTCGGCACGTCGGGCAGCTCGTCCGCGGGGCAATCGACCGGATCGGCCCCCAGGCCGGTGAGATCCGCGCGCATCCCGGGCGCGATCCGGCCGCCGAGATGGTCCTCGCCGACGACCCGCGCGGCCTCGGTGGTGTAGCCGGCGAGCGCCACCTCGGCGCTCACGGCCTGCTCGGGCAGGAACGGCGTGCGCTCCGGGTGGCCGGGCTCGCGGCGCAGGCGCGCCCAGGCGAGGCCGAGGCGCGGGTCCGCGCTCACCACGGGCCAGTCCGAGCCGAAGGCGAGGATCGCGCCGGAGCGCTGGATGTCGCCCCAGCGGAAGCCGTTCGCGACCTGCTCGGGCTGCAGCCGGTCGCGCCAGTTGAACGGGCCCGGCTCGTCCTGGCCCTCCGCGTGGAGCGGCTGCATCGAGGCGGCGACGCCCTCGGCGGCGAGGCGGGCGAGCTCCGTGTCGCGCAGCGTCTCGAGATGCTCGATCCGGTGCGGGGCGTTGCCGTGGCGGCCCGCGGCCTTGTACGCGTCGAGCGCCGCGGCGACGGCGCGGTCGCCGATCGCGTGCGTCGCGCACTGGAAGCCGGCGCGCGCGAAGCGGGCGACGACCTCCGCGTAGCGATCGGGATCGGGCCAGTACGGGTGCATGCCCTCGCCGCCCGGGCCGGGCTCGAACAGCCAGGCCGTGCCCGAGTCGATCACGCCGTCGATGAAGAACTTCGCCGCGCCGGCGCGCCAGCGGCGGCCGCCGCGGTCGCGCAGCGCGAGCTGCAGCTCGATCTCCTCGTCGGTCACGCCCGGCTCCTGGAGCAGCGGGACGACGCAGCGCACCGTGAGGTCGCCGCGGGCCTCGAGCTCGTCGATCCGGTCGAACAGGCCCGGGTCGCCGATCATCACGTGCCCGCCGGTGAGGCCGAAGGCGTTCAGCCGCCGGAGGGTCTCGACGTAGGCGTCGAGCCGCTGGGCCGGCGTGCGCTCCGGGACGAGGTCGCCGACGAGGTCCATCGCGGGCCGCTCGTGCAGCTCGCCCGTCGGGGCGCCCGCATCGTCGACGACGATCGCGCCGCCGGCCTCGAACTCCCGCGCGCCGTCGATCCCGGCGAGCGCCAGCGCGGGCTCGTTGACCAGCGCCGAGTGGTAGTCGAAGAACGTGAGGAACGCCGGCGCGTCGCCGACCGCGCCGGCGATCGCGTCCGCGCCGATCCCGCCGGGCGGGAAGGCGTCGTAGGGGAGGCCCCAGCCGAGCACCCACTCGCCGGGCGCGCAGCGGGCGCGCTCGGCCTTGAGCGCGCCGCGGACCTCGTCGACGGTCTCGAGGCCCTGCAGGTCGGCGCCGCGGGTGCC
Source organism: Solirubrobacteraceae bacterium (assembly GCA_040510855.1). GTDB lineage: Bacteria > Actinomycetota > Thermoleophilia > Solirubrobacterales > Solirubrobacteraceae > DASQMT01. The sequence continues at coordinate 5,797 of JBEVIG010000212.1, forward strand.
GTCCGTGCCGTGGAACGGGTGGATGTGGGCGTCGACGAGGCCCGGGACGAGCGCGATGCCCGCGCCGTCGACGAGCTCCGTGCCCGCGCCGGCGTGCTCGCGTACCTCCGCGTCGTCGCCGACCGCGGCGATCAGTCCGTCGCGCACGGCGACGGCGGTGGCACGAGGGCGCGCGGGGTCCAGCGTGCGGACGGCGGCGCCGAGGATCACGAGGTCGGCGGGCGGCATGGGCGGGCAGCCTACCCGTCAGGATCGGCGCGGCTCGCGGCCGCCGAGCTTCAACAGGTAGAGCCAGGCCGGGCGGAAGCCGCGGCGCTCGTAGAGGCGGATCGCGTCGGCGTTGGTGACGATCGCGCCGATCATGACGTCGTCGATCCCCTCGGTCGCGAGCTCCTCGTCGACCTTGTCGAGCAGCGCGGTGCCGACGCCCTCGCCGCGGGCCTCGGGGTGCAGGACAAGCGTCTCGACCTCGGCGATCCGGTCGCCCGTCCGCCACGTGTCGGGCATCAGCGTCTCCTCGACGGGCGTGATCGCCACCATCGCGTAGCCGAGCAGCGCCCCGTCGCGCTCCGCGAGGACGGCGAAGCCGCCCTGGCGGAAGAAGCCGTCGTAGAGCGCTCGGCGGGCGGTCCACGAGGCGTCGTCGTCGACGTAGGGCCCGAGCGCGGGCCCGCCGACCTCCTGGTGGTGGTGATGGAGGACGAGCCAGAGGTCGCGGAGGCGGTCGAGGGCCTCCGCGCCGGCGCGCGCGACCGTCGTGCTCACGCCGCCGCGCGCTGGGTCTGCGCGCGGGCGGTGTTGCCCGCCACGAGGCCGACGATCCGGTCCCAGAGGTCGCGCGGGAGGTCGTGACCCATGCCCTCGATCAGCACGAGCTGGGCGCCCTTGATCGCACGCGCGGTCGCCTTCCCGCCGGACGGCGTGACCATGACGTCGCGCGTCCCGTGGATCACGAGCGTGGGGGCGGTGATGGTGGCGACCTCGGCCGTGCGGTCGCCCGCGGCGATGATCGCGGCGAGCTGGCGGCCGGTGCCGGACGGGTCGTACCCGCGCGCGTAGGCCCGCTCGGCGACCGCGCGCAGCTCGTCCTCGTCGAACGGGAAGTCCGGCGAGCCGATCAGCTTGAAGGTGGCGATCACCGAGTCGATGGCGGCCGCCTTGTCGGCGACCGGCTTGCGCAGGAAGATCGGGTAGGCGCGCAGGCCCGGCATGCCGCGCCAGCGGTGGCCGGTGTTCGACATCAGCGACGCCAGGCTCGCCACCCGGTCCGGATGGCGGGCCGCCATGGTCTGGGCGATCATCCCGCCCATCGAGACGCCGACGACGTGCGCCCTGTCGATCGCGAGATGGTCGAGCACGCCGATGCCGTCGTCGGCCATGTCGGCGAGCGAGTACGGCGCGCACGTGCGATCGCGCATCAGCAGCTGCTTGACGGTCGGCGGACGGTGCTCGCGGAAGTGCGTCGAGCGGCCGACGTCGCGGTTGTCGTAGCGGATGACGAAGTACCCGTGGGCCGCGAGCAGCTCGCAGAACGCGTCGGGCCAGCCGAGCATCTGCGTGCCGAGGCCCATGACCAGCAGCATCGCCGGGTCCGACGGGTCCCCGAACGTCTCGAAGCAGATCTCGAGTTCCTCGCCGATGGTCGCGAACTGCTCCGACATGGTCTTCTAACGCTACCGCGCTCGCGGCGTGCGGACGCCCGCTTCCTCCAGCGCGGCGGACACGAGCGGCGCGTAGTGGCCGCGCTGGAGATCGCCGAAGGGGTCGCGCGTATGGCGGAGCAGGTCGGCGTAGGGGAGCGAGAGCGCGGCGCGGCGGGCGAGCAGCTCGGCGTGCTCCGCGACCGTGGTCGCGTCGAGCGCCCGCGCCGCGGCGGTGAGGCGACGGACCTGGCGGACGCGGCGGGGGAGGTACCCCGCGGCGAGGAGCAGCGCGGGGATCGCGAACGTCGTCCAGCCGAGCAGCGCCGCCAGGTCGTGCACGCCCTCCTGCCCCTCGCGGCCGGCGGCGATCGCGCGGCCCGCCGTGCTCTCGCCCGCGGAGCGCAGGACGCCGGCCAGGTCGCCGCCCACGAGTGGCAGCCCGTCGACGCCGTTCGCGGCGGTCTCGAACGCGTTCCGGATCGAGCCGCCGGCCTCCTCGACGCCCTGCCCGATCTGCGCGAGCTCGTTCACGCCGTCGTGGACCTGCACGGCGAGCACGGCGAAGGCGGCGAGCAGGACGAGGGCGAGCACGTCGGCGGCGAGCGTCGCGCGCAGCGGTCGCGGCGCGGCTGGGTAGAGGCGCATGCCGACCCCGTACCCGCCCCGCCGCCTCCGACGCCGCCGGCCCAGGGCTTGAGCGATTCCCGGCCGCGTACGACATGCGGCCGTCTTAAGCCCGCTTCAGGTCGCGGTGGTCGAATTCCATCACCGATGACGCGCCTCCCCCTCCTCTTCCGCGCGCTCCTGCTGGTGCCGCTCCTCGCGGCCGGCGGCGATTTCGCGCGGGCGTCGCTCGCCTGTGGGCCTGGCGGCGGGGCGAGCTGCTTCGAGGCCGCGAGCGAGGGCTCGCTCGGCGTCGGCGGTGTGGCCCTGCTCGTCGTCCTCGGCGTGCTCGTCGCAGTCGGAGTCGCCCGTCTCGCCGCGCGCGGGGCAGGCTTCCTGAGGCTCTGGCTCGTCGGCGCCGTGGCGATCGCCGCGATCTGCGGCGGGCAGGCGCTCCTTGCCGGCGCAATGGCCGATCCCGCCCTGCTGGGCGGCGGCTGGACAGAGCTCGCGCTCTTCTGCGTCGCCGCAGGCGGTCTCGTCGCCGCGACCTTGCGGCTGGCCCCGGAGGCCGCCGCGCTCGTGCGCGAGTGGCAGCCCTCGGCGCCGCGCATCGCCCTCATCCCGGTCATGGCCGATGGCCGGCCGGCCACGCCTGCGGTCCGCCGCCGGCTCTTCGACGCGCTGTCCGCCCAGGGCCGCGCGCCGCCCTCCGCGTAACCCGATCACCGCGACGCCCGCCGCTCCCCTGGCGGCCCCGCGTCGCCGCCGGCCTCGCGCCGGCACGCCACGCGCCGAGGGGACAGGGGTCCGACCCCTGTCCCCTCCCGCGCGACCACACACCCCTTTCGATCGGAGGAACGCCCCGCCATGTCCGTCGCAAGCCATCAGCAGCCGCGCGCCACGCGCGCCCGCCGCCTCGCCCTCGTCGCGGCCGTCGCCGTCGCGGCCGTCGTCATCGCCGCCGTCGTCTCGTCCTCGGGCGGCTCGTCGCCCGCTCCTGCCACGCCCGCCGCCGGTGGGGGCGCGCCGACCAACGCGCTCTTCACCGGCATCCCCGAGAAGAACGGCGTGCTCGGTGATCCGAGCGCGCCGGTGACCATCACGGAGTTCGTCGACCTCCAGTGCCCGATCTGCGCGGAGACATCGCGGACGACGCTCCCGCAGCTGATCCAGAACCAGGTCAAGACGGGCGAGGTGAAGCTCGACGCCCGTGCGCTGCAGTTCATCGGGCCGGACTCCGTCCGCGCCGCCCAGGTCGCCGCCGGCGCCCGTGAGCAGGGCAGGCTGTGGCCCTTCCTCGCCGCCTTCTACGCGGCCCAGGGCCAGGAGAACTCGGGCTACGCCACCGACGACTTCCTCCGCAGCGTCGCGCAGTCCGCGGGCGTGAACGCCGACGAGGCGCTCGCCTACGCGCAGACCGACGCGGCCGCCGACCAGCTCAACCAGGCCAACAGCGAGGCGCAGACGCGCGGGATCGACTCCACGCCGTCGTTCGTCGTCACGGGCAAGGACGGCAAGGCGCACGTCGTCGTCGGCCACGACGACGCCTCCCTGAACGCCGCGATCAAGGCCGCGCGATGAGGTGGGGGACGGAGGCGGTGGCCGACGACCGCCCGGCGGGCGCCGTGGGGCGGCGGGCGCGTGCGGCCGGCCGCGACACGCGCGTCCCCGCGGGCGCGTGGCTGCGCCGCGCGAGCGCGCTCGTCGCGCTGATCGGGCTGGGGATCGCGACCTACCTCACGATCGTGCATTACACGGGCGCCGCGCCCGCGTGCGCGATCGCGCACGGCTGCGAGGTCGTGCAGAGCTCCTCGTACGCGAAGCTCGCGGGGATCCCGGTCGCGCTGCTCGGCCTGCTCGGCTACGTGGGGATCCTCGTCACGCTCCTGCGCGACGACGAGACGGCCCGGACCGCCACGGCGCTGCTCGCGCTCGGCGGCGCCGGCTTCTCGGCCTGGCTCACCTACGTGGAGATCGCGCGGATCGACGCCATCTGCATCTGGTGCGTCGGCTCGGCGATCTGCATGGTGCTGCTCGCGGGGCTGAGCGTCGCGCGCGTGCTCAGCGCGCCGAGCGACCGGCCGGCGTGAGCGAGAAGACGGTCGGCGCGGACGTTCCGCAGAGCCCATCGGGCCCGCAGTCCGCCCCGGCCGTCGAGGCCACCCAGCCGCGCGCCACGGCGTCGTCGACCGCCCACGTCAGCGAGTCGCGTTCGGCGCTGCCGAGCCGGGCGGCGAGCGCGTCGAGCGTCGCCGGCCCGCCGCGCAGGGCGCGAAGGATGTCGTGCGGCTCGGCCACGGGGAACACGATAGATGCGGCCGCCCACACGCTCGATTCCGACTTGTACCGAACAGTTCGGAAGAAAGCGGAATCGGGGGTGTGACGGCGGGCGGGTTCGGGCGTAGTACGGGCATGCGACGCGTCGCCGCCCTGCTCGTCCCCGCCCTCGCGGCGCTCGCCCTCGCCGCGTGCGGCGACGACGAGCGCGAGATCCCCGCCTCCGCGCCCGCGCAGGAGCTGAAGGTCGACGTGACCGAGGCCGGCGACCCTCAGACGTTCACCTGCGCCGACGGCTGCGACACGGCGGCGATCGCCGAGGTGGTGGCGAGCACGGAGGACACGATGCGCGCCTGCACCGAGCTCTACGGCGGCCCCGAGACCGCCCATCTCACCGGCACGCTGGAAGGCGAGCCGGTCGACGTGACCATCACCCGCTCGAACGGCTGCGGCGTCAACGACTACGACGCCCTGTTCGAAGCGCTGGGTGTGCAGCCGCCGCTCGCGCGCTAGGTTCCGCGGCGCACACCACGGGAAGGGGTTCCCTATGAACAGAGGTCACGGCCGCCGTGCGGTCGTCATCGCCGCTGCCGCACTCGCGGCCGCGGTCGCCGCATCGCCCGCGGCCGGTTCGGCGCAGCACGCGGTCGCGAGCACCGCCTGGGCGGGCTGCAACGCGTTCCTGTCCGACGGCTCCGCCGGTCTCGGCGGCCTCGACGGCATCCAGGCCGCCGCACGCGGCTCCGCGCGCGCGGAGAAGGTGATGGACGCGAGCGACATCGAGATCCCGGCGGGCTCGGTGCCGAAGGTGCCGAAGCGCTTCTCCGTCGTCATCCCGACGTACTTCCACGTCATCAACAGCGGCCCGACGGCGGCCGAAGGCAACATCCCGGACTCGCAGATCCAGGCCCAGATGCGCGTGCTGAACCAGAACTTCGCCGGCACGGGCTTCTCGTTCTCGCTCGCGGGCGTGGACCGCACGACGAACGCCGAGTGGTACGCGATGGCCCACTCGCGGGTGGAGCGCGAGGCGAAGGACGCGCTGCACCGCGGCGACGACACGGCCCTGAACCTCTACACGGCCGACATCGACGAGAGCCTCGGCCTCCTCGGCTGGGCCTACTACCCGAAG
>JBEVIG010000213.1:0-6263 GCA_040510855.1 Solirubrobacteraceae bacterium
CAGGGCGCGTCGCGGAAGTCGATGGAGCGCTCGAGCGCGTGGGCGGCGTCGAGGATCGCGTTCTCGCTGAACGCGGGGCCGGCGAGCTGGAAGCCGACCGGCAGCCCCTCGGAGAGCCCGCACGGGATCGAGATGCCGGGCAGGCCGGCGAGCGACATCGGCACCGCGAGGAAGTCCTGCAGGTACATCGACAGCGGGTCCGCGGTCTTGGCGCCCAGCTCGAAGGCGACCGTCGGCGCCGTCGGCGTCGCCACGAGGTCGAAGCGCTCGAACGCGGTCGCGAAGTCGCGCGCGATCAGCGTCCGCACCTGTTGCGCGCGGCCGTAGTAGGCGTCGTAGTAGCCCGAGGACAGCGCGTAGGTGCCGAGCATGATCCGGCGCTTGACCTCGGCGCCGAAGCCCTGCTCGCGCGTCTCCGTGTACATGTGCAGGAGGTCGCGGACGCCGGGGGCGCGGAAGCCGTAGCGGACGCCGTCGTAGCGCGCGAGGTTCGAGGAGGCCTCGGCCGGGGCGATCAGGTAGTAGGCGCTGAGCGCGTGCGGGGCGTGCGGCAGCCGGCACGGCTCGACGGTCGCGCCGAGCTCGCGCGCGCGATCGAGCGTCTCGTTGAACGCGGCGAGCACGCCGGGCTCGACGCCGTCGCCCGAGAGCTCCTCCGGCACGCCGATCCGGAGGCCCTGCAGGTCGGTGCGGCGCGGCAGCTCGACCGGGCCGGGCAGGCCGACCGAGGTGGAGTCGCACGGGTCCTTGCCCGCGAGCGCGCGCAGCAGCACCGCCGCGTCGGTCACGTCGCGCGTGAACGGACCGCACTGATCGAGGCTCGAGGCGAAGGCGATCATCCCGTAGCGGGAGACCGCGCCGTACGTGGGCTTGAGGCCGACGATGCCGCACAGGGCGGCGGGCTGGCGGATCGAGCCGCCCGTGTCCGTACCGATCGCCCACGGAGCGCTGCCCGCGGCGACCGCGGCGGCGCTCCCGCCCGACGAGCCGCCGGGCACGCGCCCTGTGTCCCACGGGTTGAGCGTCGGGCCGTACGCGGAGTGCTCCGTCGAGGAGCCCATCGCGAACTCGTCCTGGTTGGTCTTGCCGAGCAGCGGCGCGCCCGCGACGTGGAGCTTCTCGATGCTCGTCGCCGTGTACGGCGGGCGGTAGTCCTCGAGGATCCGCGAGCCCGCCTGGCTCGGCACGCCCTTGGTGCAGAAGAGGTCCTTGACCGCGACGGGCACGCCGCCGAGCGGGCCGCTCGGGTCGACGTCGCCGGGCGCGTCGGCGACCCAGGTGTAGGCGTTGAGCTCGTCGGCGGCGGCGCGGCGCTGGTAGGCCTCCCACAGCTCGCCGGGCTCGAGCTCCCCCGTGCGCACGCGCTCCGCCGCCTGGGCGGCGGTCAGGGTCAGCAGCTCGCTCATGCCGGCGCCGGCCCCGGGCTCGGGACGCGGAACCCGCCCTGGTCCTCCTCGGGCGCGCCGGCCAGCGCGACCTCGACGGGCAGGCTCGGGCGCGGCACGTCCGCGCGCAGCGCGTTCTCCACCTCGATCACGTGCGAGGTCGGCTCGACGCCGGCGAGGTCGCCGAGCTCGCCGATCTTCTCGATGTGGTCGAGCACCTTGCTCAGCTCCTCGCTCATCCGCCCGACCTCGTCCTCGGAGAGCTCGAGGCGGGCGAGCCTGGCGACATGGAGCACCTGGTCACGGCTCAGCATCGCCGCGCAGTCTATGAAACGCCCGCGGGCGGCCCGAACCAGGCGCCCAGCGCGCCGGCGAGGCCCGCGTCGGTCCCGTCTCCGACCCACGCGACGTAGCCGTCCGGACGGACCAGCACGGCGGCGGGCGCGGGCACGTCGCCGACGACCGGCAGCTCCCACCCGCCCTCGTGGACCGCGGCGACGACGGGGACCCGGTCGGCCCAGGGCGCGGCGACGTCGAGGCCGCCGGACCCGCCGAGGTCGAGCAGCACCGGCCTCGCGCCGTGCAGCAGCTCGTAGACCCGGCGCGGGCCGCCGGCGGTCTCGAGGTCCAGGTCGGGCATGCGCCGCCCGAGCAGCGGATGGCCCTCGCCGAGGTCGTAACGGATGTCCAGGCCCGAATGGAGCCCGGCGAGCCGCTTGCGGGGCTCGTCCATGGCCGCGAGCTCCGACACCGTCTCGACCAGGGCCCGGGAGCGCTCGTCGCGGCGCTGGAGCACGGTCAGCGCCATCGTGTGGCGGAGCGTGCGCGCGGTGACCGGGTGGCGCTCGTCGTGGTACGTGTCGAGGAGGTGGTCCGGCGCGGTGCCGCCGGCCGCCCGCGCGAGCTTCCACCCCAGGTTCACGGCGTCCTGGACGCCGAGGCTGAGGCCCTGACCGCCCACCGGGTAGTGGATGTGCGCCGCGTCGCCGGCGAGCAGCACGCGCCCTGCGCGATAGGCGTCGGCTTGCCGCGTCGCATCGGTGAAGCGGGAGATCCACGTGGGGTCGTGGACCCCGAAGTCGGTTCCGAACACCGCGACCAGCGCCTCGCTCAGGTCCTGCAGCGTCGGCTCGCTCCCGCCCCGGACCTCTCGCTCCGTCACGACGGCCCGGACCGTGCGGCCGTTCTCCGTCCGGCTGAGGCCGTGGACGCCCGCGTCGTCGTGACGCAGCCCGAGCTCCGGCTCCTCGCGCATCTCGACCTCGGCGATCAGGCTGCTCCGGGTCGCATCCCAGCCGGGGAACCCGATGCCGGCGGCCCGGCGGATGAGGCTGCGACCGCCGTCGCAGCCCACGAGATAGCGCGCCCGCAGCGACCCGCCGTCCGCCAGCTCGACGTCGACCCCGGCCTCGTCCTGCGCGAAGCCCGTCACCTCGCTCCCGCGCCGCATCTGCACGGGCAGCTCGGCGACCCAGCCGGCCATGATCCGCTCGATCGCGTTCTGCCAGATCCCGAGCGTGTACGGATGGCGCGTCGGGAAGTCGCCCATGTCCAGCACCGTGGTGCCGAACGTCGCGGCCTGGACCGGCCGGCCCTCGGCGAGGAACCGGTCGGCGACACCGCGCTGGTCGAGCACCTCGATCGTGCGGGCGTGGAATCCGCCGGCGCGCGAGCCGGCGAGCGCCTGGTCGGGGCGTCGCTCGACGACCGCGACGTCGACCCCCGCCAATGCGAGCTCGGCCGCCAGCATCATTCCCGTCGGGCCGCCGCCGGCGACGACCACCGCATGGTCGGTCATCCGCTCACGGCGCCGGCGCGGGCATGTGCTCGACGGGCCGCTCCGGCCTGCCGGGCATCGCCTCCACCCGCATGGAGGCCCAGCCGCCGGCGGCGACGACGACCGCGGCGAGGAACGCGAGCCAGGCGCCCGCCTCGACCTCGACGACGTCGTTCGGGCCGGGCTGGTTGGCGATCCGGTAGAGGATCAGGAGCGCGGCGATCGCGCCCGCGCACGCCGTGAGCACGCTGAAGAGCACCGGCAGGGCCGGGCTGTCGCGCGTGGCCTGCGTGAAGACGAGCGCGAACGGGACCAGGGCGAGGAGCGCCAGCACGACGTCGAGCACGGAGAACGCCTGCCAGGCCGTCACCTCGGGCCCGCCGGGGAGCGCGAGCCCGTACCAGTGCAGGAACATCGACGCCAGCAGCGCGAAGCCGCCGGCGCCGGCCACCAGGTCGGGGACGCGGAGCCGGCCGATCACCGCGCCGCGGCCTTCGCGGCCTGGAGGGTGTTCTTCAGCAGCATCGCGATCGTCATCGGCCCGACGCCGCGCGGCACCGGCGTGATCAGCGCGGCGCGCTCCGACGCGGCGTCGAAGTCGACGTCGCCGACGAGCCCCTCGTCCACGCGGTTGATGCCCACGTCGATCACCGTCGCGCCCTCCTTGACCCAGTCGCCCTGGACCATGCGCGGCCGGCCGACGGCAGCGACGAGCACGTCCGCGCGGCGGCACACGCCGGGCAGGTCGCGGGTGCGGGAGTGGCAGACGGTCACGGTCGCGTTGCGCGCCAGCAGCATCTGCGCGACCGGCTTGCCGACGAGGTCGGAGCGGCCGATCACGACCGCCTCCGCCCCCTCGAGCGCGACGCCGTGGCGGTCGAGCAGCTCCATGCAGCCCGCCGGCGTGCACGGCCGCAGCCCGGGGCGGCCCTTGGCGAGCAGCCCGGCGGAGACCGGCGTGAGGCCGTCGACGTCCTTCGCCGGGTCGATCATCCACGTCAGGCCGTTGCCGTCGATGTGGCCGGGCGTCGGCAGCTGCAGCAGGATCCCGGACACGGCCGGGTCGGCGTTGAGCTCGGCGAGCAGCGCCTCGACGTCGGCCTGCGGGGCGTCGGCCGCGAGGCGGTGGTCGAAGCCGCGCATCCCGACCTCCTTCGTGGCCTTCTGCTTCCCGCCGACGTAGACGGCGGAGGCCGGGTCCTCCCCCACGAGGACGGTCGCCAGGCCGGGCGGCTCGTGGCCCTCCGCCACCCAGGCGGCGACGTCGTCGGCGACCTCCTTGCGGACCTGCTCGGCGATCGACTTCCCGTCGATGATCTGGGCACTCATGAGGCGCCGCACCCTACCTGTCAGGAATCGAAGCCGAGCCCGAGGCGATCGAGCGTCCGGAGCCACGGGCCGCGGCGGCCCTCGCGGCGGTCGGCCCGCGCCAGCGCGCGGCGGGTGAGCGTGATGCCCGCCCAGCGCACGGGCTCGGGCGGGAACGGGATCGGCCGCTTGCGGACCATCTCCAGCCGCGTGCGCTCCGTGTCGAGCCCGTCGAGCAGGTCGAGCCCCACGCGGGCGCCGAACCGCGACGCGCCCACGCCCAGTCCGGTGAAGCCGACGACGTACACCGCGCGCCCGCCGAGCGCCTTCCCCCACAGCGCGCTGAACCGGCTGCACGTGTCGATCGCGCCGCCCCAGCGGTGCGAGAAGCCGATCGCGCCGAGCTGCGGGAACGTCGCGCGGAAGTGCTCCTCGAGGAGCGAGAACGTCGCGGGCCGCCCGTCGCGCTCGGGCGTGACGCGGCCGCCGAAGTCGTAGACGGCGTCGTAGCCGCCCCACAGGATCCGGTGGTCGTCGGTCTGGCGGTAGTAGTGGAACTGGTTCGTGACGTCGGAGAGCCCCTCGCGCCCGCGCCACCCGATCGCGTCGCGCTGGGCCTCCGTGAGCGGCTCCGTGACCAGCACGTAGTCGTAGACGGGGACGACGTAGCGGCGGATCGCGCGCACGAGCGGCGGGAACGCGGCCGTGGCCAGGAGCACGCGCCGCGCGCGGACGGCGCCGCCCGGGCAGATCGCGCGGACGCCCTCGCCCTCGGCGGCGAGCGAGCTGACCGTCGTGCTCTCGTGGATGACCGCGCCGGCCGACTCGGCCGCGGTCGCCAGCCCCCAGCACAGGCGCGCGGGATCGACGAGCGCGCAGCCGCCGGGCGAGCGCAGGCCGCCGATGTACGTGGGCGAGTTCACCCTCGCCCGCACGCCCTCCCGGTCGAGCAGCTCGGCCTCCCAGCCGAAGCGGCGCATCGCCTCGGCCTCCTCCTCCAGCCACGGGAGCTGGTGCTCGGCGGTTGCGACAGCGATCGTCCCCGTCGGCTCCCACCCGCAGTCGATCCCGTGCGCGCGGATCGTCGCCTCGATCGCGTCGAGGTTCTCCCGCCCCAGCCGCTCGAGCCTCTCGAGCTCGCCGGGCCAGCGCTGGAGCCCGTTGCCGAGGCCGTGCGTGAGCGAGGCGTCGCAGAAGCCGCCGTTGCGCCCGGAGGCGCCGAACGCGAGCCGCTCGCCCTCGAGCAGGACGACCGACTTCCCCTCCTCCGCGGCCTGCAGCGCCGTCCACAGGCCCGTGAGCCCGCCGCCGACCACGCGGCGGGCGGCGTCCACCGGCCCGGCCAGCGGCGGCCGCCGCGCCGGGGCGCCGGCGCGGTCGAGCCAGTACGGGACGGTGGCGGCCTCGCTCACGTGAGCTTCGCCATCACATGCTTGATCTGCGTGTAGTCCTCGAGCGAGTAGACGGACATGTCCTTGCCGTAGCCCGACTCCTTGAAGCCGCCGTGCGGCATCTCGGACACGAACGGCAGGTGCTCGTTGATCCAGACGCAGCCGAACTCGAGCAGCCGGGCGGCGTTGAACGCGCGGCCGACGTCGCGCGTCCAGACCGAGGCCGCGAGGCCGAACGGGACGTCGTTGGCCCACGCGATGGCCTGCTCGTCGGACTCGAACCGCTGGACCGTCACGACCGGGCCGAAGACCTCCTTCTGCACGATCTCGTCGGTCTGCCCGACGCCGGTGAGGACGGTCGGCGTGACGAACGCGCCCGTGTCGCGCGGCGTGCCCCCGCCG
>JBEVIG010000214.1:0-7011 GCA_040510855.1 Solirubrobacteraceae bacterium
CCGTCGCGGAACGCGGCCAGCTCCTCGCGCAGGTCGGCGGGGCCGTCGCGCTCCACCCAGTCCGTCACCTCCTGCTCGCGCCGGCGGGCCGTGCCGGAGAGCAGGTTGACCATCGAGTGCGGGTTCGAGGAGACGAAGTACATCGGGCGGTCCACGAGTCCCTGCTCGGCCATCGTCGCGCGCACGGGCGCCCACCAGTGGCGCGTCATCCGCGCGTAGCCGACCGACGAGCCGCCCAGCATCCGCACGCGGAGGTTCAGCCGCTCGGCCGCGATCCGCTCCAGGCGCGGCTCGAAGGCCTCGCCCCACGCCTCCATGAGCTGGATCCAGTCGTCCTCCACCCCACCGAGCGCGGCCGCGTAGTCGGCGGGCCCGGCGCCGGGGGCGACGGGCGCGCCGCGCATCCGCAGCCGGAGCTTGTTCCACTCGATCTGGTAGGCGACGAGCGTCGGGATCACGTCGTCGAGGTCGGACGCCGAGGCGAGCAGGACGGCCATCGTGCCGTTGCCGTCGTCGTACCAGCGGCGCCGCCGGGCGGGCGCCTCGAGCGGCGTCCAGTCGTCGAGCGGGCCGATGCCGTGGCGGGCGAAGACCTCCGCCTCCTGCCCCATCACGATCACGCGCCCGCCGGCCACCTCGTCGGGCAGGCGCCGGATCGAGTACAGGAACGCGCCGAGGTCGAGCTCCTCCGACCCGGCGAGCGAGTGCAGGCTGGAGCTCATCGACCGGTGCGAGGGCTCGAGCACGCGCAGCAGCGTCTCGCCACTGGAGCGGAGCAGCGTCGTGTACGTGCGGTGGTAGAGCTCGACCTCGTCGGAGACCTGCTGCGCCGCGCGCTGGAGCGGGACGTTGGCGGGCTGGGATCCGGGGACTCTGAGTCTTGGTACGGCCATCCGCGGCGAGCCTACTAGCGCTCGTACGGGATGCCGTCGGCGGCCGGCGGGCGCGACCGCCCGACGAGGCCGGCGACCGCGATCAGCGTGATCACGTAGGGCAGCGCCTGGAGCAGCGTCGCGATGCTCGGCGAGGTCACGGCGAGCCGCTGCGCGAGCGCGCTCGAGAAGCCGAAGAGCAGCGCCGCGGCCACGGCGCCGCCGGGCTTCCACTTGCCGACGATGACCACGGCGAGGCCGATGAAGCCCTTGCCGACGGTCATGTTCTGGTTGAACGAATGGACGAAGCCGATCGAGAGGAACACGCCGCCGAGCGCCGCGAAGGCGCCCGAGGCGATGACGGCCCAGTAGCGGACGCGGATCGGCGAGATGCCGGCCGTGTCCGCGGCGAGCGGGTTCTCGCCCACGGAGCGCATGCGCAGGCCGCCGCGCGTCCGGAACAGGAAGATCGAGAGCAGCGCCGCGGCGATCAGCCCGACCCAGATCAGCAGGTTCAGGTGCGCGAGCGCGTCGCCCACGAACGGGATCCACTCGATCGGCAGGCTGACGTCGGGGATCTGCGGCAGGTCGTCGGGCGTGCCCTGCGTGCCGTAGATCTTCACGAACAGGAACCCGGTGATGCCGAGCGCGAGGAAGTTGATCGCCGTGCCCGCGACGATCTGGTCGGCGCGCAGCGTGACCGCGAAGACCGCGTGCACGAGGCCGAGCAGCCCGCCCGCCAGCAGGCCGATGACGACGCCGCCGAGCCAGCTCGAGGTCACGTCCGCGCCCCACGCGCCGAAGAACGCGCCGGTGAGCATCATGCCCTCGAGGCCGATGTTGACCACGCCGGCGCGCTCCGACGTCACGCCGCCGAGCGCCGCGAAGGTGAGCGGCGTGGCGTAGCGGAGCGCCGCCGCGAGCAGCGCGGACCAGACGACGACGCGCTCGAGGCTGTCGGTGCCCGACGAGACCGCGCCGTACGCGCCGAGGAGGCACAGCGCGGCCGTGATGATCGCCCCGCCGCCGATCCGCCGCTCGCCGCCGCGCACGGCGATCACGCCGAGGGCGGCGCCCGCGAGCGTGAGCACCAGCGGCAGCCAGAGCGTGCGCACCATGATCGGCGGCAACACGACGTAGAAGCCGAGCAGGGCGAGCGCGACGCCGCCCCAGCCCATCCAGGCCGCGCGCGAGACGCGCGCGAGACGCTCCTTCAGCCGCGACCCGCCGCCGTCGCCGCCCGTCGTGACCTCCGGCGAGGTGGCCGCGGTCACGACGAGGCCTCCGCGCCCCTGGCGCGCCTGGCCCGCCGCCGCCGCAGCCGGGCCGGCGAGAACATCGTGACGAGCACCGGCGCCGAGACGAACAGGACGATCAGGCCCTGGATGACGGTGGCGAGGTTGGTCGCCAGCTCGGGCTCGAAGACCGTCGGGTCGAGGTTGCGCACCGACGTGCCGTTCTGCAGCGCCGCGAAGAGCAGTGCGGCGATCGCCGTGCCGACCGCCGTGTTGCGGCCGAGCAGCGCGACGGCGATGCCGGTGAAGCCGATCAGGCTGACCTGGACGTCGATCGTGGCGATGCGGTACTGCCAGCCGAGCACGTCGATCGCGCCCGCGAGGCCCGCGAACGCGCCGCAGATGAGCATGACCTTGACGTAGTTGCGGCCTGCGCTGATGCCGCCGTACTCGGCCGCGTCCGGGTTGAAGCCGACCGCGCGCACCTCGTACCCGGTCGTGGACCGGTTCAGCAGGACCCAGAAGAGCGCCGTGACGCCGACCGCGATGAAGATGCCGATGTGGAGGCCCTGGAGCTCCGGGTCGCCCCAGAAGACCGGCAGGTGCGTGTCGGCGAGGATGTCGTTGGAGACCGGGATCGACGCGTTCGCGGGATCCGACGAATGCAGCGGCCCGTTGGTCCCGAAGAAGTACAGGCCCATGTAGAGCGCGGTGTAGTTGAGCATGATCGTCGAGATCACCTCGTTGGCGCCCGTGGCCGCCTTGAGGAACCCGGCGATGCCGCCCCACAGCGCGCCGACCACCGCGCCGGCGACCATCGCGACGATGATGTGCAGCCAGCCCGGCATCCCCTCGAACGACGAGGCGGCGTAGACCGCGCCGTAGCTGCCGATCAGGTACTGGCCGTTGCCGCCGATGTTGAAGAGGCCCGCGCGGAAGGCGAAGGCCACGGCGAGGCCCGTGAGGATCAGCGGCGCCGTCAGGATCAGCGTCTGCTGCAGGTTCAGCGCCGCCAGGGTCCGGTCCTCGCCCGACACCCAGGGCAGCAGCCAGTTCAGGCCGGAGCCCTCGAAGATCGCGCGGTAGGTGTCGATCGGGTTCGCGCCCGCCAGGGCGATCACGATGCCGCCGATGAAGAAGGCGATCAGCGCGGTGACGATCGGGATCAGGACGCCGCCGCCGCGGATGTAGCCCGAGAGACGGTTCGCGACGGTGAGGGTGGCGGGGCCCTCTCCGGATCCGGGCCCGCCGAGGCCGGCGTCGCTCACGCCGCGCCGGCCTTCGCGCCGCCGCCGGTCATGTACACGCCGAGCTCCTCCTCGGTCGTGTCGGGCGGGAACTCGCCGACGACCCGGCCCTCGTAGATGACGAGGATGCGATCGGCCAGCGAGCGGATCTCCTCCAGCTCGAGCGAGACGAGCAGCACGCCGCGGCCGGCGTCGCGCTGCTCGATGAGCCGCCGGTGGACGAACTCGATCGCGCCGACGTCGAGGCCGCGCGTGGGCTGGGCGGCGATCGTGACCTGCGGCTCCTCCGCGAGCTCGCGGGCGATCACGCACTTCTGCTGGTTGCCGCCGGACAGCGACCCGGCGGGCGTGTCCGGCGTGCCGCCGCGCACGTCGTACTGCTCGAGCAGCGGCGCGGCCATCCTGCGCATCTGCTTCGGCGAGAGCAGGCCCCAGCGGCTCTCGCGCTTGTACTCGCGCAGCGCGAGGTTCTCGGCGAGCGTGAAGTCGAGGATGAGCCCGCGACGGTGGCGGTCCTCGGCGATGTGGCCGACGCCCGCGGCGAGCGCGTCGCGCACGCCGGCGCCCGTGATGTCGACGCCGCCCACCTCGATGTGCCCGCCGGTCGGCGTGCGCAGGCCGGCGATGCACTCGACGAGCTCCGACTGGCCGTTGCCGTCGACGCCGGCCAGGCCGACGATCTCCCCGGCGCGGACCTGCAGGTCCAGCCCGCGCAGCGCCGGCAGGTCGCGGTCGTCGAGCGCCTCGAGCCCGCGGACGTCGAGCAGCGGCTCGCCGGGCTTCGCCTGCGCCTTGTCGAGGCGGAACAGGACGTCGCGCCCGACCATCAGCTTCGCGAGGCTCGCCTCCGTGGCGCCCTCGGTGGAGACCGTGTCGATCTTCTTGCCGCGCCGCAGGACGGTGACGCGGTCGGCGATCTCCAGGACCTCCTTGAGCTTGTGCGTGATGAAGATGACCGACACGCCCTCGGCGGTCAGCGCCCTGAGCACGCCGAACAGGTCCGCGATCTCCTGCGCGGTGAGGACGGCCGTCGGCTCGTCGAGGATGAGCACCTCGGCGCCCCGGTGCAGCACGCGGAGGATCTCCACGCGCTGCTGCTGGCCGACGCCGATGTCCTCCACGTAGGCGCGCGGGTCGACGCGGAGCCCGAAGCGCTGCGAGAGCTCGCGGACCCGCTCCTCGGCGGCGTTGCGGTCCAGCATCGCCCCCTTCGTCGGCTCCGACGCGAGGACGACGTTCTCGGCGACCGTCATGACCGGGATCAGCATGAAGTGCTGGTGCACCATGCCGATCTTCAGCCCGATCGCCTCGCGCGGCGAGCCGATGTGCACCGGCTCGCCGCGGAGGAACATCTGGCCCTCGTCGGGATGGTGGAGCCCGTAGAGGACGTTCATGAGCGTGGACTTCCCCGCGCCGTTCTCCCCGAGGAGGGCGTGCACCTCACCGCGACGGACATCGAGGTCGATGCCGTCGTTCGCGGTGAGCGCGCCGAAGCGCTTGGTGACGCCCTTCAGCTCGAGGGCGAGCGGGGTGCTCTGCTCGGTCAGGGGTGCGACCCTACTTGACCTCGGCCGGGATGTCCGTGATCTCGCCCGACTCGATCTTGGCCTGGACCTCGTCGACCTGGTCGACGTACTTCTCGCCCTCGGCGTTGACCTCGCCGTAGCCGACGCCGCCGGAGGCCACGTCGAACACCGTGTCGGTGCCGGCCTTGAAGGCGTCCTCCTGGACCTCCTGGACCGTCGTGAACACGGCCTCGTCGATCTTCTTGAGCGCCGAGGTCATGACCTGGTCGCCCAGGTAGCCCTGGTCGGAGTCGACGCCGATGCCCTGGACGCCCTTCTCCTTGGCCGCGTCGAGCGCGCCGAGGCCGCAGCCGCCGGCCACCTGGAAGACGACCTGCGAGCCCTCCGCGATCTGGTTGAGCGCGATCTCCTTGCACTTCGCCTGGTCGACGAAGTCCTCCGAGTAGCCGTTCAGCGTGTCGATCTTCGGGTTCGCGTCGCGCGCGCCCTTCTGGAACCCGGCGATGTACGCGTCCACCGGCGGGATCTTCAGGCCGCCGACCGTGGAGACGACCTGGTCGCCGCCCTTGTCCTTCGTGTACAGGCCGGCCATGTTGCCGACGAGGTAGCCCGCCTCGTTCTCCTTGAACAGGAGGCCCTCGAGGTTCTTGGGCTGGGACTTCATCGCCTGCTGCGAGGAGTCGATGATCGCGAACTTCGTATCAGGGAACTGGTTGGCGATCTTCTCCGTGTCCTCCGCCATCAGGAAGCCGACCGCGATGATGAGGTCGTACTTCTGGCGCGCAAGCGTCGTCAGGTTCGGCACGTAGTCCGTCGGCGCCTTCGACGTCAGCGCGCGGATCTCGACGCCGAGCTCGGACTCGGCCTTCTGCAGGCCCTTGTAGGCCGCCTCGTTGAACGACCGGTCGTTGAGGCCACCGATGTCGGTGACCATGCCGACCTTGATCTTCGCCGCCTCAGGCGTCGATGCGGCTTCCTCGGTCGTGCTGCCCGAGTCGGACGAATCGTCATCGTCGCCGCACGCGGCGACGGCTCCCATGCACAGCGCCAACAAGGCGATGAGCAGGAGCCGCAGGAACTTCGCGTTCACTGAACCCTCCATAGATCGTGTACCACCCCACTCCAGAGGCCGCCAGCCTAGTGGACGGACCGGAGATCAGTCTTGACTTTTCGCTAAGAGCGACGTTCTCGTCGCGTCGTCGACGAAGGCGGCCTCGATCGCGGTGCGCGTCACGGCCCGCAGCGCGTCGTCGCCGAGGTCCCAGGTGGTACGTGCCACTGCGTACTCGCCGCCGATCGTCGTTCCCCAGTAGGGCGGGTCGTCCGAGCCGAGCGTGACCCGCACCCCCGCCTCGCGGAGCGCACCGAAGGGGTGCTGGGCGAGGCTCGGGTAGGCGCCGAGGACGACGTTCGAGGTCGGGCAGACCTCGAGCACGGTGCCGCGCTCGGCGAGCTCGGCGACGAGCGCCGGGTCCTCGATCGCGCGCACGCCGTGGCCGAGCCGCGTGACGGGGACGGGCAGCGCCAGCGCGCCGCGGACGGACTCGGGCCCCGCCCACTCGCCCGCGTGGCACGTGATGCCCAGGCCGGCGTCGTGCGCGATCTCGAACGCGCGCGCGAACGGGCCGGGCGGGAAGCCGGCCTCGTCGCCGGCGAGGCCGAAGCCGGTGACGTACGGATGCGGCGTGCCCGCGGCGGTCGCGGCGACCGCCTCGGCGCGCTCCGTGCCGAAGTTGCGCACGGCGGTGACGATCATGCGGCTCTCGACACCGGTCCGCTCCCGGGCCGCGTCGATCCCGGCGGCGACGCCGTCGAGCAGGTCGGCGTACGCGATGCCGGCCGTGGCCGCGTGGTCGGGCGAGACGGTGATCTCGACGTAGATCGCGCCCTCGGCCGCGCACGCCTCGAGGTACTCGAGCGTGACGTCGCGGTAGTCCTCGGCCGTGCGGATGACCGTCACGGCGCGGTCGAAGACGGCGAGGAAGTCGAGGAAGTCGCGCCAGACGTAGGTGTCGCCGTCGAGCGTGCCGGGCGGCACCTCCATCCCGTGGCGCGCCGCCAGCCGGCGGATGAGCGCGGGCGAGGCGGTCGCCTCGAGGTGGACGTGGAGCTCGGCGAGCGGGACGCTCAC
>JBEVIG010000215.1:0-12078 GCA_040510855.1 Solirubrobacteraceae bacterium
GGGGGGGGGGCGGCGGGCCCCCCCCCGCGCCCCGCCCCACCGCCGCGCGCCCCCCCCCCGCGCCGGGGGCCGCGGGGGGCGCGAGGCAGGAGTGCTCGACCTCGCCGGGGCGGGCCGGCGCCGCCTCGTGCTCGAGCTCGAGCGCCGCCACGAGGTCGAGCACGCTCGAGCGCACGCCCGTGCCGACGTTCAGCGCCCCCGTCGCGTCGGAGGCCGCGGCCCGGAGCCAGGCGTCGACGACGTCGTCGATGAAGACGTAGTCGCGCGTCTGCCCGCCCGAGCCGTAGACCGTCACGCCCTCGCCGGCCGCGGCCGCGCCGGTGAAGATCGCCACCACGCCCGCCTCTCCGTGCGGGTCCTGGCGCGGGCCGTAGACGTTGGCCATCCGCAGCGCGAGCGTCGAGAGCCCGTGCAGCCGCGCGTACTGGGCCAGGTACCACTCCGCCGCTGCCTTCGACGTCCCGTAGGGCGAGAGCGGGGCGATCGGGGCGGACTCGGGCGTCGGGATCTCCCGCGGGTCGCCGTACACGGCCGCCGTCGAGGCCAGCACGATCCGCGGCGTCCCGGACTTCCGCGCCGCCTCCAGCACGGAGACCGTCCCGGCGACGTTGACCATCGCGTCCACCGCCGGATCCGCGACCGAGCGCCGCACGTCGACCTGCGCGGCGAGGTGGAGGACGACCTCGGGCTGCGCCGCCGCGAACGCCGCGCTCACGAGGTCGAGGTCGCGCACGTCGGCGACGTGGAGCTCGAGCCCGCGCCCCATCGCGTCCGCGACCCACCGGCGCGGCGGCCGCCGCAGGTGGTCGAGCGCGGCCACGTCGTCGCCGCGCGCCAGCAGCGCGTCGACGAGGTGGGAGCCGATGAAGCCCGCGGCACCGGTGACCAGGACGCGCACCGGCGCAGCCTACGCGGCCGTCAGGCCGTGCGGGCGGCCGACCACTCCTCGACGTTGCGCTCGTACATCTCGCGCAGCACCTCGTCGATGCCGTAGGTCAGCTCCCAGGCGGGGTGGTCGGCCTTGAACGCCCCGAGGTCGCTCACGTACCAGCGGTGGTCGCCGATGCGCGCCTCGTCGGAGAGCTCCCAGGACAGCTCGCGGCCCGCGATCGCCTCGCACTTCGCGATCGCCTCGCGCATCGAGACGTTGCTCTCCCGCCCGCCGCCGAGGTTGTAGACCGCGGCCGGACGCGGGTTCGCGTGGAAGGCCTCGAACGCCCGCACGACGTCGTAGGCGTGGATGTTGTCGCGCACCTGCTTGCCGCCGTAGCCGAAGATCGTGTACGGCGTGCCCGTCACGGTGCACTTCATGAGGTAGGCGAGGAAGCCGTGCAGCTGGGCGCCCGCGTGCTGCGGCCCGGTGAGGCAGCCGCCGCGGAAGCAGACGGTGGGCATCCCGAAGTAGCGCCCGTACTCCTGCACCATCAGGTCGGCCGCGGCCTTGGAGACGCCGAACAGCGAGTGCGTCGAGCGGTCGATCGACATCGAGGTCGGGATCCCGCCGTACCACTCGTGGTCCGCGGGCAGCTCCAGGCGCGTCTCGCGCTCCTCGAGCGGGAGGAAGTTCGGCAGGTCGCCGTAGACCTTGTTCGTCGAGGTGAAGATGAACGTCGCGTCCGGCGTGTGCTCGCGGCACGCCTGCAGCAGGTTGAGCGTCCCGTTCGCGTTGACGGTGAAGTCCGTGTGCGGGTCGCGCGCGGCCCAGTCGTGCGACGGCTGCGCCGCCGTGTGGACGACCAGCTCGATCGCGCTCCCGTGCTCGCGGAAGAGCGCGTCGATCGCGTCGCGGTCGCGGATGTCGAGCTCGAGCGAGCGGAAGTCGGGGAGCTCGCGCGCGAGCCGGCCCGTGACGTGCGCGGTCGAGGCGTCCGCGCCGAAGAAGCGCGCGCGCATGTCGTTCTCGACGCCGATGACGTCGAAGCCCTGCTCGCTGAAGTGGCGCACGGACTCCGAGCCGATGAGTCCTCCGGACCCCGTGACGATGGCGATGGGCACGACGTTTCAGATAGCAGAGGCGGGGGCGGCGGCGGCCTTGACCGCCCGGACGGTGACGAGCACGGGATGGTCCGGATCCGCCGCGTCGAGGCGCCGGGGGCCCAGCTCCTCCGCGGCCATCCCGAGGAGGAAGGCGGCCCCGGCGAGGGCGTTTCCGTCCGTCCGCACCTCGACGTTCCCGGCGCCGAAGGCGTCCTCGAACAGCCGCCGCGCGCTCGCGCCCGTGAAGCGCCAGTGGTCGGGGTAGCTGTCCGCCGGGCCGGCGAGCCGGCTCACCGCGGGGACCGTCACGAGCAGGACGCCGCCCGGCGCGAGCAGCCCGTGCGCGTTGCGCGCCACGGCGGCCACGTCGTAGATGAGCTGGAGCGTCTGGGTGAGGACGAAGCAGTCGTAGGCGTCCTCCGGCAGGCCGGCGGCCGCCGCGAGGTCGGCGACGACGGTCGCGCGCGGGTTCCCCGCGTCGACGTCGAGCACGTCGGCGCGCTCGACGCCGCTGCCGTAGCGGCGCGTGTAGGCGTCGTCCTTGATCTCGAGCACGCGCCCGCGGACGTCGCCGCGGTGGCGGTCGAGGAAGCGCTCGATGTAGTAGCGGTCGATCGGCGTGCCGCGCTCGAAGCCCCAGTCGTGGCTCAGCGGCTCGGTGGAGGGCTGCGCCGCGAGCAGCGCCGGCCGCCGCAGCCGGTGGAACCAGGCGCGCCGCCGCGCGTCGGCGGCCAGCCGCCTACGCAGCCGCCCGAGCACGCGGCCCCTCCCCCGCCCGCTCGCGCACGAGCCACTCGCCGACGCCGGCGAGGATCGCGGCGATCGTGAAGAGCTCCGCCGCGGTCGTCCGCGGGGCGCGCGGCAGCGCCGTGACCGCCCGCTTCGCCCGCCGCGCGAGGTCGCGCGCGAGCCGCCGCGCGATCCAGCGGTCGCGGAGCTGGAGGTGCTTGGCGTAGAAGGCGCCCTTGCCGCGCCCGTACGCCCAGCGCAGCCGCCGCAGCTCCGCCTCCGGCCGCCACGCGCGGTGCAGCACGACCGAGCGCGGCTCGTGCCGGACCGTCGCGCCCGCGAGCAGCAGCCGGTGGCCCATGTCGTTGTCGTCGGCCGCGCCGAACCGGGTCCCGGCGCCCAGCCGCTCGTCGTAGCCGCCGAGCGCGAGCACCTCGTCGCGGTGCACGGCGACGTTCGCCCCCGGCATCACGTCGCGCGGCTGCGGGCCGCGCGCCACCGCCGGCTCCTCGTGCGCGACGAGCGCCGCCGGCGGGAGCGCGGCGGCACCCGCCTCGGGCGGCGCCGCGAGCACGCGGCCGGTCGCCACGGTGCCGGGCGCGCCGGCGACGGCGGTGACGAGCGGCTCCAGCCATCCGGGCTCGACGAGCATGTCGTCGTCCAGCAGTACCACGACGGGATGCGACGCGGCGCGCAGCCCGAGGTTGCGCGCGCGGCTCAGCCCGCGCGTCGTGCTCGGCACGTGGACGACGCGGCAGCCGTCGACGGTCCCCATCGCCGCCACGACCGGGTCGGGCTCGTCGCCCTGGTCGACGACCACGAGCTCCGCGGGCAGCGGCGGCGTCGCGAGGACGGAGCGGATCGTGTCGTGCAGCAGCGCCGGGCGGTTGCGGCTGCACATGACGATGCTCACCGGCAGCGTGCTCATCGGCCGGCCCGCAGTCCGTAGAGCGCGCCCGGCACGAGCCCGCCGATGGCGCGCGCGTGCTGCTGCAGGCCGTCGCGGTCGCGCCGCCGCAGCGCGCCGAGGAGGGGGCGGACGTGCATCCGCGCATAGGCGGCGAGCCACCGCGCGGCCTCCGGCTCGCCGCGCGCGAGCCACAGCCCGCTCATCGCGCCCACGCCGTACGCGTAGCTCCAGCGGGTCGCGAGCCGCCGGGCGCGCGGCTGCCAGTCGTGGCGCACGACCGCCGACGGCTCGTAGCGGACGGTCCCGCCGCCGCGCAGCAGGCGGTAGAGGAGGTCGGCGTCCTCGGCCGCGCGGCCGGGCGAGCCCGTGCCGAGGCGCTCGTCCCAGCCGCCCGCCGCGCGGAGGCCGGCGGCGGGGGCGGCGAAGTTCGCCCCGCTCCCGGCCTCCCACGGCCGGACCCGCCCCGCGTGGTCGACGCTCACCGGCGACTCGCGGAGCGAGATGGCGTAGGTGCCGGGCGGCTGCTCGCCGCGCGGGGGCAGGATCGGCCCGCTCACCGCCGCCGGCGCCGGCGCGCGGGTGAGCGCCGCGCCCAGCCCCGCGATCCAGCCCGGGTCGGGCACGCAGTCGTCGTCGGTCACCGCCAGCACGTCCCCCGTGCACTCCTCGAGCGCGCGGTTGCGCGAGGCGGAGAGCCCGCGCCGCTCCTGCTCGACGTAGCGGGCGCCCGCCTGCGCCGAGGCGGCGCGGGCGGCGGCGCCGGGCGCCTGGTCGACGACGACGATCTCGAACGCCGGCTCGGTCTGCCCGAGCAGCCCGGCGAGGCAGTGCACGAGGCCCTCCGGGCGGCCGCACGTCGCGACGCCCACGGTGATCCGCGGCGCGCTCACGCGGCGGCCCGCCGGTGGCGCAGCTCCGCGTAGCGGCGCCAGATCGCGGCCTCGGCCGCGGCCCGGACGCGGTCGGCCGGCTGCTCCGCGTCGAGCACGACGAGCCGGCCGCCGCGGGCGCGCAGCCGCGCGTACGCGGCGCGCCAGCGCTCGAGCACCGCCGGGTCGTACTCCCCCTTGCGCGCGTGCATCGTCGCGCCCGAGGCGTCGAGGACCAGCGCGAGGTCGGGCGCCGGCACCGCCCACCGCTGCGCACGCCGCGACAGCCTGCCGGCGGGCGTCAGCCGCATCCCCGACGGCACGGCGCCGTCGAGCACGTAGCGGTCGAAGAGCACGATGCGGCCGCGGGCGCGGAAGAAGGCCCCGCGCAGCCAGCGCGACCAGAGCAGCGCCACGCGCGCGGCGAACACGAGCCCGGGGACGCGGAGCCGGTCGGCGCGCGGCAGGTTCCCGCCCGTGAGGCCCATGTACTGGATCCGCGTCGGCAGCGGCAGGCTCGCGGCGAGCCCGTCGACCAGCGTCGTCTTCCCCGCGCCGTCCGGTCCGAGGACGGCGACGGTGATCCCCCAGGCGTCGCGGCCGCGCCGCAGGTCGGCGGCGATCGCCGCAAGGCGCGCGGGCAGGCGGCGGGGCGGCGCCGGGCGGTGGACGGCCAGGGCGAGCAGCCCCGGCCAGTCGCCGGCGGCGGCCGCGGCGACGGCGGCGTCCGGCGCGATCCCGTGCCGGCGCGCGAGCGCGAGCAGGGCCGGAGGGCCGCCGCCCCAGTCGCCCGCGAGCCGCTCCACCGCCGCCCGGTGGCGCTCGGGGAGCGTGCCCTTGTCGACGAGCGCGCGCAGCAGCAGGATCCACAGCAGGACGTCGCCGGCGGGCTCCGGCACGCCGTCCTCGCGGACCGCGCCGGCGAGCACGGCCGCCGCGGGCATCGTGCCGCCCGCGATCCGCAGGGCGTCCTGCACGTGGACCCAGGTGAAGCGGCCGCCGTCGTGGCGCGCGAGGTGGAGGTCGGGCCCGGGCACCGGGACCGCGAGGAAGCCCTGCGCCCCGCCGATGTCCCGGACCTGCGCGACGTCCCCGGGCGCGACGAGCACGTCGACGTCGCCCGCGGGCTCGGCGAGCGACGCGCGCGGCCGCAGCAGCGTCCACTCGATGCCCGCGTCGTCGAGCGCGCCGAACAGCGCGGTGAGCGCGGCGGGGACGCTCACGCCCGCCGCCCGGCGAGGTAGTGGCGCTGGACCTCGTGGAAGTCGCCGTCCTCCTTCAGCACGCCGTGCTCGAGCAGCACCGCGCGGCTGCTGAAACGCTCGAGCATGTGGTGGTCGTGGCCCGTGGCGATCACGATCCCGCCGCGCTCGAGCAGCGCGAGGGCGTAGCGCTCGACGTGGTCGCGGAACTCGTGGTCGAGCGCCTCGTGGATCTCGTCGAGCAGGAGGATCGCCGGCTCCGTGCGCTCCATCACCGCCAGGCCGAGCCGCGCGCGCATGCCCTGCGAGTAGCTCGCGACGAGGTGCTCGTAGTGCTTGCCGAGCCCGCTCGCCTCCTTCACCGCCTCGGTCTGCGCGCGCGCCCGCTCCGGGGTCATGCCCGCGAGCACGCCGAGCAGGAGCGTGTTCTCGCGGCCGGTGAGCATCGCCATCACGCCCGCCTGGACCGAGAGCAGCGAACCGACGCGCCCCTCGACCCCGATCCGCCCCGTGTCCGGCTCCAGCACGCCGGCGATCGTGCGCAGCAGCGTCGACTTGCCCGAGCCGCTCGCGCCGAGCAGCGCCACGCCCTCGCCCGCGCCGATCGAGAACGACACGTCGCGCAGCGCCCACGTCACGTCGCCCCGGCGGCGCAGCCGCGCGAGCGTCGGGCTGACCGTCTGCTGCTGGCGGTCGAAGAGGTACTCGACCCCCACGCCCTCGGCGCGCACGGCGGTCATCCGCGCACCAGCTTCGCGAAGTGGCGCTGCTCCCGGCCGTAGGCCGGGATGAACACGGCCATCAGCACGAGCCCGACCAGCGCGGGGTAGGCGAGGTCCCAGAACGCGGGCGCGGTGCCGTAGAGGAAGACGCTCCGGAACGACTCGAAGAGGCCGGTCAGCGGGTTCCAGACCATCCACGCGCGGACCTCGGGCGAGACCTCGGACAGCGCGACGAGGCCCGGGGCGGCGAAGTAGAGGATCCGCAGCACCTGCGCGGCGAAGACCGTCACGCTCGGCACCCACAGCCCGAGGAGCGCGGCGGGCCACGCGGCGCCGAGCGCGAGCAGCAGCGTCGCGGCGATCACCACCGGCAGCCAGAGCAGCGCCCAGGTCGGGCCGATGCCGTAGAACGCCATCGCGATCGGAACATCAGGAAGCTCGCCGCGAAGGCGAGCGACTCCGTGAGCACGGACGCGGGCGGGATCAGCATCCGGTCGAAGCGCATGTTGAGCAGGATCGGCTCGCGCAGCGACACGGCGGTGAGCGCGCTCGTCGCGGAGAGCAGGACGATCTGGAAGGGGACGACCGAGCAGGCGAGCGTCAGCGCGACCGCGTCGCCCTCGCGATTGAGGATCACGCGCAGCAGCAGGTAGATGCCGACGAGCGCGAACGGGTCGATCAGCCACTTGACGATCTGCCAGCCGCCGCGGCCGTAGCGGATCCGCAGGTCGCTGCGGGCGAGCGCGACGAGGATGTGGGCGCGCCGGCGCCAGTTCGCCGGGATCACGCGCGCTCGACCGCCCTGGCGAGGTCGAGCGCGAAGCGGCCGACCGTGGCGGTGCGCGGCTGGAGGCGCCCGATGAGGCAGGCGTCGGTCCGCTCCGTGAGGACCCCGGGCGCGCCGGTGTAGGCGGCCGTGTAGCCCGCGTCGCGCGCCGCGCCGGCCTCGCGCGCGGTCGCCTTCCCGTGCGGGTAGGCGAGCGAGGTCGCCCCCTCCGGCCGTGCGACCGCCTCGCGCAGCGCGTCGTCGGGCAGCCGCGTGAGCAGGTCGTGGCGCCGGGTGTGGAAGCCGATCTCCCAGCCTTGGCCGGCGAGCACGTCCGCGTCGGCGGTCGCGAGCACCGGCTGCGGCTCGGGCACGGCGGCACGGAGCCGCTCCGTGAGCGCGTCGCGCTCCTCGGGCGTCATCGCCTCGAGCGTCCCGGCCAGCGCGGCGATCGCCCCCGGGCGGCGGTCGAGCGCGGCCTGCACCGCGGCGGGCGCCACGGGAGGGAGCCCGCCGGCGGCCACGGCGCGTGTGTCGATCGCGCGCTGGAGCAGCTGCCACCAGAACGGCGCGTCCGCGCCGCACAGGAAGGCCGTGGCAACGGCGCCGTGCCGGGCGAGGACGGGCGCGGCCCGCTCGCGGTGCGAGGGGAGGTCGTCGTCGAAGGTGAGCGCGACCGGGACCGGCTCGCCGGGGCGACGGGCGCGGGCGGCCTCCGGCAGCTCGGAGGCGCGGACGAGCCGGTAGCGGCGGGCGAGATAGCCGACGGCGGCGTCCAGCCGGTCCGCCGCGACGGCCGGGTCGATCTCGCGGTCGTAGTCCCCGTCCTGGTCGGCGACGCCGTGGAACACGAGCGCCGCGCCGCGGACCGCGGAGGAGCGCCGTGCCCGCTCCTCGAGCGCGCGGGCGAGGGCGAGCTCGAGCCCCGCCCGCACCGGCCGCGCGGCCCGCCGCACGGGCTTGCCGGCCCACACGACGCCGCTCACCGGGCCGCCACCCCGATCAGCGTCAGCCCGCGCACGTGCAGATCGGCGTAGAGGTCGAGCGCCACCGGGTCGCGGGGCGGCGGGCCGGCGAGGACGACGGTGCCCAGGTCGTCCACGCGGGCCAGGGCGTCCGCGATCGCGGCCGGGTCGCCCGTGGTGTCGGCGATCGCGGCCGGCGGCGAGCCGGGGGCGCGGAGCCGCGCGCGCAGCGCGTCGGCGAGCGCGCCCGTGCCGACGACCTCCGCGGCGTCCGTCCCGAGCGCCGCCAGCACCGCGTCGGTGTCCGTCATGCCGCGACGCCCTCCAGGCTCACGGCGTCCCCGCTCGCGACGGCGCGGTACGCGGCGTCGACGAAGCGCTGCACGGCCAGCCCGTCGGCGGGCGTCACGTCGGGCTCCGCCCCGCGCGCGAGCGCGGCGGCGAACTGCTCCACGAACGTCCGCCGCGTGCGGTCGACGGCCTCGACCGGCAGCGGCGTCCAGCGCCCCGCGGGCAGGCCCGGGACCGCGCGCTCCGTGTAGGCCTCGGCCGTCGGCTCCAGCCGCACCGTCCCGTCGCGGCCCCACAGCTCGACGCGGTTCGGCGGTCCACCGCGCGTGCTCGCGGAGCCCGAGATCGTCGCCACCGCGCCGCCGGTGAAGCCGACGGAGAGCGCGATCGCGTCCTCGACCTCCGCCCCGGGCTCCGTCCGCGCCGTGCCGGCCACCCACTCGGGCTCGGCGCCAGTGAGGTGGCGGAGCAGGTCGACGTAGTGCGTGAGGTTCATGATCAGCACGCCGCCGCCGGCGCGCTCGCGGCTTGCGCGCCAGTCCGACGCCGCCCGGCCCGAGAAGCCGCCGGTCCAGTACGAGGCGGGCTTGTCCGTGTGGAAGGCCACGGTCGCGCCGCGGAACGGGCCGAGCGCTCCGGCGTCCGCGAGCGCCCGCGCCGCGCGCACCGCGTCGTAGTAGCGGTAGGCGAAGCACGTGCTGAGCGTCACGCCGGCGCTCGCCGCGGCGGCGACCGCCTCCTCCGCGCCGGGCAGGTCAGCGGCCAGCGGCTTCTCGACGACGACGTGCAGCCCGGCCTCCGCGCAACGGGCCACCAGCGGCGCGTGGAGGTCGTGCGGCACCGACAGGAACGCGGCGTCGACGCGGCCGGGGTCGAGCGCCGCCTCCAGCGTCGGCGCCGCCTCGCCGCCGGCGGCCGACGCCGCCGCCTCGGCCAGCTCGGCCGCGGGGTCGTGGCACAGCACGACCTCGGCGTTCTCCGCGGCGGCGATCGCGCGGGCGTTGGCGAGCCCGATGTCGCCGCAGCCGATCACGGCGAAGCGCAGCGGCGGCCCGGCGGGGAGCGGCGCGGCCTCGGTGCGGGCGACGGCGCGGCGACGCCGGACGACGCCGCGGCCGAGCCGCTCCGCCCGCGGGATCGCTCCCCAGTCCAGGTGCGCGGCGCGGGCCTCGCCGGCCGCGAGGCGGCGGTAGAAGGGGACGATCTCGCGGGGAT
The DNA here is from genome assembly GCA_040510855.1 of Solirubrobacteraceae bacterium. Classification (GTDB taxonomy): domain Bacteria; phylum Actinomycetota; class Thermoleophilia; order Solirubrobacterales; family Solirubrobacteraceae; genus DASQMT01. The sequence goes on from JBEVIG010000215.1 coordinate 9,647, forward strand.
CGACGGCCTCCCCGGCGAGGTCCGCGGCGCCGAGGCGGCCGGCGGCGAGCGCGTGGAGGTACGCGAGGCCCAGTGCGGCGAACGGGTCGCCGCCGGCGGCGGCGGCCGACTCGGCCCTGTCGGCCGAGCCGGCCCTGTCGGCCGAGCCGGCCGAGTCGGTGCCACCGACGTCGGTCCCGCCGGCCACCCCGCGGCGCGCGGCGGTCGAGAGCGCGCTGATGTGCGCGCCGACCAGCCGGATCCCGCGGCGCTGGAGCTCGGCGAGCGCCGCATCGGGCGTGATCCCGCGAGGGGAGCCGAGCAGGACGACGGTGCCGCCGTCGCGCGCGGCGGCGACCGCGGGGGCGACCGCGGACGGATCGCCGGTCGCCTCGATGACGACCGCCGCGGAGCCGTCCGGCGCGCCGCGCCCGCTGCGTGTGACGACCATGACCTCGGACGGGCCCTGGAGCTCGGCGAGCCGCCGCGCGAGGGCGCCGATCGGACCGGCGCCGAGCACGCACACGGACGCGCCGGCGAGCGGGCCGGCGCGCTGGACGCCGTAGCCCGCGATCACGGCCAGGTAGGCGAGCGCGGCCTCCGGGGCGGGCACGCCGTCGGGCACCGGCACCGCCCAGGCCGCCGGCACCGTCACGGCGGAGGCGTGGCGGGCGCGGAGCACGGCGACGCGGTCGCCGGCGGCGAGCCCCTCGGCGCCCGACGCGAGCACGCTGCCCGCGCCCGCATACCCGGGCACGGACGGCAGCACGGGCTGGGCGTTCGGCAGCCGCAGCCACTGCGCGCGCTCCGTCCCGGGGCTGATCGCGGACGCCTCGAGCTCGACCGTCACCTCGCCCGGCCCGGCGAGGACCACCGGCCGCGGCCGCAGCTCGGCGTGCCCGGGCCGCGTGACCACGACCTCCAGGGCCCCCGTCACCCGGCGCCGCCCGCGCGCGGCGCGCACCGCCGCCCGGCCGCCGTCGATCACCTCGGCCCGCGCGAGCGCCGCGTCGGCGCCCTCGAGCCCGCGGGCGGCCAGTGCGCGGTCCAGCCCGGAGAGGACCAGCTGCTTGGCTCGCTCGCGCACCGGGGCAGCATAGTTCCGCATTCCGGCGCCTCACCCGCGGCGAAGTCGCCTGAGGCAGTCACTAGAGTGGCGCCGTGCTGCCGGTCTCGGTGGTCATCCCCACACGCGACCGGCCCGCCCAGCTGCACGACGCGATCGAGTCGATGCTGGCCGGCGAGTGCGTGCCCGCGGAGATCGTCGTCGCCGACCAGAGCACGGGCCCGATGCGGCCGCTGCCGGGCGACGGCGGCGAGGTCGACGTGCGCCGCGTGCACCTCGCCACGCCGGGACTGAGCCGCGGGCGCAACGCGGGCCTGGCGGCCGCCCGCCACGACCTCATCGTCTTCGCCGACGACGACGTCGTGGCCGACCCGCAGTGGCTGTGCCGCATGGTCGGCGCGCTCGAGGACTCGCCGCCGCGCACCGCGATCTCCGGCGCCGTGCTCGACGACGGTGGCGGCGCGGGCTTCGTGCCGTCGACCACGCGGCGGACCGAGCCGGAGATCTTCACGGGCCGTCAGTTCGGCGACCCGCTGTTCGCCGGGAACATGGCGATCCGCCGCGCCGCGTTCGAGGACCTCGGGACGTTCGACGAGCGGCTCGGCCCCGGCGCGGAGTTCCCCGGCTCGGAGGACAACGACTTCGGCTTCCGCCTGCTCGAGGCCGGCTGGGCGATCCGCTTCGTCCCCGACGCGATCGTCCGCCACCGCGGCGCCCGCCACGGGCGGGAGCTGCTGCGGCTCGACTGGGCCTACGCGCGCGGCCAGGGCGCGTTCTACGCGAAGCACCGGCGCGCGAGCGACCGCTTCATGCTCCGCCGCTTCGGCCGCAACGCGCGCTTCCGCCTCGGCCGGCTGCGCACCGCCCCGCGGATGGCCCGCGGCGACATGACGGCGGTGCGCGAGCTCGTCTACCTCGCGGGGCTCGTCACGGGCGCGCTCGCGTGGCTGTGGCGCCACGGGCGCGGCCGGTAGCGCCGTGGGCTGGCTCCTGCTCGTCGCCGGCGTGCTGCTGCTCGGCCTCGCCACGTGGTCGACGACGGCGCTGCTGCGGCCGGCGGACGCCCTGGACGGCGCCGTCACGGCGGGTGTCGTCGCGGCGGCGGGCGTCGCCGCCTGCATGCTCGTCGCCGGCGTCGCCGGGGTGCTGCACCCGGGCGCCGTCCTGGCCCTCGAGGCGGCGTGGGCGGCCGCGGCCGCCGCGCTCGCCGGGCCGCCCCGGCTCCGCCGGCCGCGGCTGCGGATCGCCGCGGCGATCCGGGGCGAGCCGTGGGCCGCGGCGCTCGTCGCCCTCGCCGTGCACGCGCTCGCCTGGCAGGCGCACGTCGCGCACGTGCTGCCGCCCAACGCCAACAACACGAAAACCAACCACCAAACAATCGCCGCGA
>JBEVIG010000216.1:0-12668 GCA_040510855.1 Solirubrobacteraceae bacterium
GTGATCGGCGGCACGTCGCTGTTCGGCGGCCGCGGCACGATGAAGGCCGCGCTGCTGGGCGCCCTGGTCATGATCGGCATCGACAACGGCCTCGGCCTGCTCGGCCTGTCGTCGGGGACGAAGTTCGTCGTCACCGGCGGCGTGCTGCTGCTCGCCGTGACCGTCGACTCGATCTCGCGCCGCGGGCGGGCGCAATCCGGACGAGCATGACGCTGCGCCTCGGCCTGCTCTCGACGGCAGCCATCAACCGCTCCCTCCTCGGCGGCGCCCGCGTCGCCGAGGGGGTGGAGGTGGTCGCGGTGGCGAGCCGGGACCGGGAGCGGGCCGAGGCGTACGCGGCCGAGCACGGGCTCGGCCGCGCGCACGGGTCCTACGAGGCGCTGCTCGAGGACCCGGAGGTGGACGCGATCTACGTGCCCCTGCCGAACTCGATGCACGTCCCGTGGTCGATCCGCGCGCTCGAGGCCGGCAAGCACGTGCTCGCCGAGAAGCCGCTGACGCGGCGGCCGGAGGAGGCGGGGGCCGCCTTCGACGCCGCGGACCGGGCCGGGCGGGTGCTCGCCGAGGCGTTCATGTGGCGCCACCACGCGCAGGCCCGGAAGCTGCAGGAGCTCGTGGCGGCCGAGGCCGTCGGGCCGCTGCGGATGATCCGCTCCGCGTTCTCGTTCGACATCTTCGCCAAGCCGGACCGGGCGGGCGACGTGCGCCTGCAGGCCGGCCTGGACGGCGGTGCGCTGATGGACGTCGGCTGCTACTGCGTGAGCGCGATGCGGCTGCTCGCGGGGGAGCCCGAGGCGGTCGCCGCGCACCAGGTGCTCGGCGGCGACGGCGTCGACGTCCGCCTGTCGGCGACGCTCCGCTTCGCCGGCGACGTGCTCGGCGTGCTCGACTGCGGCTTCGACATGGTCCCGACCGCGTTCCTCGAGGTCGTGGGCACGAAGGGCTCGCTGTTCCTCGGCGACCCGTGGCACTCGCGCTCGACGCGGATCGAGATCCGGCGGCCGGGCGGCAAGGAGGTCGTCGAGGTCCCGCCGGGCGACCCGTACGCCGCCGAGCTGGCCGACTTCGCGGCCGCCGTGCGCGGCGAGCGGCCGCATCCGTTCGGGCGGGCCGACGCCGTCGGGCAGGCGCGGGCGATCGCCGCGCTGTACGACGCCGCGGCCTGAACCGGCTACCTTCCCTGCCGATGGACGGACGCCTCCGGCCGCTGGGCATCGGGGAGATGCTCGACGCCGCGATCAAGATCTTCACGCGCCACTGGCGCACCCTGGTGCTGTGCGTGATCGGGCTCGTGCTGCCCGTGCAGATCATCGCCGTGCTCCTCACCGCGTCGATCGCGCCCGAGTCGCTCGACCTCACGTCGAGCGAGACCGGCGTGTCGCGCGACGAGGAGACGGAGTTCCTGCTCACCCAGCTCGCGGTCGGGCTGCTCACGTTCCTGTCGGTGCTGATCGCGACGGCCGCGTGCTTCAAGGCCGTCGCCGACGCCTACCTCGGGGCGCAGCCCGAGTGGAAGCACTCGCTCAAGTTCGGGGCGCGGCGGCTCCCGGCGCTGGTCGCGGTCGCGATCCTCGGCGGGCTCGCGGTGCTGGGCATGACCCTGCTGCTGATCGTCCCGGGGATCTGGCTGTTCGTGATGTACGCGGTCGCCGTGCCCGCGCTGCTCCTCGAGCGGATCGGCCCGGTGCAGGGCCTCAAGCGCTCCTACCGGCTCGTCAAGGGCCGGTGGTGGCCGACGTTCGGCGCGCTGCTCGTCTCCTACATCCTCGCCGGCATCGTCGGCGCGCTCGTCCAGGGGGTGATCACGATCATCCCGAGCCTGCTCGCCGACGGGAACACCGCCGCGCTCGCCTTCGGCAGCGCGGTCGGCGGCACGCTGGGCGCCGTGATCACGACGCCGTACTCCGCGGCGGTCGTGGCGCTCGTCTACTTCGACCTGCGCGTGCGCAAGGAGGGGCTCGACCTCCAGCTGCTCGCCCGCGACGCCGGCGTCGAGCGCGATCCCGACGCGCCGCTGCCCGCGCCGCTGCAGGCCGACGAGTGGACGCCCGAGGAGCGCGCGCAGGCGCCCTACTGGCCGCCGCCCCCGGGCTGGAAGCCGGAGCCGCGCGCCCCCGCGCCGCCGCCCGAGCCCACCCGGCCGGCGCCGCCCGCGCCGTCGGCGCCCGGCGGCTGGCTGCCGCCGAGCCCCGGCGGCGAACCACCTGAGTCGTGAGCGACCCCGGCGCCGCCCGCGAGCAGGCGCGGGAGATCCTCGCCGAGCGCCGCTTCCACGACCATGGGCTGCCCGACCCCTTCCGCGACGTCCTCGACCGCGTCGCGGGCTGGATCGACTCGTTCCTCGGCCTCTTCGACGGCCTCGGCATCCCCGGCGGGCGGCCGGTCGTCTGGCTGGTCCTCGCGCTGATCGCCGCCGTCGCCGCGTCCCTGATCGCGGGGCGGGCGACCGCGCGCCGGCGGGCGGCCGCGCCCGCGCGCGCCGCGGCGTCGGCGCTGGCCCGCGAGGACCCCGAGGCGCTGGAGCGCCGAGCGCGCGAGGCGGCGGCGCGCGGCGACCACGAGCTCGCGCTGCGGCTCGGCTTCCGCGCGGGCGTCGTGCGGCTGCACCGCCGCGGCCGGATCGACGCGGAGGAGTCGCTCTCCACGGGCGAGATCGCGCGCGCCGTCGGCGCGCCGGGCTTCGACCGCGCGGCCGCGCGCTTCGACGAGGTCGTCTACGGCCGCCGGCCGGCGGCGGCCGACGACGTCGAGGCCGCGCGGGCGGCGTGGGAGGAGGCGCTGCGGTGACGCGCCACCCGCTGCGGCTCGCGGCCGTGCTCGCCGTCGCGTTCGTCGCGATCGTGCTCGCGCTGGAGTGGTTCGCGCCCACGCCCGGCGGCCCGGCGGGCTCCTCGTACGCGACGGCGCCGGCCGGCGCCGCTGCCTATGCCGAGCTGCTGCGGCGCGACGGCCGCGAGATCGTGCGCGTGCGCCGGCCGCTCGACGACGCGGGGGAGATCGAGACGCTCGTCGTGCTCGAGCCCGAGCACGTCGACCCCGAGGAGGCCGCCGCGATCGGCGCGCGCGTCCGCGGCGGGATGCGGCTCGTCGCCGGTGGCGGCGCGACGGGCTGGCTCCGCGACGTCGTCGCCGAGCCGCCCGCCAAGGGGAGCGGCGCGCCCGGCGTGGCGCGGGTCACGGGGCCGGCGCCCGAGACGGAGGGCGTCGGCGCGGTCGCGTTCCGCCGCGGCGGCGTCTGGGCGCAGCTCGGGCAGACCGAGCCGCTGCTCACGACCGAGGCGGGGCCGGTCGCCGTCGCCGCCGGCCAGGGCGAGGGGCGGGTGGTCCTGCTCGCCGACCCGACGCCCCTGCTCAACGGCGCGCTCGCCGACGCCGACAACGCGGCGTTCGCGCTCGACGCCGCCGGCCCGGGCGCGGTCGCGTTCCTCGAGACCGTCCATGGCTACCGCGACTCGGGCCTCGCGGCGCTGCCCGACCGCGCGCTCTGGGCGCTGCTCGGGCTCGCCGTCGCCGCGCTCCTCTACGTCTGGAGCATGGCCCGCCGGCTGGGCCCGCCGGAGGACGAGGAGCGCGAGCTCGCGCCGCCCCGCCGCGACTACGCCGAGGCGCTGGCCGCCGCGCTGGAGGCGAGCGGCGACGAGGAGGGCGTCCGCGCCGAGGCCGACCGCCGCCTCGGCTCCGGCGGCCGCTAGGTTTCGCGGCCATGCAGGAGCTGCACCGCCGGCTGGCGGACGAGGTGGGGAAGGTCGTCGTCGGGCAGGAGGAGCCGCTCGAGGCGATGCTGGCGGCGTTCGCGCTCGGCGGCCACGTGCTGCTCGAGGGCCCGCCGGGCGTCGCGAAGACGCTCCTCGCCAACACCGTCGCCCGCGCGCTCGGGCTCGAGTTCCGCCGCGTGCAGTTCACGCCCGACATGCTCCCGTCGGACGTCACCGGCACGGTGGCGCTGCGCGGCGGCGAGCTGCGCTTCCGGCCCGGGCCCGTGTTCGCCAACCTCGTGCTCGCCGACGAGATCAACCGCACGCCGCCCAAGACGCAGGCCGCGCTGCTCGAGGCGATGCAGGAGGCCCAGGTCACCGTCGACGGCGAGTCGCACCCGCTGCCCGACCCGTTCCTCGTCGTCGCCACCCAGAACCCGATCGAGTACGAGGGCACCTACCCGCTGCCCGAGGCGCAGCGCGACCGCTTCCTCGTCCGCGTCGACGTCGGCTACCCGTCCGAGGAGGCCGAGCGGGCGATGCTCAAGCTCGCCCGCCACGGCCTCGCGCCGGCGACGCTGGGCGACGTCCGCACGGTGGCCGGGGCGGAGGAGCTGCGGGCCGCCCGCGCCGCCGTCGACGCGGTCGCGATGGCCGACGAGGTCGTCGCCTACGTCGCCGCCGTGGTGCGCCGGACGCGCGAGCTGCCGAGCGTGGCGCTCGGCGCCAGCCCGCGCGCGGCCGTCCACCTCGCGGGCGCCGCCCGCGCGGCCGCGCTGCTCGCCGGCCGCGACTACGTGACGCCCGACGACGTGCGCCGGATGGCGCTCCCGGTCCTCCGCCACCGCCTCGTCCCGACCCCGGAGGCCGAGCTGGAGCGCTACACGCCGGCGGACGCCGTCCGCGGCGCGCTCGACGCGGTGCCCGTGCCGCGGTGAGCCCGACGCCGCGCGCCGCCGCCGCGGCCGCGCTGGCGGCGGTCCTCGCCGTGGTCTCCCCGCCGCTCGCCGCGCTCGCGGGCGTCGCCCTCGTCGTCGCGCTCCTCGCCGACGCCCGCGCCGCCCGCACCGCGCCGCGGCTCGCGGTCGAGGTGCCGAAGGTGCTCTCGCGCGGCGTCCCCGCCGCGCTCCGCGCGCGCACGACCGCGGCAGCCGCCGGCACCACGGTGCGGATCCGCCAGGCCGCGCCGCCCGACCTCGAGCTCACGCCGCGCGAGGCCGACGGCGAGCTCGACGCCGCGCTGGTCGCGCGCCGCCGCGGCCGCCACGAGCTCCCCGCGCCCGCGACCCGGACGCGCGGCCCGCTCGGCCTCGCGACCTGGGACCACCGCCCGGGCGCCGCCGCCGAGGTGTCCGTGTACCCCGACCTGGCGATGGCGTGGCGGATCGCGCGCTCGGTCCGCGAGGGACGGTTCCGCGAGCAGGGCGTGACGGCGCGCGGTCCGCTCGGGCTGGGCACGGACTTCGAGCTCGTCCGCGACTACCTGCCCGACGACGACGTGCGCCAGGTCAACTGGCGCGCGACGGCCCGGCTCGGCCGCCCGATGAGCAACCAGTACCGCGTCGAGCAGGACCGCGACGTCGTCGTCCTCGTCGACGCGGGCCGGCTCTCCGCCGCGGCCCTCCCGCTCGCGGGCGACGCGCCCGTGCGCCCGCGCGGCACCGTGCTCGACGCGTCGCTCGACGTGCTCGCGGCGGTCGCGCTCGTGGCCGACGAGGTCGGCGACCGCTGCGGCGCGATCGCCTTCGACGACCGCGTCCGCGCCGCGCTCGCCCCGCGCCGCCGGGGCGGGGCCGTGGTGGTCCGCGCGCTGCACGACCTCGAGCCGCGGCTCGTCGACGCCGACTACGAGGCGGCCTTCCGCCGCGTCGAGGGCGCCAAGCGCGCGTTCGTCCTGATCCTCTCCGACCTGCTCGAGCCCGTCGCCGCCCGCTCGCTGGCCGAGGCCGTGCCGGTGCTGGCCAAGCGCCACGTGGTCGTCGTCGCGAGCCCGGAGGACCCGGGCCTCGCCGCGTCGGCCGTCGCCGGCGGCGGCCTCCCGCTCGAGGTCGCCGCCGCCACCATGCGCCAATCGCGCGACGCGGCCGTCGGCGCCGTCCGCCGCGCCCGCGCGCAGGTGGTGAGCGCGCCGCCCGACCGGCTCGCGCGCGCGTGCGTGACCGCCTACCTGCGGGCGAAGTCGCGCGCCGTGCTGTGAGCGCGCCCGACGCCCGCGACGAGCCCCCAGAAGAGCGCGGCGAGCCCGATCCCGATCCCGGCCTGCAGGGCGACGGGCAGCTCGGGCCCGGTGGCGAGCCCCTCGAGGAAGCCGCACAGCACGAGCCACGGCGCGGTGCCGACCGCGAGCTCGACGGCGCGGCGCGCCTCGCGCTGCAGCGAGCGCAGCCGCGTGCGCGGGCCGGGCCGGATGAGCGAGAGCCCGAGGCGCAGCCCGGCGACGCCGCCGACGACGATGCACGAGAGCTCGAGCGGCCCGTGCGACGAGACCAGCCGGACGAACGCCTCGCCGTTGCCCGCGCCGAAGGCGAGCCCGCCGATCACGCCGAGCAGCAGGCCGTTGAAGCCGAGCGCCGCGACCGTGCCGAGGCCGAACAGCAGCCCGCCGGCGAAGGCGAGGAGCGTCACCTGGATGTTGTTGAGCAGCACCTGCGTCGCGAACACGCTGCCCTCCCCGGCCGTGAAGTCGCGCCCCTCGGCGGGCGGGTCGGCGGCGCTGCTGAAGTCTCCAGGGACGATCCCGACCGCCGCGCCCGGGTCGGCCAGCGCCCACGCCACGCCCGCCGCGGCGGGGCCGAGCAGCAGCGCCCACGCGAGCGCGATCATCGCGGGCCGCTCGGCCAGCCGCTCCCAGTAGCCGTGCAGGAAGAACGCGCGGAACGAGGCGCGCTTGTGGACCGCGCCGTAGACGACGGCGCGGCCGCGCGTGACGAGCGCCTCCAGCCGCGCGACGACCGGATCGCCGGGGTAGCGCCGTCGTGCGTAGGCGAGATCGGCCGCGCTGCCGCGGTAGAGCGCGCCGAGCTCGAGCAGCCCGGAAGCGCCGAGCCGCCTGCGGCCGCGCCGGCTCCCGGCGCGCTCGACGAGGTCGGCGAGCCGGTCCCAGTCCGGGCCGCGCTGCGCCTCGAAACGCTCTAGGTTCACGGTCGGATGGAGTATGAGGAGCGGACGCGGATCGCGACTCCCGAGGGGGTGGAACTGGAGCTCGTCCTGGCCGGCCTCGCCTCGCGCTTCATCGCGGAGCTCTTCGACGGGCTGATCCTCCTCGCCGTCCTCATCGCGATGATCCTGGTGGCGGCACTCGCCGGCGGAGGCGCGGGCGCGATCATCCTGGTCGTCGTCGTCGGCGGGTTCCTGCTCATCACCGTCGTCTACCACGTCGCCTTCGAGGTGCTCGCCGGCGGGCGGACGCCCGGCAAGCGCTGGGCCGGCCTCCGGGTCGTGCGCGAGGGCGGCGGGCCCGTCGACCTGCGCGCGAGCCTGGTCCGCAACGTGATCCGGCTGATCGAGGGCATCGCGCTCTTCTACGTCCCGGCGATCGCCAGCGTCCTCGCGACGCGCCGCAACCAGCGGCTGGGCGACCTGGCGGGCGGCACCCTCGTCATCCGCGAGCCGGGGCGCGCCGCGCCGCCGCTCGTGGCGTCCTCACCGGTCGCGGCGGCCGCGGCCGCCGGCTGGGATGTCTCCGCCATCACCACCGAGGACCTCGCCGCGATCCGGACGTTCCTCGCCCGGCGCGACCAGTTCACGCGCGCGGCGCGGCGCGGGCTCGCGCTCGATCTGGCCGCGCGGCTCGGCCCGAAGGTCGCCGGCCCGCAGCCGGGCACGCCGCCGGAGTCGCTCCTCGAGGGCATCGCCGCCGCGAAGTCCGCACGATCCTGAATACTCGGCGCTGTCCATCGATCGTCAGGAGCGCTTCACCCATGTCGGACCTCGGCAGCACCTCCACGCCCGCCCCGGGCTGGGAGCAGCAGTCCGCGCCGCCCGCCTACTCCGGGAAGGGGACCGGCCCGCGCGCCGGGTTCTGGCGACGCTTCGCCGCGTGGTTCCTCGACGGTCTGCTGATCGGCGTGATCAACGCGATCCTCGTGCTCGTGACGGACCAGAACATCGGCAGCCTGCTCGCGTTCGTGATCGGCCTCGTGTACTACGCCGGCCTCGAGGGGAGCCGCACCGGGCAGACGCTCGGCAAGAAGGCGCTCGGGATCCGGGTCATCGACGCGGACAACGCCGGGCCGATCGGCTTCGGCCGCGGCGTGATCCGCTACTTCGGCCGGATCATCTCGACGATCCCGCTGTTCCTCGGCTACTTCTGGATGCTCTGGGACCGCGAGAGCCAGTGCTGGCAGGACAAGTTCGCCAACGACTACGTGGTGCCGGTGGACGCGTACCCGATCGCCTGAGCGGCGTGCATCGCCCGTCGCCCCGTGGTATTGCTTGCGGGGCGATGGGCCGCTTCCAGCGCGCGCACGACCCTGACCGCTCCGGCCAGCTCCTGCTCGACGATGGCGAGCCGGCCGGCCTGCTCTTCTGGTCGCACGACTTCGCCGACCGCGACGGCACGGGCTGGTTCCTCGCCCTGCTCGAGCCCGACGGGGAGGAGGGCGACGCGCCGCCGGTGCGCCTCGACGTCTCCGGCGACGTCGACCTGTTGGCCGCCGACGAGGTGCTCGGCCGGGGCGATTGGATCGCCCGCGCGGAGACGCTCGAGCTCGTCACCGCCGCCGCCGCGCTCGACGCCGCCGAGCTCGCACTGGCCGACGCGCTCGGCTGACCGTTCGCGAGCGCTGCCTGTGCCCGCCGGCGAGCGGCACCGTTGCAGTCATCTCGAGTGGTCAGCGAGTCGGTTGGGTACGTGGCGCCGCCGTTCGCGTTAATGTCCGGGCGTGGAGCCCGACGACCCCGGGAGCGTCCCCGCCAACCAGCGCTCGGTGCGCCGGCACAACCTCGGCGTGGTACTGCGCCACGTCGCGGAGCGCGGCGCCCGCTCCCGCGCAGCGATCGCCCAGGGCACCGGGCTCAACAAGACGACGGTCTCGAGCCTCGTCGGCGAGCTGCTCGACGCGGGGCTCGTGCGCGAGACCGAGGTGCAGATGCTCGGCACCGTCGGCCGCCCCGCGCTCCCCGTCGAGCTCGACGGGCGGAGCGTCGTCGGCCTCGGGCTGGAGCTCGGCGTCGACTTCCTCGCCGTCCGCGCCGTCGACCTCCGGGGCGACGAGCGCCATGTCGACCGCGTCGAGCTCGACAACCGCGGCCGCGAGGTCGACGCGGTCCTCGACGACCTCGCGAAGCTCGCGCAGGACGTCTTCGACCGCGCCAACCGCAGCGGCCTGCTGGTCGTCGGCGCCGTCGTCGCGCTGCCGGGCCTCGTCGACTCGACGGGGCGGCTGCTGACCGCGCCGAACCTCGGCTGGACGGGCGTGCCGGTCGCCGCCGAGCTCACGGAGCGGCTCGGCTCGCCGGGCTATCCCGTGCGCGTGGAGAACGAGGCGAACCTCGGCGCGCTCGCCGAGCTGTGGGAGGGCGCCGGCCGCCGCCTGCGCGACTTCATCTACATCTCGGGCGAGCTGGGCATCGGCGCCGGGATCATCGTCGGGCGCGAGCTGTTCCGCGGCACGCACGGCTTCGGCGGCGAGCTCGGCCACACGACGATCGAACCCGACGGCGCCGTCTGCGCCTGCGGCAACCGCGGCTGCCTCGAGACGCGGGTCGCGCTCGGCAGCCTCGTCACCGCCGCGGGGCTGGCGGACGACGCCGGCGTGGGGGAGCTCGCGGAGCGCGCGCAGGCGCGCGACCCGCGGGCGCTCGAGACGCTGGAGGAGGCCGGGCACTGGCTCGGCGTGGCCGTCGCCTCCGCCGCGAACCTGCTCAACCCCGACGGCGTCGTCGTCGGCGGCTACCTTGCCCGGCTCGGGGAGTGGCTCGTCCCCGGCCTGGAGTCCGAGCTCGCGGCGCGCGTGCTCTCGGCGGAGTGGGACGTGCCGCGCGTCTTCACCTCGGCGCTGGGCGCCGAGGCCGCGGTGCGCGGCGCCGCAGCCCTGGCGCTGCGGCGCGTGCTCGAGGATCCGGCCGTCGTCGGCGAGCTGGCCGGCGCGGCGCGCTCAGCGCACCCCGAGTAGGACCTCGACCAGGATCTGGTCGAGCGCCTCGTTCTTGTAGCCGCGCCTGGCGAGCTCGTCGATCCGGTCGGCCTCGGCCTTGAGCGCGTCGGCCTCGGCGGCGCCGGCGCTCGTCGAGGCCTCGGCCAGATCCGGGGCCGAGGCGGCGGCGAGCGCCTCCTGGACCTCGGGGAGCGAATCGAAGTGCCTGGCCTTCTCGGCGAGCGCGAGGTAGGTGCGCATGCAGCCGCGCACGAAGTCCCACACGCCCTCCGCGTCCTCGTTGCGGTACGGGTGCGCGTCGAAGTGGCGCGGGCCCGCGTAGCCGGCGTTCTCGAGCAGGCGCACGAGCAGGAACTGCTCCTTGAGGTCCTCGGCGCCGAAGCGGAAGTCCTGGTCGTAGCGGCCGATCCGCTGCGCGTTGAGGTCGATGTGGAAGAGCTTGCCCGCCCACAGCGCCTGGCCGACGGCGTGGTTGAAGTTCAGGCCCGCCATCGTCTCGTGCGCGACCTCGGGATTCACGCCGACCATCTCGGGGCGGTCGAGCGTCGTGATGAAGTGCAGCGCGTGGCCGACGGTCGGCAGGAACATGTCGCCGCGCGGCTCGTTCGGCTTGGGCTCCATCGCGAAGCGCAGGTCGTAGCCCTGCTCGACGACGTAGTCCGCCAGGACGTTGATCGCCTCGCGGTAGCGGTCGAGCGCGTCGCGCGGGTCCTTGGCGACGCCGACCTCGGTGCCCTCGCGGCCGCCCCAGAAGACGTAGACCTCGGCGTTCAGCTCGGCGCCGAGGTCGATCGAGCGCATCGCCTTGCCGATCGCGGCGCGGCGCACGTTGCGATCGTTGGAGGTGAAGGCGCCGTCCTTGAAGACGGGCTGGCCGAAGAGGTTCGTCGTGGCCATGCCGACGCCGAGGCCGGTCTCCTCGAGCGCGGCCTTGAAGCGGGCGACGATCTTGTCGCGCTCGGCGGGCGAGGAGCCGTGGGGGACGAGGTCCTCGTCGTGGAGGGAGATGCCCCACGCTCCGAGTTCTGCGAGCTTGTGCACCGAGTCGACCGGGTCGACGGGGTCGCGCGTCGGCCCGCCGAACGGGTCGCGGCCGGGGTTCCCGACCGTCCAGAGGCCGAAGGTGAAACGGTGCTCGGGTTTCGGGGTCAGGGCGGCGTCGCTCGTGGTCATGGCGAAGAGCCTATAGCGGATTAGGCAACTGGAAGGAATAATCGATCAGCATGCGTGCCCTCATCGGTCTGGACATCGGGACGTCAGGCGTCAAGGCCCTCGCCGTGAGCGAGGAGGACGGCGCGATCCTCGGCCGCTGCGAGATCGGCTATCCGCTCTCCACACCGCGTCCCGGCTGGTCGGAGCAGGACCCGGCAGACTGGTGGCGCGCCACCGAGGAGGCGCTCGCGGCGCTGGCCGTCGACGAGGTCGCCGGCATCGGCCTGAGCGGTCAGATGCATGGCCTGGTGGCGCTGGACGCCGCGGGCGAGGTGATCCGCCCCGCGATCCTGTGGAACGACGGCCGGACGGCCGCCGAGTGCGCGGAGATCGAGGAGAAGGTCGGGCTCGACCGGCTCATCGCGCTGACGGGCAACCGGGCGCTCACCGGCTTCACGGCCCCGAAGCTGCTGTGGCTGCGCAAGCACGAGCCCGAGGCCTACGGGCGCATCGCCAGGGTGATGCTGCCGAAGGACTACATCCGCCTGAAGCTGTGCGGCGAGCACGCGATCGACATGGCCGACGCGTCCGGGACGCTGCTGCTCGACGTCGCGGGCCGGCGCTGGTCGGACGAGGTGCTCGACGCGCTGGAGATCGACCGCGCCTGGCTGCCGCGGCTGCTCGAGTCGCCGGAGGTGTCGGGCACGACGCCCGACGGCATCCCGGTCGCCGCGGGCGCCGGCGACCAGGCGGCGGGCGCGCTCGGCGTCGGCGTCGACCGGCCGGGGCCGCTGTCGGTCGCGCTCGGCACCTCCGGCGTGGTCTTCGCCGCGCTGCCGGCCTTCGCCGCCGACGAGCGCGCGCGGGTCCACGCGTTCTGCCATGCCGTGCCCGGCGGCTGGCACGCGATGGGCGTGATGCTCTCCGCCGCCGGCTCGCTCGCGTGGCTGCGCGACACGGCGGCGCCCGGCGAGCCGTTCGGCGACCTCGTCGCCGCGGCCGCGCCGTGGGAGCCCGGCGTCGAGGGCCTCACCTTCCTCCCGTACCTGGCGGGCGAGCGCACGCCGCACGCCGATCCGGACGCGCGCGGCTCCTTCACCGGGCTGAGCCTCCGCCACGACCGCGGCGCGCTCGTACGCGCGGTGCTCGAGGGCGTCGCGTACGGGCTGCGCGACTCGCTCGACCTCCTCGTGGAGCTCGGCGTGCGGCCGGAGCGCGGCCGGGTGTCGGGTGGCGGCGCGCGGTCCGAGCTGTGGCTGCGGATCATCGCCTCCGTGCTCGAGATCCCGCTCGAGCGGCCGGTGGTGGAGGAGGGCGCGGCGTACGGGGCGGCGCTGCTCGGCGGCGTGGCCGGCGGGACGTGGGCCTCGACGGACGAGGCGGTCGCGGCGTGCGTGAAGGTGACGGGCGACGTGGAGCCCGAGCCGGCCTGGATCGAGCCGTACGCCGAGGGGAGAGCGCGCTTCCGCGCGCTCTACCCGGCGTTGCGGGGCGTCTAGCTCGGGCGGCCGATCTGCTGCAGGGCCCAGCCGTTTCCGTCCGGGTCCTGGAAGAACACGAAGCGGCCCCACGGGAAGTCCTGGACCTCGGAGACCTCGACGCCGCGGCCCGCCAGCTCGGCGCGCGCCGCGTCCGCGTCCTCGACGACCATCTGCAGGCCCTCGACGGAGCCCGGCTCCGACCGCTGGGTCACGCCCTTGCCGATCGCGATCGAGCAGGCCGA
>JBEVIG010000217.1:0-13986 GCA_040510855.1 Solirubrobacteraceae bacterium
TCGAGCACCGCGCCCCAGACGTCGTGCTGGGCCTGCGAGTGGGCGGCGTTGCCGACGCGCACGGGGCGCGCGTTCTCGTACCCCGTGAGGTGGTCGAGCGTCCGCTCGGGGAGCTCCGCGCGGCCGTCGATGCCGTACATGATCTGGAGCGTCCCCTCCTCCGCCTCCGTCACGTCGGCGACGAAGTAGAAGAAGTCGTTGGCCTCCCAGTCGAAGCCGAGCGTGTAGAGGCCCCACAGCGCGAACGTCGAGTCGCGGATCCACGAGTAGCGGTAGTCCCAGTTGCGCTCGCCGCCGGGCGTCTCGGGGAGCGACGTCGTCGCGGCGGCGACGATCGCGCCGGTCGGCGCGTAGGTCAGCCCCTTGAGCGTGAGCGCGCTGCGCTGCAGGTCGGCGGCCCAGGGGTGGTCGGGGAAGTTGCCGCGGTCGAGCCAGTGCTGCCAGTGGTGGGCGGTCCAGACGAGCCGCTCGTAGGCCTCCTCGAAGTCCTTGGGCGCCGCGTGCTCGCTCCACGAGAGCGCCGCATAGACCGACTCGCCGGCCTTGATCAGATGCCGTCCGGTCACGCGCGGGCCCTCGATGCCGAGGTTCATGTCGGTCGTGATCCGCAGCTCGAGGTCGGAGCCGGGCGCGCGCGCCACGGCGGAGCGGTACGCCTCGCCGTCGTACTCCCAGCTCACCCGGCTCGCGCCGTACTCGAAGACGGGCTCGCAGGCCAGGCCGAGCTGGACCTCGCCGTTGACGCACCGCACGGTGCGGAGGAGGACGTGATCCGCGTCGTAGTCCGTCGGCGTGCGGCGGTGCGTCTTGGACCGGTCGACGGAGTGATGCCACGGCCCGATGAGCAGCGCGTCGCGGACGACGACCCAGCCACCCTTGGTGCCCCAGCTCGTCTCGAGCACCATCGTGCCCGGGAGGTAGCGGCGGCCGGCGGGCACCTTGACGCCGGTCGGGCCGAGCCGGAACCAGCCCGCATCGCGGTCCAGCAGCGCCCCGAACACGCTCGGCGAATCCATGCGGGGCAGGCACAGCCACTCGACGCTCCCGTCCGGCGCGACCAGGGCCGTGGTCTCGCAGTCCGACAGGAAGCCGTAGTCGGCGATGGGCGGGAAGGGGCTCCGGGACAGCCCAGAAGTAGTTGGGCGGTGAACCATTCCGCCCGCGAAGGTAGCAACGCGTCAGGCGTGCGCATACTCCCGAATGGCCAGGACCGCCTCGTCCACCGGGGGGAGCGAGCGGATCTCGTCCGCGACCGCCCAGGCGCGCGCGACGTAGGCGGGCTCCTCCAGCAGCGCGTCGACCGCGTCCGCGATGCCCTCGGGGCCGTCGAGCGCGATGCCCGCGCCGATCGCGTCCACGCGGGCCGCGTTGTAGGGCTGGTCGGCGAACAGCGGCAGCACCGCGAGCGGCACGCCGGCCGCGAGCCCGCCCAGCACGGTGCCGAAGCCGCCGTGGCAGGCCATGGCCGCGGCGTGGGGGAGCACGGCCGCCTGGTCGACCCAGCGCTCGGCGTGCACGTTGGCGGGCAGGGGCCCGAGGTCCGCCGGGTCCGCGTCGCGGCCCGTCGTGACCAGCACGCGCACGCCGAGCGGCGCGAGCGCGTCGATCGCGGCGCGGTAGACGCCCGGGAAGAAGCCCATCGAGCCGGCCACGCTGCCGAGGGTGAGGTACACGAGCGGGCTGCGGTCGCCGTGCCACCAGTCGGGCAGCGGCGCCGCCGCGGGCGAGGCGGGATCCCGGAAGCGCAGCAGCCCGGCCTCCGGCTCCGGGCCGTCGAGCGAGGGCGGGGCGAGCGTGAAGTACGGGCCCGCGGGCGCGGGCTCGGCGGGCAGGCCGAGCCGCTCGCGCAGCGGCGCGAGCGCCGGCCCCGCGACGTCGAGGAACCGGGCCTCGAGGCTCGGAGCGCAGATGCCCACGCCGACGTGCGGGATCCCCGCGTGCTCCGCGGCGAGCGGCCCCGCGAACTCCGAGGACTCCGACAGGACGACGTCAGGCCGCCACGCCTCGCACAGCTCGACGGTGCGCGGCAGGGCCGCCGCGGCGTAGAGGCCGGCGAACAGCTCGGTGACGACGCGCCGGTTGGCCTCGTCCGAGCCGAGGTCGCCGCCCAGCGAGGCGAAGATCGCGTCGCGCTCGGCCCGGTCGCCGGCGGGGACGCCCTGCACGTCGAACCCGGTGCGGGCGACGGCGCCGGTGAATTCCTCGCGCGCGGCGAAGAGCACCTCGCCGCCGTATGAGCGGATCGCGTGGGCGAAGGGGAGGAGCGGGCCGAGGTGGCCCGCCGAGCCGGAAGTCGTGACGAGAACGCGCATACTCACGTCAACGTCACACCCCGCGCGCGCATTCCGTCGTAGCCTGCCCGGCCGATGGCCGAGCCCGAGCTCCCCCGCGGCCGCTACCTGACCGTCGCCTACCAGGTGCACCCGGAGGCGGGCGGCCAGACGCGCGCGATGCTGATGCGCACGCGGATCCTCGCGCAGCAGGGCGGCGTGCGCCCCGAAGTGCTGGCGCTCGGACCCGCGCCCGACTCCGAGGCCCGGCGCACGGCGCTGCTCGAGCAGGGCGCGCTGATCGAGGCGATCGCGACGCGCAACCTCTACGACCACTACCGCGAGCACGGGTGGGGCGACGAGCCCCCGGGCGACGAGCTGCGCGACCTCGCCGCGCACAAGGTCGACGAGCAGCCCCGCGAGGACGGCAGCCTGCTGCGCGTGGTCTACCGGCCGCCCGGCGGCGGCCCGAAGGTCTACGACTACACGCGCGCGGACGGCACGCCGTTCCTGCGCGTCGCGGCGCACGCGTTCTCCAGCAAGCCGTCGTGGCCGAAGCGGATCCTGCGCGTCGGGCCCGACGGGCGCGTGTGCGGCGAGTTCGGCAGCCTCGGCGGGCTGCACCATCGCTGGCTCGCGGACCTCACGCCGGACGACGAGCGCGTCTTCGTCTTCACCGACTCGCGCTACGTGCTCCCGCACCTCGCCCCGCTGCGCGACCGGCGGATGCGGTTGCTGTACCAGGTCCACAACCTCCACCTCCAGCCGCCGGCGCGGCGCTGGGACGGGCCGATGGAGCCGGCCTACAAGCGCGTGCTCAAGCGCGCCTCCGACGTCGACGCGTTCGTCACGCTCACCGCGCGCCAGCGCGACGAGATCGGCGCGCGCCGCGGGCGGACGACCAACATGCACGTCGTCCCCAACCCGGTGACCGTCCCGCCCGCGCCGGCCGAGCCGCCCGCCCGCGACCCGCTGCGCGCGACCGTCCTCGCCCGGCTCTCGCCGCAGAAGCAGCTCTTGCACGCCGTCGCCGCCTGGGAGCACGTGGCCGCCGAGGTCCCGGGCGCGACGCTCGACATCTACGGCGAGGGGCCGGAGCGCGCGCTCGTCGAGCAGGCGATCGCCGAGCGCGGTCTCGGCGAGGCGGTGCGGATGCGCGGCTTCGACCCGGGCGCGCGCGACGCGCTGTGGACGTCGAGCGCGCTGCTGCTGACGAGCGTGTTCGAGGGCTACCCGCTCTCCACGCTCGAGGCGATGGCGCGCGGCTGCCCCGTCGTGAGCTACGACGTCCGCTACGGCCCGCGCGAGCAGATCACCGACGGGGTCGACGGCTTCGTCGTGCCCGACGGCGACGTCGACGCGCTCGCCGGCCGCGTGGTCGAGCTGCTCCGCTCCCCTGAGCTCGTCGCGCGGATGAGCGCTGCGGCGCGCGCGACGGCCGAGCGCCACGACAGCGCCGACTTCCTCCGCCACTGGGCCGACGTGATCGCGGCGGCCGAGGCCGAGGGCGGGCGGCGGCCGCGGGTGAAGGCCGTGCACCTCGAGCTGGACAAGCTCGAGGCGTCCGGGACGGGGAGGCTCGCGCAGATCGCGGGACGCGCGGCGCAGGTCGAGGTCGCGGGCGCGGCCGTCGTCGAGCAGCGCGGGAAGCCGCGCGGGCTGCGCGACGCGGTGCTCGAGCTCGCCTGGGTCGACGTCGCGTCGGGCGAGGCGCGCGACGTGCCGCTCGAGGTGCGCCGCGGCGGCGGCGCGCTGCGCTTCAGCGCGACCGCGCCGCTGCCGGAGGCCCCGGCCGCGCTGCGCCTGCGGCTGCGCTGGCGCGCGTTCGCCTGGGAGCGCGAGCTGCGCCCCGCGACCTAGTCGGCGTCGAAACTCGACGTTGAGACGTCCATGGGCTCAGAACGTCGGGCTCGGTGCCGCCGTACGCCAGGGCTCGACGTTTGTCGCGGGATCAACGTCAACACCGGCTGGGTGGGGAAGTGGGGCACGTAGCGTCGAGGTTGGATTACTCGCGGGGTGAGCCTGACGTTGATGCGTCTCTGGAACACGAACGTCGAGTTCGCCCAGGACGCACGCGGCCGCCCCACGTTTCGCGGGACGGCGGGGCGACCGGGCCGCCTCCCTACCCAGCCGGCGTTGATGTCCGGCCGGCGCGAGCTGCGCCCGGCGGCTTGCCGTCGGCGAAGTGCGCGAGGCCCGGCGGCTGCCGGCGCATCCGCGTCGGCACGTAGGCCCAGCGCGCGGGCACGGTCGCGCGGTCCGGCCCGGCGATCCAGTGCAGCGTCTCGCGGTCGTCGAGCCCGTAGGCGTCGGCGACCGCGAGGAGCGGCTCCTCGCGCAGGCGCGCGAGGTCGGCGACGAGCACGCCGGTGCGGAAGGAGTCGAAGTCGAAGCGATGGCGGGCGTGGGCGGTGCGGCGCAGCTCGGACGCGACCTCGGGACGATCGCCGAGCCGGTTGCCCGCGGCGTGGATCACGCCGAAGCCGCTGATCCAGTTCGTCCCCGGCCGCAGCGGGGCGGCGAACGCGTGGCCGCCCAGGTCGAGCTCGGCGAGCTCCGCGATGTCGCCGGTCGCGACGGAGGGGAGCGGCAGCAGCACGACGCGGTACACGCCCGGCAGCAGCGCGGGGAGCTGGAGCCGCAGCCGCTTCGGGCGGATGCCGCGCAGCGGCACCCAGCTGATGGCGAGACCCGGGAAGCGGGCGACGAGCCGCTCGCGGGCGGCCTCGCCGGGCCGCGCGAGCACCCACAGGTGGAGCGGCCGGCTCGCGTGCTCGAGCAGCGACCGGACGAGCTCGGCGAGCTGCGCGCCGCCGCCCGCCGGCAGCGGCACGGCGACGTGGACGGCATCCTCGCCCGCGGCGCCCGTGTGCACGGTCGCGGCCACCGCGCGGTCGGCCGCGGCGGCGTGCGCGGGGTCGGGCGCGGGCAGCGCCGGCGGGCGGGCGCGGCGTGCCTCGGCGGCGAGGACGTCGTCGGCGGCGAGGTCGCGCCAGAGGCGGTACACGTCCTCCTCGGGCGCGCCCGAGAGGATCGCGGCGTGGACGCGCTCGAGCCGCTCGAGCATCCCGTCGCGGATCGCGGCGAACGCCGCGTCGTCGATGTCCATCAGCCCGTCGAAGCGGACGTCGGCGCGGTTGTGGGGGCGGAAGTCCACGTCCATGCCGATCGACCGGACCGGCAGGTAGCAGTGCAGCCGCGACGTGACCACCTCGCGGTGCTGCGTCCGGTAGGTCTCGAGCAGCGCGAGCGCGTCGCCGACGTTGCGCACGAACGAGCGCCGCCGCACGGCCGGGTTCGAGTGCTTGTAGACGGTCGCGCCGGGCGGGACGTCCTCGGGCGGGATGTCGACGTAGGCGGGCGGCGCGTCGTCCGGCGGGACCGTGTCGGCGTCCGGGAACACGGTGTCGATCGTCGTCGTGAGGCAGCCCGAGAAGAACGCGGGGACGCCGCACGACTGCAGCAGGTGCACGGTCGTCCAGTCGCGGCAGCCGACCGGGCCGTAGCGCTGCAGGTAGGCGATCGCCTCGGGCGTCAGCAGGTCGCGCTTGTTGCAGTGGAACGAGACGAAGATCGGCCGCAGGTTGTCGTGCAGCGGGAAGCCGAAGCGCGTCGTGAAGATCGCGTGCATGTACCAGCCGAAGCAGAGGACCCAGGTGTCCTCGGGGATCGGCCGGTACATCGAGGCGTCGCGGTGGACGGTCATGACCTCGACGTCCGCCTCGACGTCGTGCCGCGCGCGCTCGGGCCGGACGCGGCCGCCGAGCTCGCGGAGCACGGCGGTGAGCTCGTCGCGGCCGTGCAGCCGCACGCCGCGGTGGCGGACGAGGTGGCCGAGCGCGGCGATGCTCTGCACGTGGTCGCCGAGGTTGGCCGACGCACGGTCGGCTCCCGGGTGGCCGTAGTCCATGATCGCGATCGTGCGCCGGCCGCCGGGCGGCGGCGCGCTCGGCGAGCCCGGGTCGGCGGCGACCCAGTCGCGCAGCGAGTCGCGGTGGCGCGCGGCGTCCGGCCAGGCCTCGGGGTCCCGCGCGACGCACTCGTCGAAGCGGGCGAACACGGCACGGGCCAGCTCCTGCTCGCCCGCGCCGAACGTCGCGGCGAGCAGCTCGTACCAGGCGCGCGGGCCGAGCCCGGGCGGGTCCTCGGCCGCGAGCGCGCGGACGGCCGCCTCGGTCTCCTCCGGCGCCTCGGCGAGGCCCGAGCGGACCCACTCCGCCGGTGCCAGCGCGGCGGCCGTCGCCGGCGGCAGGCCCGCCAGCTCGGCGTGGGCGAGCGCGGGGAAGCCGCGGTCGTAGGCCACGATCGCGGCGACGACGGCGCCCACGTCGGCGGTCGCCGGGCGCGCGCGCAGCCGCGCCGCCATCGCGCGCGCCTTGCCCGTCCGGCCTGCCTGGAGATGCGCGCGGGCGCGCGCGACCCGTGCGGCGGGGTCGACGGGCGGCTTGGCAGGGCTCGGCGGCGGCCCGCCGCGCAGGCGCCGCGCGACGCGCCGGGCGAGGCCGCTCACGTCAGCCACGGACGATGCGCAGCTTCGCGCCGTGCTCGAGCGTGAAGCCGTCGTGCGCCGTGAAGTACTCGTCGACCGCGCGCCGGCAGCCCGACCACTTGTAGTAGTCGTCGAGCACGATCCGGCCGCCGGGCACGAGCCGGGGCGCGATCCGCTCGAGGCACGTCAGCGTCGACTCGTACCAGTCGCCGTCGAGGTGCGCGAACGCGACCGGGCCGTCGAGCACGATCGTCTCCTCGAACAGGCCCTTGACCAGCTCGACGTTGCGCTCCTCCACCGGCACGCCGAGCCGGGCGAACGAGGCGGTGACCTCGCCGTAGAGGTCCTCGCGGTAGCCGTAGTACGTCTCGCCCCCGACGCCGCGCGCGTCGCCGGCGGCGATCGTCTCGTAGCGCTCGTGGACGTCCTCGCCGTCCTGCTCGCCCGGCGCCGGGATCATCCCGAAGACGTCGTAGACCTTCATCGGCCGCTCGGGCGCCTTGGCGGCGGCCATCACGATCGCGGAGCCCCCGAGCGCGGTCCCCGCCTCGAGCACGAGCCCCTCGAGCCCGGCCCGCTCGACGTCGAGCACGTCGGCCGCGAGCGCCCGCAGGTAGGGCGGCTTGAGGTAGGTCAGCCGCTCCTCGCGCACGCGCACGATGACCTCCTCGACGCTGTCGGGGACCGCATGCGCGGTGTCGGCGAGCTGCGCCCGCGCGCGCTTCAGCTGCCGGCGCGTGGCCTTCAGCTTGCGCCGCGTCTCGTCCAGCTCCGCCTGGACCTCGGGGGCCATCCACCGCGCGAGCCGCCGCCGCGCGCGCTGGACCGTGCTGGGTGGTCGTTCGCCCGCCATCGCGGGCCGGGAGTCTACGAGGCGAGCGCGACCGCGAAGGCCGCCGCGGCGGCGGCGGCCGTGACGCCGCGGACCGTGTTCCACGCGGTCCAGCGGTCCTGGTAGCCGGCCCAGAGGTCGCCGGCGTCCTCGGCCGCCACGCGCGCGAGCGCATCGTTGAGCGGGACGTTCCCGCCGATCGTGACCCCGACGGTGCCGGCCAGGTAGAGCACGGCGCCGGCCACGATCCAGCCCGTGCCGTCGCCGTCGCCGGTGAGCGCCGCGACGACCGCGGCCACGCAGACGGCGGCGGTCCCGAACATCGCGAGCATCAGCGGCGGCCGGACGGCGGTGACGTTGATCGCCTGCATCGCGGCGGCGCCGTGCGCGGCGGGGAGCCGGGCGAGCGCCTGCATCACGAAGCCGGAGAACGCGAACCACACGCCCCCGACGAGCGCGGCGCCGACGCAGGCGATCGCGGTGAGCGCGGTCATGCGGCCCCGGCCGGGACCGGCTCGTCCCAGGCGCCGGCCGCGGCCGCGCGGCGGACGAACATGCGGAAGTCGCGCGCGGGCCGGCCCAGGGCGAGGTCGACCCCGTAGGAGAGCTCCCGGCCGGGCGCGGGGCGCTCGTCCTCGCCGGTCAGCCGTACCGGGCGGCCGAGCACGGCGGCGATGACCGCGACGGCGTCGGCGTGGCGCAGGAGCCGCGGGCCGGTCAGCTCGTAGGTGCGGCCGCCGTGCCGCGGCTCCGTGAGCGCCGCGACGGCCACGTCCGCGACGTCCTCGGCGTCGAGGAACGGCTCCGGCCCGCCGTCGCCGAGCGCGACCTCGCCGCGCGCCACGCCGGCCGCGAACGTGCCCTCGGAGAACTCCTGGGCGAGGCGGCTGCAGCGCAGGACGGTGCCGGCCGGCGCGGCCGCGTGGAAGCGGGCCTCCGCCTCGTCCGCCGCCGCCGCGCCGCGGCGGCAGGCCAGCACGAGGCGCTCCGCGCCCGCGTCGACGGCGCGCCGCGCGAGCGCCTCGACCGCCTCGGGCTCGAGGGCGGGGTGGGAGACGTAGACGGCGCATGTGCCCTCCAGCGCGCGCGGCCAGGTGGCGCGGTCGTGCCAGTCGAAGGGCGGGTGCGCATCGCGCCCGCCGGGGCGCACCGGGACGTTGCGCTCCCACAGCCGCGCCGCGACGCGGCGGCCGGTCATGCCCGAGGCGCCGAGGATCAGCGCCGGCCGGTCGTTCGTGCTCATCACGGAGCCGATGGTGCGGGCGCGCCCCCGCGCGGCCAAGCATTTCGCACGATGCCGAAAGGCAAGCGGACGAAACGGTTCGGCACGCACAGGAAACGGCTAAACTCGCGGCCCCGATGCAGACGATCGGTGACATCGTCGCCCGCAACCTCCGCGCGCTCCGCGTCGAGCGCGGCCTCACCGTGTCCGAGCTCGCGCGCCGCTCGGGCGTGGCGAAGGGGACCGTCTCCAAGCTCGAGGCCGGCCAGGCGACGAACCCGACGGTGGAGACGCTGTGGGCGCTGGCCGACGCGCTCGGCGCCTCGCTCTCCGAGCTGATCGTGGCCGACACGCCGCCCGCCCGCGTCGGCCGGCTGGCGGAGGCGGAGTGGATCGAGGGCGACGTGCTGCGGGCGCGGATCGTCGACAAGCTCGCGGGCCGCGAGGTGCACGACGTCTCGCACGTGCGGTTCACCCCGGGCGGACGGCGCGACGCGGGCCCGCACCGCCGCGGTTCCTTCGCGCACGTCTTCGTGCTCGGCGGGTCGCTGCGGGTCGAGGGCGCGGCCCTCGTCGAGCTCGGGCCCGGCGACTACGCCGCCTTCCCGGCCGACGAGCCGCACGCCTACGAGGGCCTGGAGGAGGGGACGGAGGCGCTCGTCCTACTCAGCCTCCCGCGCGCCGGCCGCGAGCGCGATGCCTACACGACCGCGCTCGTGCGAGCCACGAGGTAGCCCCCTGGACAGCCGCCCCGGCGCGCGCGATGATTCCTGTGATGGGCGCGGCGTTTCCTGTGATGGCCGAAGAGCGGATCGACCTGAACGGGCTCGACAGCCGTCCGCTCCACGTCGCCCAGACGATGCTGGCGAGCGTCCTGACGCTGATCGGCGAGGCGCTCGGCCGGCCGCGCAACGGCGCGCCGCGCGAGTGGACGGGCCTCGTGCGCGAGTCGCTCGGCCGCCGCGACTACGTCGCCCTGCTGCCCGTCTTCGGCCGCGAGCAGGTGCTCCTGCCCGACTGCCTGACGCCGCTGCCGCGCGCCGGCGCATCGTCCCCGGCCGACGCGGTGGAGGAGATCGCGTCGACCAGCCCGGACGTGCTGCTCGACCAGGCGGCCGCCGAGTTCGGCGGCGAGGTGCCGCGGACGTGGGCGGGCGTCGAGGCCGCGCCGGCGCGCTGGATCGAGGACTTCGCGCGCGCCATCGGACGCGCCTCCGACGCGATCGAGCCGGTCTGGCGCGACGCGCGGCCGCTCGTCGACCGCGAGACGGAGCGGATCGGCGTCGCCGCCGCCGTGGGCGCGTCGCGCGAGGTGCTGGCGACGCTGCACGCCGTCGGCCGCGTCGAGGGCGGTGACCTCGTGCTGCGGCGCGACGGCGGCGAGCCGTCGCGGTGGGTGCTGCCGGAGGACGGTCTCGCGCTCGTGCCGATGCTCGGCGGCACGCGGGCGCTCGTCTCCAGCCACGACGGCGATCTGATCACGCACCTCGCCTATCCCGTCAACGGGCAGGAGCGGCTGCTCGAGCAGCCGCCCGATCGCGAGGACCGGCTCGCCGCGCTGCTCGGGGCGCGTCGCGCGATGGTGCTGCGGATGCTCGACCGGCCGGCGACCGCCGGCGCGGTCGCCGCCGCGCTCCGGGCCGTCCCGAGCGCCGCGACGCACCACGTGCGCGCGCTCGAGGCCGCCGGGCTCGTGGTCCGCGTGCGCGACGGCCAGCACGTGCGGGTGCACCGGACCGACCGCGGCACGGCGCTGCTCGCGCTCTACGACGGCGCGTAGCGGCCCCGGTCAGCCGTGGAGGCCGGGCGCGGGCAGATCGGCCCCGACCGCCTCGAAGGCCGCGACGATCTCCGGGTCGAACTGGCGCCCGCGCAGCTCGTGGATCGTCCGCTGTGCCTGCCGCACCGGCCACGCGTCCTTGTACGGGCGCGGGTAGGTGAGCGCGTCGAACACGTCGGCGACGGCCACGATGCGCCCGCTCAGCGGCACCTCGTCGCCGCGCAGGCCGCCCGGGTAGCCGTCACCGCTCCACCACTCGTGGTGGCTGAGCGCGATCTCCTGCGCGAGCCGGAGCACCGCCGACTGGCTGCCGTCGAGGATCGCCGCGCCGGCCGCCGCGTGGCGCTTCATCTGCTCGTACTCGAGCGGCGTGAGGCGGCTGCGCTTGAGCAGGATCGCGTCGGGCACGGCGAGCTTGCCGATGTCGTGCAGCGGCGCCGCCTGCCGGATCAGCGCGATCTCGGCGGAGGGCAGGCCGAGCTGCTCGGCGACGAGCGCGGACGTGTGGGCGACCCGCTCCGTGTGCGCGAACGTCGCGTCGTCGCGGTACTCCGCGGCGAGCGCCAGGCGCTGCAGGGTCTCCTGCCGCGCGCGCTCGAGCTCCTCGTAGACCCGGACGTTCTCCATCGCCACGGCGGTGGAGTCGGCCAGCGCCTGGAGCAGCGCGACCTCGTGGCCGGTCGGCCGGTGCTGCTCGGCCCAGTAGTTGCCGATCGCGCCGATCGGCTCGGCGGTGCGGATCGGGACCATCGCGACGCTCTTCACGAACGTGCGGCGGTACGCGTCGTGCGGGATCCGGTCGTCGGCGTAGATGTCCTCGATCACCGCCGGTGTCCGGTGGGTCATCGCCCAGCCGCTGATGCACTGCGTCATCGGGAACCGCTGGCCCTTCCAGAGCGGCGAGATCGCGTCCTCGTCGGCGTAGAAGCAGCGGGTGCCGTCGCGCAGCACGAACGTCGCGCCGTCGGCGCCCGTCAGCCGCCGCGCGGCGCTGCGGACGATCGCCTGGATCTCCGCGACCGAGCGGGCGAGCGACAGCGCCTGGACGGCGTCGACCAGCTCGCCCATCGGACGCAGCTCGGCATCCTGCCCGAATCCGGTGCGCACGGCAGCGGATTGTGCCAACTCCCGCCCGCTCAGGTCGCAGTGAGCCGTGCGATCGCCGCGGTGACGGCGGCGTCCATCGCCGGGCCGGCCCGATGCCCCTCGTCCTCGATCACCATGAGCTCCGCCGCAGGCCAGCGGTCGGCCAGCCGCCACGGGGTCTCGAGCGGTGAGCTGACGTCGAGCCGCCCGTGCACGAGGACGGCCGGCGTCGCGGCGAGGCGCGCGGTGCCCTCGAGCAGCTCGTCCTCGCCGAGCCAGGCGGCGTGGTGCCAGTAGTGCGTGACGAGCCGCGCGAAGCGCAGGCGGAGGACGGGATCGCCGAAGCGCGGGTCGGGCGGATCGCCCGGGCGGCCCATGTGCGTCTCCTCCCACGCGCACCACCGCTGCGCCGCCGCGGCGGCGACCGCGGGATCGGGGTCGGCGAGCGTCGAGCCCCAGGAGGCGCCGACGACGAGCCAGCGCTCGATGCCGAGGTGCTCCCGCAGCCGCTCGACGTCGGCCACGAGGTGGTGCGTGGTGTTCGCCTCGAGCGCGGCGAGGTCGCGACCCGCGTCGGGCGTGCTGCGGCCGCAGCCCCGCTGATCGAAGAGCACGACGCGGTGGCGGCGCAGGTCGAAGAAGTCCGTCCACCACGGCGCGGCGCCCGAGCCCGGTCCGCCGTGGAGCACGACGCACGGCACACCGTCCGCAGGGCCGTGCACCTCGACGTGGAGCGCATGCCCGTCGCCGACCTCCAGTCGCACTCCCCGCACCCTCGTGACGGCACGGGCGGTTGTCAAACCGGGTGGGATCTCTCACCCTGACCTCCACCGATGGCCCGGCTGCTCGCCTCCACGCGCACGCGCGTCCTGCTCGCGTTCGTCGTCGTGCTCGCCTCCTCGACCGTGCTCTCGCTCGTCGTGCTCCGCGAGCTGCTGCTCTCGCGCGTGTCGGACCGCGTCGACGCGCAGCTCACGCAGGAGGTCGAGGAGTTCCGGCGGCTGACGCCCGACCGCGACCTGCGCGCGGTGTTCGACGCGTACTTCGACCGCAACGTCCCGGGCCCGG
The DNA here is from genome assembly GCA_040510855.1 of Solirubrobacteraceae bacterium. Lineage (GTDB taxonomy): Bacteria > Actinomycetota > Thermoleophilia > Solirubrobacterales > Solirubrobacteraceae > DASQMT01. The sequence continues at coordinate 12,748 of JBEVIG010000217.1, forward strand.
GCGAGACCGTGGTGGCGATCGTCGACGGCCGGGTCTACGGGCAGCGGTCGTCCGAGCGGGGCGGCTCGCCGCGGCTCGGGCCGCTCGTGCCGCGCTGGGCCGCGCTGACCGGCACGGAGCGCGGGAACGCGGACACGGCCGACGGCGAGGTCCGCTACGTGGCCGTCCCGATCACGGGCGACGGCGTGCGCGGCACGTTCGTCGTGCTCTCGGCCCTGCGCGGCGAGCGCGAGGAGGTCACGGACGCGGTCCGCGTCGCCGCGCTCGTGCTCGTCTCCGTCCTGCTGCTCGCGGCGGCGCTCGCGTGGGTGCTCGCCGGCCGCATCCTCGCGCCGCTCCGCGAGCTGCGCGAGACGGCGCGCTCCATCACGCAGACGGACATCACGCGCCGCATCCCCGTCACGGGCTCGGACGAGATCGCCGAGCTCGCGCGCACGTTCAACGCGATGCTCGACCGGCTCGAGGCGTCGTTCGGGTCGCTCGAGTCGGCCGTCGCGAGCCAGCGCGCGTTCGTCAGCGACGCGAGCCACGAGCTGCGCACGCCGATCACGATCGTCCGCGGCCACCTGGAGCTGCTCGGCGACGACCCGGAGGAGCGCCGGGAGACGATCGCGCTCGTCACGGACGAGCTCGACCGGATGAGCCGCTTCGTCGACGACCTGCTCGTGCTCGCGAAGGCGGAGCGGGAGGACTTCCTGCACGTCGCGCCGCTCGAGCTCGGCGCGCTGACCGACGAGCTGCTCGACAAGGCGACCGCGCTCGGCAGGCGCGAATGGCGGCTCGAGGAGCGCGGCGAGCGCCTGCTCCACGCCGACCGGCAGCGGCTCACCCAGGCCGTGATGGGCCTGGCGCAGAACGCGGTGGAGCACACGGGCGAGGGCGACCCGATCTGGCTGGGCTCGGCGGCGGACGGCGACGAGGCGCGGTTGTGGGTGCGCGACGCCGGGCCCGGCGTGGCGGACGCGGACCGCGAGCGGATCTTCGAGCGGTTCGCCCGCGCGCGCGGCAGCGCCCGCCGCTCGGAGGGCGCGGGCCTCGGCCTCTCGATCGTCCGCGCGATCGCGGAGGCGCACGGCGGCCGCGTCGAGCTGCGCGGCGGCGAGGGCGAGGGCGCGACGTTCACCGTCGTGCTCCCCGCCGACGGCCACCCGTGAGGGGCAGGTCCGGCCGGCGCTCCCTCCAGCGCCGGCCGGCTCCGCTTCGCTCTCTCCCCCCAAGGAGCCTTGGTGCGGCGGCGCT
>JBEVIG010000218.1:0-23799 GCA_040510855.1 Solirubrobacteraceae bacterium
GGGGTGACCTTCCCGATCAGCCCGCCCTGCTGCGGCAGGCCGTGGGCGGCGCGCGCGAGCGCCGGGTCGATCGTCGCGAGGCCCGCGCCGAGCCACGGGTGCGCCGCGTGGCCGTTCGCGATCAGCTGGCCGACCACGGAGCGCACGGTGTCGCTCGGCACCGCGAAGCCGACGCCCACGTTCGCGTCGACCGTGCCGCCCTGGATCTGGGAGGCGACGCCGACGACGTGGCCCGCCGCGTCGATCAGCGGCCCGCCGGAGTTGCCGTGGTTGATCGGCGCGTCCGTCTGGATCGCGTCCGGGATCGTGAGCCCGTCCGGCGCCTGGATGTCGCGCCCCGTGGCGCTGACGATCCCGGCGGTCATCGTGCTGTCGAGGCCGAACGGATTGCCGATCGCGTAGACCGGGTCGCCCGGGTGCACCGCGCTCGAGGAGTCGAACGCGAGCGGCTGGAGGTTCGCCGGCGCGTTCTGCAGCCGGATGACCGCGAGGTCGCTCGACGGGTCGGCGCCCACGACCTTCGCGCTGTAGGACGCCCCGCCGCCGAAGCCGACCTTGAGGCTGTCGGCCCCCGCGACGACGTGGTCGTTGGTGACGATGTCGCCCTGCTTGTCGATCACGAACCCGGAGCCGAGCGACTGGACCTGCTCGGTCTGCGAGGGCTGGAAGAGCGAGGCCTGCGTCTTGCGCGTCTCGTTCGCCGTGATGACGACGACGCCCGGGTCGTCCTGCTTGTAGAGCTGGGCCGCCGTGGGCGTCCCCGTTGCCGCCGCCGGCGCCGCGGGCGGGCTTGCGCTCGCGTGGTCGTCGCTCGACGAGCCGTCGGCCGCGAGCGCGATGGCGCCGCCGGCCACACCGGCGACGAGCGCGGTGACGGCCGTGGTGGCGAGTGCGCGGTTCATTGCGCTTCTCCTTTGTGGTTCCTGCCCCGCGGGGTCCAGCGGGGCCAGGGCGAATCGGGATGTCCTGCGCCGTCCTCGTCGGCGAGCATCCGCGCGATGACGACCATCACGCCGATGAGGAGGAGCAGCACGAGGGCTATGAGCGCGCCGTCGAGGAGGGTCATGGCAGCCAGCGTGGCCCCGCGCGCGCGTCACTGCGATCGGCCGACCCGGCGATCCGCCGGGTGAGCGCGGCGTCCTCCTATCGAGGGAGCACGACGTCGATGATCGTGCCGCCGCCCGGCTCGCTCTCGATCGCCACGTCGCCGCCGAGCGCCCGCACGCGCTCCGTCGCGGCGGCCAGGCCGATGTGGCCCTCGGCCAGCGCGTGCTCGACGCGCTGATGCGTGAGGCCGGCGCCGTCGTCGGCGACCGTGAGCCGGACGATGCCCGGCTCCGCGGCGACCCGCACGGTCACGGTGCGCGCGCCCGCGTGCCTGGCCGCGTTCGTGAGCAGCTCCCGCGCGGTGGCGAGCACGAGCTCCTCGTGCGCGCCGGCCGCGTCGTCGTCGACCGCGACCTCGGCGGTGAAGCCGCCGCGCGCGGACGCGGCGTCGGCGTAGCTGCGGAGCGCAGCCGCCAGCCCCGCGCGCTCGAGGCCGAGCGGGTGCATGGCGAAGATCTCCTCGCGCAGCTGGGCGCTCGTCTGGTCGAGCGCCTCGCGCGCGCGGTCGAGCGCGCCGGGGACGTCGCGCGCTGCGTCGCCGACCTCCTGGCGGGCGACGAGCACGTTCTGGATCGCCTGGTCGTGGAGCGCCTCCGCCAGCCGGCGCCGCTCGCGCGCCTCGGCGTCGAGCGCCTGGCGGACGAGCAGGCGGCGCGCCTCGGCGAGCGCGGCGAGGCTCTGCTCGCGCCGGGCGATGTAGGCCGAGAGCATCACGGCGCCGGCGCCGACCCAGAGCAGCGCGAGGCTCTGCTCGACGATCGCGTCGATGTCGTCGGAGAGATCCGTGTCCGGGTGCGGGACGGCGACGAGCAGGTAGGCGGCCAGCGCGAGACCCAGCCACAGCGCCGTCACCGGCGGCGAGAGCCGGACGGCGGCGGCGATCGGCATGACGTAGAAGGCGAAGCGCAGCGGCGAGTCGGCGCCGCCGCTCACCCACACGAGCGCGGCGATCCAGACGAGGTCGGCGATCGCCTGCGGCGTGCCCGGGAGGCGCTGGTCGGCGCGGATGCTGAGCGCGAGCATCGTCACCGCGTACGCGGTGAACAGCGCGAGGACGACGACGAACGCCGTGTCGATCCCTCCCGGGCCGGGGAGGATGAGCGCGAGCGGGACGATCGCCAGGCGCAGCAGCGCGATGCCGCGGTTGGTCGCGGCCGCGTCCGGCGCCCCGCCGTTCACCTGGATCCACCGATCATCGTGGATGGCCCGGCGTCGTGGGCGCCGCCGGAGTGGGTCGGCCGAGCATCCTCAGGGTGGTTCCCTTTGGAGCTCGGCCGATCCGCATCCGGCGGTGATCCACGGCGGCGGGACGCCACGAGAATCGGTGGATCCAGGTTCACTCCAGGAGGCCCCGCCGCATCGCCTCGGCGACGCACGCCGCGCGGTCGGAGACGCCGAGCTTCTCGTAGAGGTGCCCGAGGTGGGTCTTCACGGTGGCGGTCGAGAGGAACAGCTCGCGGCTGATGTCCGGCGCGCTCTTCCCCTCCGCGATGAGCCGCAGGATCTCGCCCTCGCGCTGCGTGAGCACCGGCCGCTGGTCGGTCACGCCGCGGCTGCGGACCTCCGCGAAGAGGCCGCTCTGGACGCCGGGGTCGAGCACGCTCTCGCCGCGCGCGATGGCGGCGACGGCGTCGCAGACCGCGGTGCGGTCGGCGTTCTTGGAGAGGTAGCCGGACGCACCGGCCGAGACCGCCTGGAAGACGAGCGGGCCCTCCGTCGAGGCGGAGAGCATCAGGATCCGCGTGGCGAGGCCGTCGCGCTTGACCGCGTTGAGGATGTCCATTCCGTCGAGGTCGGGCAGCCGCAGGTCGACGATCGCCACCGCGGGCGCGAGCTCGCGGATGCCGTCGAGCGCCGCGCGGCCGTCGGCCGCCTCCCCGACGAGCTCGAGGTCGGGGCGCTCCTTGACCGCGCGGGCGATGCCGTCGCGGAAGAGCGGGTGGTCGTCGGCGACGAGGACGGTGACGCGCTCGGGGGCCATGGGTTCCGAGCCGTTCTACCACGCCACCCTGCGCCATCCGTCAACGCCCGCGGCCGGTTGGCGGGCCGCCCTGGCCGGCCGGGGGTCGATCGCAGGATGCGGGGCATCCCCCGGCCGGGGGGACGGTCGGCGGATGGCGCGGGGCCGGCAGGGCGGGGAGCCTGCGCCCGATGCCCACGCCGCGCCCCGCCCCAGCGCGGGTCGTCGTCGCCGACGACCACCCTCTCTATCGCGCCGGAGTCGTGCGCGCCCTGCGTTCGAGCGGCCGCTTCGCCATCGTCGGCGAGGCGGCCGACGGGCAGGCCGCCTACCGCCAGATCCTCGCCGAGCTGCCCGACCTCGCGATCCTCGACGTGCGCATGCCGGAGCTCGACGGCCTGTCCCTGCTCGCGCGGCTGCGCGCGGAGCGGGTCCGCGTCCCGGTGCTGATGCTCTCGGCCTTCACCGACCATGCGGTCGTCGAGCACGCGCTGTGCCACGGCGCGGTCGCGTTCGTCGACAAGCAGGCCGACCGCGACGCCCTCGTCGCCGCCGCGATCGCCGTCGTGACGGGCAAGCCGGTCGAGGCGGGCGCCGGCGACCCGGCCCATCCCCTGCTGCTCCCGCTCGAGCGCTCGATCCTCGCGATGCTGCGCGACGGCTGGGCGCTCCACGACCTCCCTGCGCTGCTCGGCGAGGACCGGGCGACCGTGGAGCGCTACGCGCTCGACGCGACCGCGCGGCTCGGGGCCGAGGGGCTCGACGAGGCGGTCGCCTCCGCGCTCGCGTGGGGCCTGCTGGCCTGAGCACGCGATCCCCACCGCCCGATCATCCGATCAGCGGATGGGCGGCGGCGCGTCCAGGACGCAGGCTGGGAGCATGGACGACTCCACCTCCCCCGCCGGCCGCGACAAGGTGCGCGACGGCATCAACAGAGAGAACCACGCGATCCGGCGCTCCCTGCGCGCGCTGGCCGAGGACGGGAAGCAGCTCGAGCGCAGGATGGACGAATTCACCGGCACGCAGCGGCGCACGCGCGCGGCGATCGACGCCGCCTGGCGGGCCGAGCATCCGCTCGGCGGGCGGCAGGTCCGCGTCTCGTGGCGCACGCTCGGGCCGGGCGCCGACGTCGTGGCCGCGGACGGCGTGCGCGTCGGAACGGTGCAGGAGGTCGTCGCCGACGAGGAGCTGGACGTCTTCGACGGCGTGGTGGTCGACCTCCGGCTCGGCCCGGGCGGGCTGCGCTACGTCGAGTCGGGGGCGATCGCGATGATCTTCGACCACCGCCTCGTCCTCCGCGTCCCGAGCGCGCGGGTGCAGGCGCTCCCGGCGCGGCCGCGCCGCCGCCGGTGGCGGCACGCGGCGTGACGCGCCGGGAGCCCTCGCTCAGACGCCGGGGCTCGGCTCGCCGGGCAGGACCACGGTCGGCTGCTCGTCGGGCCGGGCGCCGTCGCGCGGGCCGCGGAAGAGCACCCACAGGAAGGCGGCGGCGCCGGCGGCGAAGATCGCGCCGAAGGCCAGCGAGACGATCGCCCAGGGCAGGAACGAGGGCGTGCTCACGCCGCCGCTCACGTCGGCCGCGACGTCGCGGCTCGCGTCGGGATGCATGACGACGGCGGTCCAGTCGCCGTCGCGCACGTCCCAGGTCAGCGACTGCTTGCCGTCGCCCTGTGCCTCCGCGACCCAGAAGGAGCGGCTGCCGGGCTCGGCGGGGGTGCGGTCGCCCGCCACCTGGTGGTAGTCCGCGTCGAACCAGTCGGAGTAGTCGGTCACGACGGCGCGCTCGACGCCCTTGAGGTAGCGGTCGACGTCCGCCGTGCGGGCGATGCCGATGAACGTGCCGCCGTCACCGGCGTCCGCGCTCACCTTGATGTCGCCGGAGCCGACGGCCTCGAGGAAGTCGCCGGCGCCGTCGAGCTGCAGGTCCATGTGGCCGGTCGTGACGGCACGGCCGGAGGTCTGGATGCTCTCCGTGTCCGTGTTGACGAAGCCGTCGGCGTCGCGCTCGCCGTCGGCCCACAGCAACCCGCCGCCCGCGGCGAAGGCGCCGAGCGCGAGGATGGCCGTGATGCCGGCCGCGAGGGCCAGGCCGATGATCTTGCCTGTGGAGTGTCGGATGGGGGTCGTGGGGGTGGGCATGGCATTCAAGATCGCGCGGGCGGCCTTCCTCCACCCTGGGGGCTGCCGGTGTCACGCGCTGCGGGCACCCGGGCTGCCGGAGGGCGGTTGTCCACCCCTCAGACCCCGAGCAGGACGGCGAAGGCGACCATCAGCGCGGCCCCCGCCGCGGCGCCCGCGACGGCGTGCACGCGGTCGCCCGACCGCCATGCGTCCGGCGCGACGTCGGTCGCCACGAGCGCGAGCATCGCGCCCGCGGCGAACGCGAACGAGACGGGCAGCAGGCCGGCGATCTCCTCCACGAGCAGGAAGGCGAGGACGGCGCCGAGCGGCTGCGGCAGGCTGGTGCCGATCGCCGCCGCGACCTGGCGCCCGCGGCCCGCGCCCTCGAGCGCCAGCGGGATCGCCGTCACGGTGCCCTCGGGCACGTTCTGCACCGCGATCGCCAGCAGGACGAACAGCCCGAGCCCCTCGCGCTCCGACGCCCACGCCGAGCCGATCGCGAGCCCCTCGGGCAGCGAGTGGACGAACAGCACGAGGAACACGAGCGCGGCCCGCCGCCGCCCGGCGGTGCCGAGTCGCACGTCGTGGAGCCCACGGGCGCGGAGCAAGGCCCGCGCGACGAGCAGGAAGCCGACGCCCGCCGCGAGCCCGAGCGCGACCTCCCCGGACGAGCCGTCCTCGAGCGCGGGCACGAGCAGCCCCAGCACGGAGACGACGACCATCGCGCCGCCCGCCGCGCCGAGCAGGCCGGCGCGCAGGCCGAGCGCCTGCGCTCCCGCACGGCCGACCGGCAGCGCCCCGAGCCCCGTCGCGAGCGCCGTCGCGAGGCCGGCGAACGCGACCTCGATGACGGTCGGGACCATGGCGCTCACGCTCGCACGCGCGCGGCGCGCCGGCATCCGGGGCGGACCGCGCACCCGTTGCGGTTTCCCACGGACGTGCGACGCTCTGCGCGATGCGCGCGATGGTGCTCGACGCCCCCGGCAGGCGGCTCCGGGCCGCGGAGCTGCCCGTGCCCGAGCCGGGTGCCGGCGAGCTGCTCCTCAAGGTGCACGCCTGCGGCGTCTGCCGCACGGACCTCCACGTGATGGACGGCGAGGTGCGTGCCTCCAGGCTCCCCGTCGTCTGCGGCCACCAGATCGTCGGCACGGTCGAGGGCAGCGGCGAGCGCGTCGGCGTCCCCTGGCTGGGCTGGACGTGCGGCGAGTGCCGCTACTGCCGCTCGGGCCGCGAGAACCTCTGCGACCGCGCGCGCTTCACCGGCGCCGACCGCGACGGCGGCTTCGCCGAGTACACGGTCGCCGACGAGCGGTTCTGCTTCCCGATCCCGGCCGACTACCCCGACCTCCAGGCCGCGCCGCTGCTGTGCGCGGGGCTCATCGGCCACCGCGCGCTGCGGATGGCCGGCGACGCGGAGCGCCTCGGCCTCTACGGCTTCGGCGCCGCCGCCCACATCATCTGCCAGGTCGCGCGCCACGAGGGCCGCCGCGTGTTCGCCTTCACGCGCGCGGGCGACGAGGCCGCGCAGGCCTTTGCGCGCGAGCTCGGCGCCGAGTGGGCGGGCGCGTCGGACGACGCGCCGCCCGAGGAGCTCGACGCCGCGATCGTCTTCGCCCCCATCGGCGCGCTCGTCCCCGCCGCGCTGCGCGCGCTCGCCAAGGGCGGGACCGTGGTCTGCGCGGGCATCCACATGAGCGACATCCCCTCGTTCCCCTACGCCGACCTGTGGGGCGAGCGGAGCATCCGGTCCGTCGCCAACCTCACGCGCCGCGACGGCGAGGAGTTCCTCGCGCTCGCGCCGCGCGTGCCCGTCCGGACGACCGTCCACGAGTACGCGCTCGAGCGCGCGGGCGAGGCGCTCGACGACCTCCGCGCCGGCCGCTTCAGCGGGGCCGCGGTCGTCCGCCCCGGCTGACCCGCCAGACTGCTCGGGCATGAGCTCCGGGAACGCGCCGCACGTCCTCATCGGCTTCGACGGCTCCGAGGCCGCCGAGCATGCGATCGCCGCCGCCGCGCGGCTGCTGCCCGCGGTGCGGGCGACGATCGTCGTCGTGCGCGAGACGTGGCTCCCGCTCGACAGCGCCTCCGCGGCGCGGATCGCGCTGCCGGACTCCGTGATCGGGCCCGCGACGATCGCGCTCGACCAGGAGCTCGAGCACGCCGCCGCCGAGCTGCTCGAGCACGCCCGCGGCGTCGCCGCCGCGACCGGGCTGGACGCCGGCGCGATGGTGGAGGTCGATCGCACGCCCTGGCGCGGCCTCGTGTCGGCGGCCGAGCGCCTCGGCGCCGCCGCGATCGTGTGCGGCGCGTCGGGCCGCGGCGGCCTCCCGCGCGCGGTGCTCGGCACCACGACCGGCGCGCTGCTCCACCACTCGCCCGTGCCGGTGCTCGTCGTCCCCGGCGGCGGGGACGACGACGGGCCGCTCGTGATCGGCTACGACCGCTCGGACGCGTCCCGCGACGCGATCGCGGAGGCGGCCGCCCTCTTCCCCGGCCGCAGGACGCTCGTCGTCCACGCCTGGTCCTCCCCCGTCCGCCGCTCGGTCGCCGGATCGTGGCTGCTCAGCACGCCGGTCGACGAGGTGCAGCAGCTCGCCGCCAGCCTCGACGAGATGTACGGCGGCGACGCGGAGGAGCTCGCCGCGGAGGGCGCGGCGCTGGCGCGCCAGGCGGGGCTCGACGCCGAGCCGCTCGCGGCCGAGTCCGACCGCGGCGTCTGGCGCACGATCGCCGCGCTCGCCGACGAGCGCGACGCCGCGGCCATCGCGGTCGGCTCGCGCGGCCGCGGCACGATGAAGGCGGCCGTGCTCGGCTCCGTCTCCTCGGGGCTCGTGCGCGACGCGCGGCGCCCCGTGCTCGTCACGCGCGGCGCTACCCCGTCCCCGTGAAGCTCCAGTGGATGGTCATGACCGCGTCGGCGGTCGTGCCCGTGTAGGCGACGCCGTCCGCCGAGATCTGCCCCGTCGCCCGGAGGGGCGAGAACAGGTTGATCTGGAAGGTCGTGTTGTTGAACCCCTCGGAGCCGGGCGGGCAGTTCGTCCGCCGGCCGAGGATGCTCCCGGTCGGCGCCGGCGGCTGCGCGGTGATCGCGTCCCACGAATAGGTGTACGGCGGCCCGCCGTCGTCGACGATCAGCGAGGTCTGCCCGACGAGGAACGGGATGTGGCCGCTGCCCGTCATCCGGCAGCCCGACGTCGTCGAGACGTCGAGGCCCGAGAGCGTGAGGTTGTAGCCGCCGCTCTTGAGCATGAAGACGCCGGCGGCGCCGGACCCGGTCGCCGGGCCGGCCCGCTCGTAGGCGACGTCTCCGAGGAACGTCATCGTCGACTTCCCGTCCGGCGTCCTCCACGTCCCGTCGAAGGTGCCGCTGATGCGGGTGATCCCGTCGGCGCGGGTCGGCTGCGTCCAGGTCGCCTGCGCCACGCCGGCCTTCGACACGGACTTCAGCGTCACGCTCACGTTCACGCCCCGGCCCGTCCTGGTCACGCCGCCGTGCGAGAAGCGCGCCGGGTTGGCGGAGGCCGTGTCGGGCGTGAACGGCGCGTTCGCGCTTGCCGTCCTCGTCCACGACGCCGCGGCGGGTGAGCCGCCGGGCTTCGCGTTCGTCCGCGCCGTGACGGATCCGGTCTCACCGCGCCGGAGCCGCTTCGTGTCGGAGGCGGGCGTGAACGTGATCGAGGCGCAGGCGTTCGGCCGCTGCCACGCCTCCTCCGTGACCTTGAAGCGGTCGACGGCGCTCTTGACGATGTCGCGGAACTGCTTGTCCGCCTCGCGGCGCATGCCGCCCTCGATCTGCGTCTGCGCGGCCCGCCGCTCGCCCTCCGAGATCCCCGTCCCGGTCACGTTCGCGTTCACGATGCTGGCGCCCAGGTTGAAGTCGCCCGACGGCATGGTGACGGTCGTGATCCGCTGGACGAGCGTGCGGATCGAGATGTCGAAGCCGCGCTCCTCACCGCCCAGGGAGAGCGTCGCGACCTCCGTGTTGTGCACCTCGATCCGCTTGAGCTTCGCGTCGTCGCCGACGATCCCGCGGAAGGTCGTCTCGCCCTCGAGCCGGACGCCCTGCGACACCAGGACACGGTCGCCCTCGAGCACGGAGGCGCGCATGGCGATCCGCTTGTCGTCGCGGCCGCGCACGATGCCCTGGGCCGTCGGGCACGACTCGAGGTTCGCGCTGCTGCAGGAGGGGAAGTCGACCTCGAACCGCACGCGCCGGGCGCCGTTGCGGCTCTCGAGCCCGAGCGTCATCGACGCGTCGGGCCCGAGCGTCGAGCGCATCTCGACGCTCAGCCCGCCGCCGGCGTTGAACGTCCCGCTCACCGTCCCGCTGCCCTGGCCGCACGGCGCGGCCGCGAGCAGCTCGCGCTGCGGGAGCTGCCGCATCGCGGCGGCCGCCGCCGCGGCGAGCGCCTTGTCCGCCCGCGGGTCGACCGTGTCGAGCAGCTTCGGCAGCGACGGCGGCTTGCGGCCGCGGCGGTCGCGGACCTTGGAGAGGTCCGTGCCGAGCAGGAAGCGCGTCGCCGACTTCGCGACGTCGAAGCGCTTCGGCTTCGGCAGCACCTTGCGCGCCGCCACGCAGCGGGCCTTGCGCCCGCGCTCCTTCAGCCGCACCTTGCCCTTCTTGCACTTCTTCTTCTTCGCCGCGGCCTGGGCGACCGCGTCGCCCGCGGGCGGCTCTGCGGCGGGTGCGGGCCCGGCCGCGACCAGCGCGGCGGCGAGCGCGAGGACGACGGCGAGGCGCAGGCCCGGCATCGCGGCGTTCAGTGGGCGACGTCGACGACGACGCGCGTCGGGTTGCTCAGCCGGAAGACGCGGAACCCGTCCTTGCGGCGGAGCCCGACCCCGAACGTGACGACGCCCTCGAAGTCGCCGGCGAGCTTGACCTGCCGGAGGTTCGGGCACAGCGGCGTCTGGGCGCCCGGGATGAGCGGCCCGCCGGCCTGCGAGTGCGCCCGCGCGTTCTGCATGACGATCCGCAGCCGCTTCGAGCCCTTGAGCCGCACGATCGCGCCCGAGCCGTCGGAGCGCACCCGGCGGACGTAGCGCGCGTCGTAGGACGGCACGCCGCGGCGCGCCTCGATGACGAGCCGGTCGAAGCTCCCGTGGCAGGAGGTCCGCAGGCCGTCGATCACGGCCTGCCCGCCGCTGCCGCCATCCGTCTTCGGCGCGTTCGTGAAGGGCGGCAGCGCGAACGCCGCGGCCGCCAGGAGGAGGGTGGTGCCGAGTGCCGCCGCGGCGGCGAGTGCCTTACGCATGTGCATACCCCACAGTCGAGAGTCCGACCCGTTTGGTGAAGGGAGAGGAGAAGACGCCGGTCGCATCGAGCTCGCGCCGCACCGCGAGCCAGCGGTCGAGCTGCGGGTACAGCATCCGCAGCGCCGGTTCCGTGAGTGTGTTGACCTGGCCCCAGTGGGGCCGGCCACCGAGCTCGTACAGGGCGTCCTCGTGCGCGGCGAGCAGCTCGAAGCCGCCCTCCGTGCCGGTCTGCATGATCAGCTCGATCATCATCGTGTCGGCGCCCTCCATCATCGAGAGGAACGCGGTGGTCCTGCGGACGAACCGCAGGCTGAACGGCGAGGAGTGGTAGGCGTGGCCGGCCCGCGCCCGGGCGGCCGCGACCTCGAGCAGCCGGTCGACGGCCTCGACATGGCGCCCGAGGGGCACGCCGATCTCCGACGAGTACGCCGGGAGGTGGTTCGCGGCGCCGATGTTGAACACGCGGTAGGAGCGGTTCGTGTACTCGTCGTCGCGCAGCCCCGCGAGCGCCTTGTCGAGCTGCCGCGGGGTGGCGCGCGGGCTGAGGTCGAGGATCGCGCGCAGCACGGGCGCGGTGAACGGGAGCTGCGCGAGCAGCTCGATCAGCGGATTGCGCTCGAGCTTGTGCTGCGCATGCCCGCGCGGCGGCCGCGGGACCTCCGTGCGGGTGGTGACGATGCAGGCGTGGACGCCGTCCGCGTTCGCGTACGGGTTGACGAACAGCTCGAGGTGCTCCTCCTCGCGCAGCCGCTCGCCCAGGCGCTCGCGCTCCGCCTCCCAGGTGCTCATCGTCCGCACCTCCTTGAGCCAGAACGCGTCGCGGACCTCGAGCGTCACGGCGTAGAGCACGCCCATGCAGCCCATGCCGACGACCGCGGCGTCGAAGACCTCGTCGTCCTGGACGAGCTCCCACCCCGGCCGCGCGCGGGCGAAGGCGCGCGCGTCGGTCGGCCCGTTCGCGCGCTCCACGCGCAGGAGCCGGCCGCCCGAGCAGACGAGCTCGAGCGAGCGCGCCATGTCGGCGAGGGGCCCGAAGCGCAGGCCGCTGCCGTGCGTCGAGGTCGAGAGCACGCCCGCGATCGTCTGGCCGTCGTAGCCGCCCATGTTGGACAGCGCGCGGCCCTCGGCCTCGAGGCGGGCGTTGAGCTCCCGCACGCGCGTGCCGCTGCCGGTGCGGGCGAGGCGGCGCGCGTCGACGTCCGCGCGCAGCAGCTCCGGCTCGAGCGGGAGCGGGCCGGCGAGGCCCTGGGGCAGCAGCAGGATCCCGGTCGTCAGCGCCGCGTCCGACCACGAGTGGCCCGACCCCACGGCGCGGACGGTGAGCCCGGCGCCCTCCGCGTCGCGGACCGCCTCGACGACCTCGCCCAGCGTCGCGGGCCGGCGCACCTCGGCCGGCTGGCAGCGCTGGTTGCCGGTGTGGTTGCGCCACGTGCGCCGGAAGCCGGTCTTCATGCGAGCTCCGCGACGCGCTCCCACGCGAGGCCGGCCATGGCCATGATCGTGAGCTGCGGGTTGACGTGGATCGAGGTCGGGAAGACGCTCGCGTCGGCCACGAAGAGGTTGCGCGTCCCGTGCACGCGGAAGTCCGTGCCGACGACGCCGACACGCCGATCGTCGCTCATCGGGTTGCCGCCCTGCGGGTGCGAGGAGTTGAGCAGGAGGTCCGAGGCGTCCTGCACCGCCGCGTCGACGCGGGCGGCGATCGCCGGCGCGTCCGGCACGCCGTTCCGCATCACGTCGCGCGCGTCGATCCGGCAGTCGAGGAAGCTCGCCACGTAGACCTCGCGAGCGCCCGCGGCCAGATGGATGCGGGCGGCGAGCACGATCCCGCGCTTCATCGTCTCCAGGTCGTGCGCGCCCATCCGCCACGCGACCGGCCCGAACGTGTCGCGGAAGAAGGCGGTGCGCTTCACGCGGCCGTCGGCGCGCGTGCCGATCAGGACGCCGAAGCGCGTGAGGTGGTCGTACGCCCGCATCCGGCGCAGGTGCTCGCCCGCCCAGCCCGGCATCGCGACGGCGACCGACATCGGCGGGTCGAACGAGCTCTCGACGAGGAACGAGCCGCCGTCGACGTAGGCCGTCATCTGGTCGGCCGCCCAGCTGTGGCGCGGCGTGTCGTGGCGGCCGAGGACGGGCGTCGCGGCGTTGAAGGAGAAGCGCGTGCCGACGTTGCGGCGGAAGCCGCTGCGCAGCAGCAGCACGCTCGAGCCGATCGCGCCGGCGGCGACGACGACTGCGCCCGCCTCGACGGTGAGCCGCCGCCCGTCCGCGAGCCGCGCGCGCACGCCGGTGACGCGGTCGCCGCGCCGCTCCAGCCGCTCGACCTTGCAGCCGGCCAGCACGTGGCCGCCGAGGTCGGCGACGTCGCGCACGTAGGTCTCGAGCGTCGAGAGCTTGTGCCCGTACGGGCACGCGTAGTTGCAGTAGCCGCAGCCGATGCAGCCGCTGATGTTCTTGCGGAACACGCCCGCGGCGGGCGCGCCCGGCTCGATCGCGCGCCAGCCGTCCAGCAGCGCGTCGCCGCTCGCGCCGACGAGCGGGCCGGGGACGTGCGCGACGGCGAGCTCGGCCTCGATGCGGTCGTAGCTCGCCTGCAGCGCCGGCTCGTCGATGGCGCAGCCGAGGCGGCGCCAGTCCTCGAGCACGTCGGCGCCGCGCGGGGCGCGCAGCGCCGGGTCGCCGAGCCGGAAGCAGATCGCGTTGTTCACGTGCGTGGTGCCGCCGAGCGTGCGCCCCTGGAGGATCGTCATCCCGAGATCGACGGTCGTCTGCAGCCCGTGCTCCTTGTAGAGCGCCGCGACCATCCGGTGCTCGTCATGGACGACGTCGGCACCCGCGACGTGGGCGCCCTCCTCGAGCAGCGCGACCGTGCGGCCGGCGGCGGCCGCGCGCGCGGCCACGACCGCGCCGCCGGCCCCGGAGCCGATGACGCAGACGTCCACCTGGAGGCGCTCCCCGGCCGGGTCGTGCAGGCGCAGCGGGCCGCCCGGCGCGGGCGCGGTGTCGAGGCCCCGGTCGCGCACGGGCACGAAGCCGATCCGGCGCTGCACGCCCTCGTCGCTGTAGTAGGCGGCGAGCAGCAGCGTCTTGAGCTTCGCGAGCGTGCGCAGCGGCTTCACGCGCGTGCGCACGAGCGTCTCGTCGACGAGCTGCGCACGGCGGTCGGGCGCGAGCCGGGAGAACGGCCGCAGGTGCACGCCCAGCATCAGCAGGCCGGCCAGCGGGAGCACGTACTCGATCACCAGCAGGATCAGGTGCAGGCTCCGCGTGCGCTTGCTCGCGCGCATCCGCCGCAGCTGCGCGTCGACGCCGTCGGCGACCGCGTCGGGCGTGAGCAGCGCGCCCTCGGACGGCGGGAAGAGGACCTCGGCGAGCGCCGTGACCGTCCGCCGCTCCCGGCGGCGGAGGAACGGCGGCTCGGCCGGTGGCGCGGCGGCCGGGCGCGGCGCGGCCGCGACGGCGCTCACGCCGGCACGCCCGCGGCCTCGCCGATGCGGACGTCCGCGCCGGCACCGACCGCCCCCAGCACCTCCTCGAGGGACGCCTCGGCCAGCACCTTGCCCGCCGGCTGCTGCTCGTCGTCGAGCCAGCGCAGGAGGCGGATGCGGCCGCCGGTGATCTCGAGCGCGGTGACGTCGCCGTCGCCGAACGAGCAGCAGCCCGTGTTGAAGTAGCACGGCGGCACGACCGGGATGGCCGGCCGGTCGTAGCGGCGCAGCTCGGCGTAGAGGTACTCGAGCCGTGTGCGCGCGGCGCAGAGCTCCTCGGCCGGCGCGCCCGCGCGGCGAAGCTCCTGGTAGCGGCGCTCGAGTTGCTCGAGCGGCTCGGGGACGACCGGCGCGCGGCGGCCGACGCCGAACACCGGGCGGTGGGTGTGACCGGCGATCACGACGGGCCGGGTGGGCGCACGGCGCGCCCACGCGAACATCGCCTCGTCGTGCATCTCGCGCAGGTCCCAGTCCGACGCGGGCGACGTCGACGCGATCCGCAGCTTGCGCTGCAGCGGCCGCCAGATCTTGCGCACGACGATCCGCGAGATCCAGCTCCAGCGCTCGGCGTCGTCCGTGCCCTGGTGGCCGTGGACGAAGAAGAGCTCGCCGAGTGGCTCGCCGTCGCGGGTGATCTCGAGCCGGAAGGCCTCGCGCACGTCGGCGCGGTCGCCGCCGAGGGCCTCCCGGTGGCGCTCGACGCTGCGGGCGTGGCGCCACTCGTCGTCGTGGTTGCCCCACACGCGGCGATAGCGGCCGCGGGCGGCGAACTCGGCCTCGAGGGCGTACGTGCGCGGATAGGCGGCGATGACGTCCTCGGGGTCGCACTCCCACAGCTCCTCGGTGTCGCCGAGCAGCAGGAGCCCGTGCCCCGTCTCGAGGAAGTGCGCCAGCGCCGCGTTGTAGCTGCGCTCGCAGCGGCGGAAGTCGTCGGCGCCGTCGCGCGCGCCGCGGTGGTGGTCGGAGACGATGAGGAGGTCGAGGGCATCGATCTCCACGCGCTCGGGCGCGGTGGCCCCGTAGGCCCTGTCCAGGCCCTTCGCGACCTGCGATCGCCGCTTCGCCGCCTTCCTCTCCGGGTCGCCGGCCATTGGGGGGAACCTCCTCGAAGGTCAGGCCACTTGAGCTACGGCGACATTCCCAGCCCGCTCGACCCCGCGTCAAGTCCGCGCGCCCCGGTCGGCACGACCGCCTGCCCGTTCGCGCAGCCGCGCCGGTGCGAACGGGCTGCGACCGCGTGTCGTATCGGTCCCGACAGATGGGCGGTTGTCGGCTGTTACAAAGTTGTCACAATGTCAGGGCGGGCAGCGGTCAGGCTGCTGCTCGCGGCGGGCCCACCCAGCCCGTCCCGATGCTCCCCACAGGAAGGATCCCCAATGCCCAGGCGACTGCTCGCCGCGCTGTTGCGCGGCGCCCGCGACGACGTGCGGCCAGAGCCGGACGTCCACTTCCACAGCGGTCCGGCCGGCGGCCCCGCCGTCTGCCACGACCCGCTGTGCGTCAACCCGCGACTGAGCGTCAACTAGAAGGAGGGCACGACATGACCCGCAAGCTCATCTCCGCCGTGATGCGGAGCCTCGCCGAGAACTGGTCCACTGACCACGGCCACTACCACGTGGCCGCCGCCGGCCGGAACCATCCGTGCCTGGACCCGGAGTGCCCGCGCCGCACCGCGGCGCGCTGACCGCTCCGGGGTGAGCGGGCGCCGCGCGCGTCAGCGCGCGGCGCCCGCGTCAGGCCACTAGCCGCAGACGGGCCAGGGGTTCGAGCCCCGCTGGGCCTGCAGTCGCGCGGCCATCTCGTCCTGCACGGCCTCGGGCGCGGCCGCGGGGTCGCCGGTCCCGCCGACGGACTCCCACGTCTGCTGGTCGAACTGGTACTTGCCGCGGTACGTCCCGTCGGCCGAGACCGCACCCGGGTCGCCGCCCGACTCGCACGCGGCGATCGCGTCGAGGCCGCTGCCGGCGGTCGAACCGCCGGTCGTGGCGGCCGCCGGGGCGGGCGCGGGAGCCTGCATGCGCTCCAGCACGCCGATCGAGCGCTCGACCTCGCGCGCGCGGGCCTCCCGGACGCCGTTCTTCGTGCGGACGTCGTCGCGCACGATGTGTCGGCCGGGCTCGCCGCCGGCCTTCTTCGCCTGGCGGTATTCGCGGTTGTACGTGTCGGCCAGCTTGTCCGGCACGGCCGCCTGTGCGGCCGCCGCGGGCGAGATGAGCGCAGCCGCGCCCAGGACGCCCGCGAGCACACGGGTGGTGGACATTCCAACTCCTTGTGATCGCTTCCAGTGCGTCGCCGCGCAGATGGCGGCGACGTGCGCGGGACGCACTGCCAGGGCGGCATCCATGGCCGCCGGGCGTCCCGTCGCGAGCGCGACAGGGTAGCAGCGAACTGGTTGCGCGGAGAACTACGGACGGGTCTGCGGCGCGGGGCGGATGGAAGGCGGCCGCGCGAGGACGAGAGTCAGGGACACAGGGTCCGGCCCGGCCGGGACCGCCACAGAGGACCGGGAGTCCACCATGCGCAAGTTCTTCAACCTCACCACCGTCGCGTCCGGTATCGCGCTCGGCATGATCATCGCCGGCGCGCTCGCCCTGATCGGCGGCAGCTACGCCCGCGACGTCGTCCACGACCAGCTCACCCCGCAGCAGATCTACTTCCCGCCCAAGGGCGAGGAGCTGCCCGCGAACCTCAACCAGTACGCCGGCCAGCAGGTCGACACCCCCGCCGAGGCCAAGGCCTACGCCAACGACTTCATCGGCCTGCACCTCGAGGGCATCGCCGACGGCAAGTCCTACGCCGAGGTCAGCGCCGCCTCGATGGCCGACCCGAACAACGAGGAGCTCGCCGCGCAGAAGCAGAGCCTGTTCATGGGCGAGACGCTCCGCGGCACCCTGCTCAGCGCCTGGGGCTGGGGCACCGTCGGCACGATCGCCACGATCGCCGGCTTCGTGCTCATCGGCATCGGCGCGATCCTCCTGATCGTCCCGCTGACGGCCGCGCTCACCGCGACCCGCCGGCGCGAGCAGCCCACGCAGGGCGCGATGCCCGCGGCGACCGCCTGATCGCCATGCCGACCGTCCTGCTGCTCCACGCGAGCACCCACGGGCACACGTCGCGGATCGCCGCCCGCATCGCGGACGTGCTCGCGGCCGAGGGGATCCGCGTCGACGCGCGGACGGCGCCGCTCGGCGGCGCCGACCCCTCACCGCGGAACTACGACGCGGTGATCGTCGGCGCGTCGATCCACGCCGGCCACCACCAGAAGGCGATCGTGGCCTGGGCCCGCCGGCACCACACGACGCTCGCCGCCCGCCCGTCCGCCTTCTTCAGCGTCTGCCTCACCGCGGCCGACGACACGGAGGAGTCGCGGGCGGCGACGCGGCGCTACCTCGACGAGTTCGTCGAGGCCACGGGCTGGACCCCCGCCCGCGCGACCACGTTCGCGGGGGCGATCCAGTACCGCGAGTACGACTTCGCGACGCGCCTGCTCGTCCGGCTGCTGATGCGCAAGGGCGGCCACCCGACCGACACGTCGCGCGACCACGACTACACCGACTGGGACGCCGTCGAGCAGTTCGCGCGCGAGTGCGCGGGCCTGCTCACCACGGCGCCCGCCTGAACCACGACCGCCAGGAGGATGGCCATGCGCAAGCCCGTCATCGTCGGCATCGACCCGCTCCGCCCCGACCCCGCCCCGATGGTGGTCGGCGTGGCGCTCGCGCGCCTCACCGGCGCACCCCTGGTCGCCGCCGCGAGCTACGTCCAGGACACGATCACCGACGCGATGAGCGGCGGCATCGTCGACGCGGACCTGCACGCCACCGCGCGCTCCGTGCTCGACGACCTCACCACGGGAGGCCTCGACGCCGAGCGCGTCGTCGTCCCCGGCTTCTCCGCCGCGCACGCGCTGCACGACCTCGCCGCCGAGCGCGGCGCCGGGCTGATCGTCGTCGGCTCGTCGCGCCGCGGACGCATGGGCCGGATCGCACCCGGGACGACCGCGGAGCGGCTGCTGCACGGCGCGTCCTGCCCCGTGGCCGTCGCGCCGGCCGGGCTCGCCGCGGGCTGGATGCCGCGGCGCGTCGGCGTCGGCTACATCGGGCTCGAGGAGGGCGAGCACGCGCTCACGGCGGCGACGGCGCTGGCGAAGCTCGCCGGCGGCCCGCTCGAGGCGGTGACCGCGGTGTCGCCCCGCGCGTGGGAGCGCGGTGCCGCCGTGCCCGCCTACGGCACCGGCGGCCTCGAGGTGGCGCGCGAGCGTGCGGCGACCTCGCTGACCCGTGCGCTCGAGGGCGCCGGGCGGAGCGCGACCGAGGGCCACGTGTTCATCGGCGAGCCGGTCGACGCGCTCGTCGCGCTCTCGGAGCGCACGGACGTGGTCGTCTGCGGCTCCCGCGGCTACGGCCCCTTCCGGTCCGTGCTGCTCGGCGGCGTCGGCCACGGCCTGCTGCGCGAGGCCCACTGCCCGGTGGTCATGATCCCGCGCGGCGAGGGCGGTGCGATCGCCGCGCTCGCGGAGGCCCGCGAGGCCGCGCCCGCGTAGCGCGATGTCCGGCGCGGGCGGCCTGGCGATCGCACTCGGCTGCGTCTTCGCGATCAACCTGCTGCCCGCGTTCGGTCCGCCCACCTGGGCGGTGCTCGTCTTCTTCCAGGTGAGCGGCGACCTGCCCCCCGTGCCGTTGGTGCTGGGCGGCGCCCTCGCCGCGGCCTCGGGCCGGCTCGCGCTCGCATGGGGCGCGGGCCGGTTCCGCGGGCGCCTCTCGCCCGAGCGGCTGGAGAGCCTGGCCGCCGCCCGCGACCTGCTGGCGGGCGACCGCCGGCGCGCCGCGGGCGGCCTGGCGCTGTTCGCGCTCTCCCCCGTCCCGTCGGCGCAGCTCTTCGTGGCCGCCGGCCTGCTCGCCGTCCCGCTGCTCCCGCTGACCGCCGCCTTCTTCGCGGGGCGGCTCGTCTCGTACTCCCTCTACGTGGGCGGGGCGACGCTCGCCGCGGACCGGCTCGGCGACACGTTCGCCGGCGTGTTCACCTCGCCGGCGGGCATCGCGCTCCAGGTCGCGATGCTCGCCGGGTTGGTGCTGCTGCTGCGGGTCGACTGGCGCGTCGTCCTCGAGAAGCGCCGGCGCCTCACGCCCCGTCGACCGTCCTCCGCCCGACATCCGGGTTGTCGGTGAAGAACCCGTCGATGCCGAGGTCCAGGAACTGGCGGATCTCCGCGGCGAGGTCGCCGATGCCGGCCGGGTCGCTCGAGGAGCGCAGCTCCAGCGGCAGGAACGTGTTCTCGCGCCGGAACGTGTACGGATGCACGAGCAGCCCGGCGTCGTGCGCGTCGTCGACGAACGACGTGGGCGTGCCCGAGCTGCCGTCGGCCTCGCGCGGGACGATGTAGTCCTTCGACGGGCCGACGCCGTCCGCGTAGGTCGCGATGTCGGCGAGCCCCGCGGGCGTCGCGAGCTCGGCGTACGTGCGCGGGTCCCCCACGGGACGGGCGGTCTTCGCGGCGAGCAGCTGCACCAGCGGCACCTTCAGCGCCCTGTCGAGGGCGCGCAGGTTGCCGGTCTCGAAGCTCTGCACGAACACCGGGGCGTTCTTCCGGTTCAGGCCGTTGCGCGTGAGCAGCTTCACCAGCGGCTCCTCGAGCGGCAGTCCGATCTCGCGGAAGTAGGTCGGGTGCTTGGTCTCCGGATACACGCCGAGCGGGCGCCCGAGCTCCTTCGAGAGCCGCTTGCGCAGGTCGAGCACCTCCTGGAGCGTCGGGATCTCGAACCGCCCGTCGTAGGCGGTGTTGGCCGGGCGCAGGTCGGGGATCCGCTCCTTCGCGCGCAGCGTCTTGAGCTCGGCGAGCGTGAAGTCCTCCGTGAACCAGCCCGTCAGCGAGGCGCCGTCGATCACCTTCGTCGTGCGCCGGGCCGCGAACTCCGGGTGCTCCGCCACATCGGTCGTGCCGCCGATCTCGTTCTCGTGGCGCGCGACCAGCACGCCGTCCTTGGTCGAGACCAGGTCGGGCTCGATGAAGTCCGCCCCCTGCTCCGCCGCCAGCCGGTAGGCGGCGAGCGTGTGCTCGGGCCGGTACCCCGACGCGCCGCGGTGCCCGATCACCAGCGGCTCCGCCTCCCCTTTCGAGGGCGGCGCCGCGCCCGCGGTCGCGGTCGGGATCAGCGCCGCCGCGAGAACGGCCAGCGCGAGTCGTCCGATGGTTCGCATGATGAGCACCCTCCCAGTGCCGGTTTGGCGATCCGTTACCCGGTCGTGACCGTCACAAGCGCTTCACCGGACCTCCGGCACGTCGAAATCTGACGTCGGCCTTGCATACCCCCAGGGGGTTCTGTACGGTCCGCTTCGTCAGATACCCCCTCCCCGTATTAGTCCACCCGCCAGGAGGCTCCCCATGTCGCTCCGCGCCGCCCTCGACCGCCGCTTCGTCCTGCACTACGTCGAGATGGTCGCCGTGATGTTCGCCGGCATGGGACTCCTCTTCATGCCGTCCGAGTGGGCGATGCAGGCGCTCGGGACGGGATGGGCGGAGCTCCGCGAGGACGCGCCGGCCGCGTGGCTCGGGTGGATGGCGATGACCATGACGGTGCCCATGGCGGCCTGGATGGCCTTCCGCGGGCACTCGGCCCGCGCGAACGCCGAGATGAGCGCGTCGATGATCCTGCCCACCCTCGCGATCATCGGGCTGCTGGGCGCCGGCCTGGTCGCCGACGCCGGCAGCGCGATGATGCTCGAGCACGTCCTGATGCTCAGCGGCATGCTCGTCGCGATGCTGGCGCGCCCCGCGGAGTACGCCCACCACCGCCACTAGGCCAGCGAGATCGCCAGCTCCTCGAGGATGTCGAGGCCCTCCTGGACGCCGCCTTCCATGCCGGAGCCGAGGATCATGTCCCGGACGTCCTTGCTCGACGTCTCCGTCAGGAGCTCGAGCGTCGTGCGGCCGCCGGCCTCCGTGAAGGTCGCCGTGTTGAGCGTGGCCTCGCTGAGCGTGCCGTCCGGCATCTCGTAGATCTCCGTGAACACGACCTTCTCGCCGGGCACGATCTCGCGGTACTCGCCGTGGAAGGCGACCTCGAAGCCGCCCTCGGCCACCATCGCGTAGCGCCAGGCGCCGCCCGGCCGCAGGTCGATCTCGCAGACCTGCATCTCGCCGCGGCGACCGGGCCACCAGCGCGACACCAGGTCGGGCTCAGTGTACGCCCGGAACACGAGGTGCCGGGGCGCGTCGAACTCGCGCGTGATGAGGATCTGCTCGTCGGTCGGGGTCGAGACCACCGCTGTTCCGCTAGTCGGCACCGCCATCTCCTTGCTCCTTCTTGAGGTCGTCCAACACGTCGTCGAGCAGCTCGAAGCGCTCCGTCCAGAGCTGCTCGTACTGCCGCACCCAGTCGTGGATGGGCTTGAGCGCCAGGCCGTTGAGCCGGTAGAGCCGCCTGCGGCCCTCGTCGCGCACCTGCACCACCTCCACCTCGCGGAGCACGCGCAGGTGCTTGGACACCTGCGGCTGGGCGATGCCGAGCGCCGTCACCAGGTCGCCGACCGGCCGCTCGCCGCCGGCGAGCACCGCGATGATCTCGCGCCGCCGCGGCTCGGCCACGGCGTTGAACGCGTCGGTGGTGGTCGCTGCCCGGGCCATGTCGACAAGATATACCCATATCGGTATACGTCAAGCTCGGAGCGAAATTTCCCGGCCGGAAGTAACCAAACGCGGATTCCCGCCCTATAACACGCTGCTGTGTCTCGCCGCCTCCCCGTCGTTCTCGCCATCGTCCTCGTCCTGCTCGCCGCTGCCGGCGGCACCATGGCGTGGGCCGACCACAAGGCCTCCGGCAAGCTGACCGACGGGATCTCCGTCGCCGGCGTCGACGTCGGGGGGCTCACCGAGGACGCCGCCGTCGCCAAGCTCGACGCCGAACTGGGCGCCGCGGCCGTCCGCCCGCTGAAGATCAAGGCGGGCGACGAGACGTTCCGCCTCCCGGCGGAGCGGGCCGGCGTGCACCTCGCCCTGCGCGACGCCGTCCGCCGCGCCTACCGCGAGAGCCGCGACGGGAGCCTGCCCGAGCGCGCCTGGCGCCAGCTCACGGGCGGCGAGGTGCGCCACGACGAGCCGGCCGCGGCCACCGTCGACCGCGCCGCCGTCGACCGCTTCGTCGCGAAGATCGAGCGCTCCGTGGCGCGCGACGCCCGCGACGCGAGCATCGCGCTCACCGTCGGCGAGGTGACCGCGACGCCGTCGCAGGAGGGCCGCGAGCTGGCCGGCGCGAAGCGCCTCACCCGCAAGATTGCGCGCAACTTCACCGACCCGCGCGGCAAGCGCCGCTTCGAGGCCGACGTCAAGACGATCGAGCCCAAGACGTCGACCGAGCAGGCCTGGGACGCGCAGCCGGTCGCCGTGACCGTCTCGCTCTCCGAGCGCGTCGTCCGCGTCTTCGACCGCGGCGACCTCACGACGACCTACAACGTCGCCGTCGGCGAGCCCCGCTACCCCACGCCCGCCGGTGAGTTCAGCGTCCAGGGCATGCAGGTCGACCCGCCGTGGAACGTCCCGCAGTCCGACTGGGCGGGCGACCTCGCCGGCCAGACGATCCCCGGCGGCGACCCGGCCAACCCGCTCGTCGCCCGCTGGATCGGCTTCAACGGCTCGGTCGGCTTCCACGGCACCGCCAGCATCGGCTCCATCGGCTCGGCCGCCTCGCACGGCTGCGTGCGGATGGCCCCCGACGACGTGATCGACCTGTACGACCGGGTCGCCGTCGGCACGCCGGTCCTCGTCGCCTGAGTCGCGCATCGGCGGGCACGTGGTGACGCCCGTGTTCCCCGGTTACCCCCCGCCCCTCGACGCCGCGCCCGGCGCCGACTATGACCGCCCCGTGCGCGTGATGGACGTGCTGGGGGGAGGGGCGGCGGGCGCGTGGTCGGCTCGGTGCTGAACCTCGCACGCCTCCGCGTGTTCGAGGCCGTCGTGCGGACGGGCTCGTTCGCCGCCGCCGCCGACGCCCTGTCGTTCACGCCGTCGGCCATCTCGCAGCAGATGGCGCGGCTCGAGGCCGAGGTCGGCACGAGGCTCGTCGAGCGCACCGCGCGGGGCGTGCAGCTCACGCCCGCCGGCGAGCTGCTGCACACGCGCGCGTGCCGCATCCTCACCGAGGCACAGGAGGCGTACGCCGAGCTCAACGCGCTCGCCGGCCTGCGCAGCGGGCGGCTGCGGATCGGCTCGTTCCCGAGCGCGACCCAGGCCTTCACGACCGGCGTGCTGAAGGCGTACCGCGAGCGCTTCCCCGGCGTCGACGTGGTGCTCGTCGAGGACGAGCCGCACAACAACCTCGCGCGGCTGCGCGACCGCGAGGTCGAGCTCGCGCTGCTGTTCAGCTGGCCCGGACGGCCGATCGGCCTCGACTACCGCAACCGGCGCGTCTGCCCCGACGAGGGCGCGCGGCTCACCAAGCTCACCGACGACCCGTACGTGGCGATCCTGCCCGACGGCCACCGGCTCGCCGACCGCGACGACCTCGGCGTGCCGGATCTCCGCGACGAGCTGATCGTCGGCTCGCGCTGGACACCGGGCCTCGACCAGCTCGGCGAGCTCGCCCAGGAGCACGCCTTCGAGCCGCTCTTCACCGGCCACGAGATCCCGGACTACGAGAGCGTCCGCGCGTTCGTCGCCACCGGCGACGGGATCGCCGTGATCCCCGCGCTCGCCGCCGCGCGGCCGTTCCCGGGGACGGTCACCAGGCGGCTGCAGGGCGAGGTGCCGTACCGCGCGATCCACCTCGCGCTGCCCGAGGGCGGCGTGCTCTCCGCCGCCGCCGCGGCGATGGCGGCCGTGGTGAGCGAGATGGCGTCCGAGCTCCCGCGCCAGCTCGCCGGCGCGGCCTAGCT
>JBEVIG010000219.1:0-15394 GCA_040510855.1 Solirubrobacteraceae bacterium
AGCGCCACGCGCCGTTCACGGGCGAGGAGCGCTTCCGCGAGACGTTCCCGGCCGACTACATCTGCGAGGCGATCGACCAGACGCGCGGCTGGTTCTACTCGCTGATCGCGATCTCGACGCTGCTGTTCGACAAGGCGCCGTACCGCACCGTGCTGTGCCTCGGCCACATCGCCGACCCGCAGGGCAAGAAGATGTCGAAGTCGCTCGGCAACATCGTCGTGCCGTGGGACGTCATCCACCAGCACGGCGCCGACGCCTTCCGCTGGTACTACCTGACCTCCAAGCAGCCCTGGGACGGCTACCTGTTCTCCACGGAGACGGTGGGCGAGTCCGTGCGCCAGTTCCTGCTCCAGCTCTGGAACACGTACGGCTTCTACGTCCTCTACGCGAACGTCAACGACGTCCAGGAGACGGCGGGCCCGGCGACGGCGCTCGACCGCTGGGCGCTCTCGCGCCTCCATCACACGATCGCCGAGGTCCGGGAGCGGATGGAGGACTACGACGCGACGCGCGCCGGCCAGGCGATCGCCGCGTTCACCGACGAGCTCTCGAACTGGTACGTGCGCCGCTCCCGCCGCCGGTTCTGGGACGGCGACCCCGCCGCGTTCGGGACGCTCAGGACCTGCCTGGTCGAGCTGACCAAGCTGCTCGCGCCGTTCTGCCCGTTCGTCGCCGACGCGATCTACGAGAACCTCGACGGCGCAGAGCCGAGCGTGCACCTGTGCGACTTCCCGGAGGCCGACCCGGCGCTGATCGACCTCGATCTCGAGGCCGCCATGGCGATCGCCCGCGAGACGGTGCGGCTGGGCCTGGCCGCCCGCGGGCACGGCAAGCTCAAGGTCCGCCAGCCGCTGCGCGCCGCCGTCGTGGTCGCCGCGGGCGAGGAGCGCGCGGCGATCGAGCGGATGCGCGAGATCGTGCTCGACGAGCTCAACGTCAAGGAGCTGCGCTTCGTGACCGAGGCCGACGAGCTCGGCTCCTACGAGGTGAAGCCCAACTACCGCAACCTCGGGCCGCGCTTCGGCCGGCAGATGCCGCAGGTCGCGGCGGCGATCGAGGCGCTCGAGCCGGCGCACGTCGCGGGCGCGCTGCGCGCCGGGCACACGGTGGCGATCGCGATCGACGGCCACGACCACGAGCTCGGGCCCGACGACCTGTCGCTGGCCATGCAGCCGCTCGCGGGCTACCAGCTCGAGCGGGAGGGGTCGCACGCCGTCGCGCTCGACACCCAGCTCGACGACGAGCTGCGCCGCGAGGGCCTCGCGCGCGAGGTCGTGCACGCGGTGCAGAATGCGCGCAAGGCGGCGGGCCTCAACGTGGAGGACCGGATCGCGCTCACGCTGGGCGGGGACGACGAGCTGCTCGGCGCCACGCGGGCGCACGAGGGCTACGTCACGGGCGAGACGCTCGCGACGAGCATCGCCTACGACGGCTCGGCGAACGGCGCGGAGGCGACCATCGAAGGCCGCCTCCTGACGGTGGGCGTCGCCCGGGTGTAAGGGTTTCGCCTGCCGGGCGACGTTACGCGAGCGCGGGCTCGATCTCGGCCTCGAGGCGCTTCTTCGGCATCGCGCCCTGGATGCGCTTGGCGACCTGGCCGTTGCGGAACAGGAGGAGCGTCGGGATCGCCATGATCTGGTACTCGGACGCGGTCTGGATGTTCTCGTCCGTGTTGAGCTTGACCACCTTCAGCTCCGGGCGCTCGCCGGCGATCTCCTCGACGATCGGGGCCACGAGGCGGCACGGGCCGCACCAGGGCGCCCAGAAGTCCACGAGCACGGGCTGATCCGCCTCGATGACCTCTGCCTGGAAGTTGGTGTCGGTGACCTCGCTCACGCCGGCCATGTCGCTCCTCGGAAGTTGCTTACTTCAAAAAGGATAGTACCTCCGGGCTGACCCAGACCTCGACAGCCGCGGACGCGATGATGACGGGGATCGCGATCGCCGTGGTGACGAACGTGGCGGCGAGGAGCTCGTCCCAGGCGCCGCGCCGGCTGGCGAGCAGCCAGGCGGCGAGCGGCAGGAAGAGCGCGGTCAGCTCCGGCACCGCGTGGGGGAGGAGCGACACGATGAGGAGCGCGGGCGAGACGCCGTTGGCGTCGGCGACGCTCGACGCGGTCATGCCCAGCGCGTAGGCCTGCGTGCCGAGCGAGAACAGCGTCGCGGCCGCGACGAAGCCCATCGCCGCGCGTCCGGCGTGGTCGTGGATCCGGCGCCAGATGCCGTGGTAGCCCTCGGCGACGACGGGCAGCGACGATCCCGCGATGAAGCCCGCCACGCACGCGAGCGCATGGAGCGCGAGCACGAGCCCGTTGCGATAGAGGATGAAGCGGAAGTCCTGCCAGCCGCCGGTGCCGGTGACGGCGAAGACGAACGGATCCGGCACGCTGAGCAGCGCGATGATCCAGGTGGCGGCGAGGAGCAGCGCGGCCACGCCCAGGCTGCCGGCGGCCCATGCACCGACGACCGGGAACGGGCGCTCCTGCCAGGCGCGCAACGTCTCCCGCGTGTCCTCCCAGCCGCGGACGAGAGCGAGCTGCTCCGAGTTCATCTCCCTTGCACATCGGCACCGCGTCCCCGGAACTGGAGGCGCAGGGCCGGGATGCGCCAGGCCGCCTCGAGCGCGATCGCGCCGGACATCTTCGAGTCGCCCTCGCGGCGCTCGTGGAACACGATCGGCAGCTCGGTCACGCGCAGCCCCGCGCGGAGCGAGCGGTACGTCAGCTCGACCTGGAACGCGTAGCCCTTCGCGCGGGCGCTGCGGTAGTCGATGGCGTGCAGCGCCTCGGCGCGGAAGGCCTTGAAACCACCCGTGAGGTCGCGCACCGGCGCGCGCAGCACGAGCTGCGCGTAGCGGCAGCCGGCGAGCGACACCAGGCGGCGCCACGCGGTCCAGTTCTCCACCCGCCCGCCGGGGACGTAGCGGGAGCCGAGCGCGAGGTCGGCGCCGTCGGCCAGCGCGCCGAGCAGCGCGGGGACCGCGGCCGGGTCGTGGGAGAAGTCGCAGTCCATCTCGACCACCGCTCCCGCGCCGTGCGCGAGCGCGTGCGCGAAGCCGGCGAGGTACGCGGGGCCGAGGCCCTCCTTGCGCGCGCGGTGCAGCACGGCCACGCGCGGGTCCTCGGCCGCGAGCCGGTCGGCGACCGCGCCGGTGCCGTCGGGCGAGGCGTCGTCGACGACGAGGATCCGCGCGTCGCCCGGGAGCACGGTCAGCAGCGCGCCCGTCATCGGCGCCACGTTCTCCGCCTCGCAGTATGTGGGGAGCACGATCCAGGCGGGTCCGGGCATGGCCGGATGCGTACGCTAACGATGGAATGAACAACGCCCAGATCGCCGCCGCCTTCGAGGAGCTCGCAGACCTCTACGAGCTCGACGGCGCCGTGCAATACCGCGTCCTCGCCTACCGCACCGCCGCGAAGGCCGTGCGCGAGTCCTCCGTCTCGGTCATGCAGATGGTCCGCGACGGCAAGGTCACCGAGATCCCGGGGATCGGCAAGACGCTCGAGAGCAAGCTCGTCGCGCTCGACGAGACCGGCGAGATCCCGCAGTCGGTCAAGCTCCGCGAGAAGTTCCCGCCGGGCCTGATCGCGATCACCCACCTGCCAGGCTTCGGCCCCAAGCGCGCCCGCCGGCTCTACGACGAGCTCGGGGTCGACTCGCTCGAGTCCCTGCGCGCGGCGTGCGAGCGCCAGGAGGTCCGCAAGCTGCGCGGCTTCGGCGCCAAGGTGGAGGAGCAGCTGCTCGAGGCGCTCGCCGCGGGCGCGGACGGCACCCCCGCGCCGCGGATCCTGCTCTCCCGCGCGCAGCCCGTCGCACAGCAGATCGCCGAGGCGCTCCGCGCGGCGCCCGGCGCGCACCGCGTCGAGGTCGCCGGCTCGCTCCGGCGCCAGGTCGACTCGGTCAAGGACCTCGACGTGATCGCCACGGCCGACGACGCCGCCGCGCTCGTCGCCGCGCTCGAGGAGCTCCCCGTCGTCGAGTCGGTCCTGCAGTCGGGCCCCGCCGGCGCGCGGGCGACCACGCACGCGGGCCTGAAGGTCGATCTGAAGGTCGTCGCGCCCGACCAGTTCGGCAACGTGCTCCAGCACTTCACGGGCTCCAAGGACCACAACGTGCAGCTCCGCGAGGCCGCCGTGCGCAAGGGCCTGCACGTCTCGGAGTACGGGATCCTCGACGACGCGACGGGCGAGACGGTGCGCAGCGCGACGGAGGAGGAGGTCTACGCGACGCTCGGGCTGCCGTACATCGAGCCCGAGCTGCGCGAGGGGCGCGGCGAGCTCGACGCGGCGCTGAAGGGCGAGCTGCCGCGGCTCGTCACGCTCGAGGACCTGCGCGGCGACCTTCACTCGCACACCACGCTCTCCGACGGCAACCAGGACACGGAGAAGATGGCCGAGGGCGCGCGCAAGCGCGGCTACGAGTACCTCGCGATCACGGACCACTCGGCCAGCCACGGCTTCGGCAACCACGTCGACATCCCGACGCTCGAGCAGCAGATCGAGCACGTCCGCGCGCTCAACGCCGCGTTCGGCGACGACTTCGAGCTGCTGATCGGGACGGAGACGAACATCCTCCCGGACGGCTCGCTGGACTACCCGGACGAGCTGCTGGCCGAGCTCGACTGGGTCGTGGCCAGCGTCCACACGGCGTTCCAGATGTCCGCCGACGACATGACGGCGCGGATGATCGCCGCGGTCGAGCACCCGCTCGTCGACGTCATCGGCCACCCGACCGGGCGCAAGATCGAGACCCGCTCGCCGTACGCCGTCGACATGGAGAAGGTCATCGCCGCCGCGGCGAAGGCGGGGACGATGCTCGAGATCAACGCGGCGCCCGACCGGCGCGACCTCAACGAGCTCCACGCCCGCGCGGCCGCGCGGGCCGGCGTGCTGATCGTGCTCGACTCGGACGCGCACTCCGTCCGCAACCTCGAGCTCATGCGCTACGGCGTCGCCACCGCGCGGCGGGCGTGGCTCACGCCCGAGCAGGTGGCGAACACCCGCCCGTGGGCGGAGCTGGCCAGGATGCGGAAGCGGAGCCGGACCGCGGCGTGAGGCCGACGTTCCGCGACGGCCTGCGCGCCGGGCTCCCGGTCGCGCTGGCCGGCAGCGTGCTGGCGATGTCGTTCGGCGTGCTCGCCGGCGACGTCGGCATGCCGGGATGGACGGCGATCCTGATGAGCGTGATCGTCTTCGCCGGCTCGGCGCAGATCGCGGCGCTGGGGATCATCGGCGCGGGCGGGACGCTCGGCGCCGCGCTGGGCGCCGCCGCGCTGATGAACTCGCGCTTCCTGCCGATGGGGGTGGCGTTCGCGCCGTCGCTGCCGGGCGGGCCGCTCAAGCGCGCGGCGCAGGGCCAGACCGTCGTCGACGTCTCGCTCGTCATCGCGGAGGACGGCAAGGGCGGCTTCGACCGCAACCTGCTGTTCGGCTCGACGGCGGCGCAGTACGTGGGCTGGGTCACCGGGACGATCGTCGGCGTGCTGGCCGGGCCCGTGCTCGGCGACCCGAAGGCGCTCGGGCTCGACGCGATCTTCCCCGCGTTCTTCCTGGCCCTGCTGATCGGCGAGCTGAAGACCGCGCGGGCGCGCGGCGTCGCCCTGGCCGGCGGGCTCATCGCGCTCGTGCTCATCCCGGTCGCCCCCGCGGGCGTCCCCGTCCTCGCCGCGTCGGCCGCGGCGTTCTACGGGCTGATCCGGCCGTGAGCACCTCGGCGGCCATCGTGCTCGTGCTCGGGGCGTCGGTGATCACCGCGGTGATCAAGGCCGCCGGCCCGGTCGCCCTCGGCGGCCGCGACCTGCCCGAGCGCTTCAACGGCTACATCGCGCTGCTCGCCCCCGCGCTGTTCACCGCGCTGATCGTCACGCAGGTGCTCGCCGACGGCGACGAGCTGGGCGTCGGCGCCGACACCGCGGGGCTCGCCGTCGCGGGGGTCGCGTTGTGGCGCGGCGCGTCGATGGTCGCCGGCGTGCTGATCGCCGCGGTGACGACCGCGCTCCTGCGGCTCGTCTTCTGAGTCAGCCGAGCAGCGTGGGCAGCAGCCGCTCGGCGACGAGCGCGTCGACGGCCGCGGGCGACCACGGGGCGACGGCCGCCGCGGCGCGCTCCGCGTAGCCCGGCGCCGGGTCGTCGAGGGCGGTGCGGATCGCCGCCGCGAGGTCGCCGCCGACCAGCCGCGGGTCCAGCGCGCGGGCGAGCGGCAGCGCGGCGTACGGGCCGGGCGCGGCGTTCGTGACGAGCTGGGCGCCGTGGGCGAGCGCCTCGAGCTGCGCGATGCCGAAGTCCTCGCGGCGCGGCGCGGTGACGAACGCGCGGGCGCGGCGCAGCAGCGCCCGGTACTCGCCCGGCGGGATCATCCCGGCGAAGCGCACGCCGTCCTCGTCCGCGCCCGCGAGGCCGGCGACGACGAGCGTCTCGCCCGGCCGCCGCGCGGCGCGCCAGGCGGCGAGCACGCGATCCGTGCCCTTCTTGTGCGGGTTGGCGCCGTACGTGACGGCGGCGAGGTCGCGCACCTCGCCGATCCCGCCCGGGGAGGCCGCCACCGGCACGGGCACGACCAGCGCGCCGGCGTGCGGCGCGGGCGCCTCGGCGAGCGCTCCCTCGCTCCACGGCAGCAGCAGCGGCGCCGCCGCGAACCGCCGCCGCTCGACCGGCCGCTGCCAGAGGCCGTGGCGGCCGGGGCGGTTGCCGGCCGCGGGGGCGTCGAAGCGGATCGCGCCCGGCTCGGGCCACAGCAGCGCCGCGGTGCTGGAGGAGTAGACGACCGCCCGCGGGGCGGTCGTGCGGATCGCGTCGCGCGCGGCCGCCCGCGCGGGCAGCGCCCACGCGAGGTCGGTGAGCGCGAAGGTGCGCACCTCGCGTGTCGACGCGACGCGGGCCACGGCCACGCTCGCGCCCGCGCGCCGCAGCGCGCCGGCGAGCGCGTCGTCGGCGGCGCGGAGGCCGGCGGTGCCGCCGAGGCAGACGAGGAGGACGTCGGTGCGCGCCATGCGGTCTGGCATTCTCCCCGGCTTCGATGGTCGGCACCCTCATCAACGTCGGCACGGTCCTGGCGGGCACGGCGATCGGCACGGCGGTCGGCCCTCGCCTGCCCGAGCGCATCCAGCAGCGCGTGCTCGCGGGCCTCGGGCTGATCACGCTCGCGCTCGGCATCGACCTCGCGCTCGCCTGGGGCGGCGAGGACACGTCGACCTCGACGCCGCTCTACGTGCTCGGCGGCGTGCTGCTCGGCGGCATCGTCGGCGAGATGCTCGGCATCGAGCGGCGGCTCGAGCAGCTCGGCGACACGCTGCAGGACCGGCTCGCCCACCACACGAACGGCGACCACTCGACGGTCTCCGAGGGCTTCGTGACCGCGTCGCTGCTGTTCTGCGTCGGCTCGCTGACCGTGGTCGGCTCGATCCAGGACGGCCTCACCGGCGACTACCAGCTGCTGGCGACGAAGGCGGTGCTCGACGGCTTCGCCGCGGTCGCCCTGTCGGCCACGCTCGGCTGGGGCGTCGGGCTCTCGGCGATCACCGTGCTGATCCTCCAGGGCGGGATCACGCTCGGCGCGGGGCTGTTCGACGACCTCCTCGTGGGCGAGGCGCTGGCCGTGCTCACCTCGGCGGGCGGCGTGACGATCATCGGGATCGCGCTGAAGCTGCTCGACATCAAGGACGTGAAGGTCGGCAACTTCCTGCCGGCGCTGGTGATCGCGCCGGCGCTGGTGGCGCTTCCCATATAGCTCCGCCAGTCATCCGGACGGCGTCCTGATGGCGACGCCGGACATCCATGTCCGGTCGAGACCGGGCTTCGCCCTCAGCCGGCGGCCAAGCCGCGCGTCCGGATCAGCCGGATCGGCGAGAAGATGCCCGTGCGGTCGACGTAGAAGCGGAAGCCGTCGCGCTCCTCGATCGCGGTCACCGCGGCGTCCTGGCGCCGCCAGGCGAGCGACCAGATGATCGCGAAGCCCGCCGCGACGCCGGCCACCTGCGGCAGGAAGAACGAGAGCGCGGCCGCGGCGACGGTGACGACGAGCAGCGGCCAGAGCCGGTTGATGAGCGTCAGCCCGGGGCGCGGCTCGGGGATCGCGTTCTGCATCTTCGCGTCGGCGAGGAGCCGCGCGATCGGCGGCGAGGCCGCGTGGTGGCGGCCGATCCGCGCGCCGATGACGGCCGCGATCCCCCACCAGCACACGGCGATCAGCG
The DNA here is from genome assembly GCA_040510855.1 of Solirubrobacteraceae bacterium. Lineage (GTDB taxonomy): Bacteria > Actinomycetota > Thermoleophilia > Solirubrobacterales > Solirubrobacteraceae > DASQMT01. The sequence continues at coordinate 8,189 of JBEVIG010000219.1, forward strand.
TGTTGACCTGCTCGCCGGTCTGCGCGCCCCCGACGATCGTCAGCGCGGCCAGCAGGGTCGCCGCGCCCGCGCACAGCAGCACCGTCGCCTTCAGGAAGTCGACGAACCTCATGCGGGTCCTCAGCCGCGGACGAGCGACTGCAGGAGCACGCGCACGCCGTCGGTCCCGTCGACCATCGCGTCGGCCTCGCGCTCGAGCTCCGGCGGCCCCTCCTCCGAGCGCACGCCGATGCGGATCGCGGTCTGCACCCGCCCCATGTCGACGAGCTCCTCCAGGCCGCGGAACGCGTCGAGGTCCGTGCGGTCGTCGCCGATGTAGATCGCCGCGTCGTGGTCGTCGTCGCGCAGCAGCGACACGATCCCCGCGCCCTTGTCGATCCGCACGGGCGGGCGGATCTCGAGCACCTTGCGGCCCCAGTGGGTCCGGTAGCCCTGGGACTCGGCGCGGGCCGCGACGGCGCGGATCGCCTGCTCGGCGCCGTTCTCGTCCGGCACACCGCGCCAGTGCAGCGCGGCGATCGCCTCCTTGTCCTCGAGGCGGACGCGGAGCTGGCGCAGGTCGTCGCCGTACGCCTCGCGCATGAAGCCCTGCACGCGCCGCGTCCACGCCTGCAGCTCGCGGTCGGCCTCCGGCGCCACCGAGCCCGGCCTGAGGATCTCCGAGCCGTGGTTGCCCAGGTAGGCGATCGAGCCGAGCGCGACGATCCGGCGCGCGTCCGACGCGCGGCGCCCGGACACGCACGCGACGGTGCGGTAGGAGCGCGCGATCTCGATCAGCGGGCGCCGGGTCGTCTCGGGCATGTGCGCGTCGTCCGGCTGGGCGACGATCGGCGCGAGCACGCCGTCCACGTCGAGCAGGACGGCGGAGCGTCCCGGGTCGCGGCGGAGCGGCTCGAGCAGCGCATCGAGCGTGGCGTCGAGGGGCGACACGGCCCCTAGTATGGCGAGCCATGCCCCGGCTCCTGCGACTCGCCGTGGCGGGCACGGCGGCCGGGGCGTTCTCCGGGCTCTTCGGCGTCGGCGGCGGCGTGGTCATGGTCCCCCTGCTGATCCTCTGGCTCGGCTACGGCGAGCGCGAGGCGACCGGCACGTCGCTGGCGGCGATGGTCGTGATCGTCGGCGTGGCCGCGGCGCTCCAGGCCGCCTACGGCAACGTCGACGTCGCCAAGGGCGTGCTCATCGGCATCCCCGCGGTGGGCGGGGTGATCGCGGGCACGGCGCTCCAGCAGCGCCTCCCGACGCGGGCGATCGCGCTCGGCTTCGCCGCCTTCCTCGTCGCCTCCGGCATCGCGTTGATCCTGTGACCGACGTCCTTGCCGTGCTCGCCATCGGGTTCGTCGCCGGGATGGCCGCCGGGCTGCTCGGGATCGGCGGCGGCGCGCTGTTCGTGCCCGCCCTGGTGCTCTTCCTCGGGCTCTCGCAGCTCGAGGCGCAGGCGACGTCGCTGCTGGCGATCGTGCCGGTCGCGCTCGTCGGTGCGGCGCGCCAGCACCGCTACGGCAACCTGCGCGTGCGCGACGGGCTCGTGATGGGCGTCCTCGCGACGGCCGGGGCGGCCGGCGGCGTGGTGCTCGCCAACGCGCTGCCGGAGCGCGCGCTCGAGATCTCGTTCGCCATGCTCCAATTCGTGGTCGCCGCGCAACTCGCGCGGCGGGCGCTCGCTGAGCGGACCGAGGAGAAGGAGCAGACGGCATGAGCGGGATCAGCACGGGCGACGGCTGGGCGGCCGGGAACCTGGACGACATGGGCGAGGGCCCGGGCTTCCGCAAGGTCCGCCACGCGCTCGGCGTCACGGCCTTCGGCGTGAACGCGGTCGTCGTGCCGCCCGGCTACGCGTCCGGGCGCCACCTGCACGAGCGCCAGGAGGAGCTCTACTTCGTCCACCGCGGCAACGTCGAGTTCGTGCTGGGCGAGGACACGGTCTCGCTCGGCCCGGGCGGCTTCCTCCGCGTGGATCCCTCGACGGTGCGCTCGATGCGCAACCCGTCCGACACGGATGAGGCCGTGTTCGTCGCGATCGGCGGCGCGGGCGGCTACGTCGGCCGCGACGGGATGCTCCCGGAGGGCGAGACCAGCCCGCGCTAGCCGTTGTCCTCCAGCGCGAGGATCGCGTCGCGCACGGCGAGCGACGCCTCGGCCGTCCGCCGCACGAGGTCGTCGACGTCGCGGTCCGCGGCGGCCTGCACGAACACGACGCCGTCGCGCGTGACGTTCCAGCCGAGCGCCGCGACGGCGCGCTCCGCGGCCTCGCGCCAGCCGCGCGGCCGGCCCGCCATCGCGACCGCGCCGCCCACGTCGTCGATCTCGACGCGGCCGCCGCGGCTCCGCACGGCGACGCGCACCGGCCGCGACGGCGCGTAGGCCAGCTCCGTGTGGCGCACCAGCCCGGTGCGGCGGCCCGTGCCGGGCACCTCGCGCGTGACGAGCTCCGGATCGCGCGCCAACGCGGCCGCGACGGCATCCGCATCGCCGTGGACCAGCGCGGCTGCGAGGTCGGTGCCGCCCGACACCGGCCGAGCCTACATCCCGGGGCCGGACCGGTCGCGCAGGAGGTCGCGGATCTCGGTCAGCAGCAGGGTCTCGTCGGACGGCGCCGGCGATTCCTCGGTGGCCCCGCGCCGCTTCGCGATCTCCTGCATGGGCACGACGATGATGAAGTAGATCGCCGCCGCGACGATGAGGAACTGGATCAGCGCGGTCAGCGTCGAGCCGTAGACGATCTTCGAGCCGTTGACGGTGAAGCCGGCGTCGCCGAAGTCGGTCGAGCCGCCGATCGCCCCGAGGATCCCGCCGACGAAGTCGTCGGCGAACGCCGCCACGACGGCGCCGAACGCCGCCCCGATCACGACCGCGACCGCGAGGTCGACGACGTTCCCCCGCATGATGAAGTCACGGAAGCCCCTGAGCATGTGTCAAGGTTCTGCCGCCATGGACGATGCCCTCCACTGCCTCGTCGAGATCCCCAAGGGGTCGCGGAACAAGTACGAGTGGGACGATGCGCTGGGCGGCATCAAGCTCGACCGCTTCCTCTTCTCGAGTGTCGTGTATCCGACCGACTACGGCTTCGTGACCGACACGCTGGGCGAGGACGGCGACCCGCTGGACGCGATGGTCCTGGTGTCCGAGCCCACCTTCCCGGGCTGCCTGATCGAGGTCGACGCCGTCGCCGTCTTCCGCATGTCGGACGACAAGGGCCAGGACGACAAGGTCCTCTGCGTCCCGCACTCCGACCCGAACTGGGCCTTCGTGAAGGAGCTCTCCGACCTGCCCGACCAGCTTCGCGTGGAGATCGAGCACTTCTTCTCGATCTACAAGCAGCCGGAGGGCAAGGAGGTCGTCGTCGACGGCTGGTACGAGCGCGACGAGGCGCTGCGGATCGTGCACGAGAGCCGGCAGCGCTGGCGGGAGTCGCACCGCTGACGCGGGTCGTCGCGCTCCGGGGCGGGGCCCAGGAGTCCGAGCACCGGATCGCGTGGTGCGTCGTGGAGCCCGGCGGTGCGGTCCAGGGGCCGGACGGCGATCTCCCCGTGTTCGCGCGCTCTGCGGTGAAGCCGCTGCAGGCGCTCGGGAGCGTGCGCGCGGGCGTCGTCGAGCGCTTCGGGCTCGGCACGCGCCATCTCGCGCTCGCGTGCGCCTCGCACGGCGGCTCGGCGGAGCACGTCGCGGTGGTGGCCGAGGTGCTCGAGGCCACCGGGCTCGTCGAGGGCGCGCTCGGCTGCGGGCCGGAGCTGCCGCTCGACCCGCGCGAGCGGCGCGGCGCGACGCCGCGCCGGATCCGCCACAACTGCTCGGGCAAGCACGCGTTCGGGCTCGCGCGCTGCGTGCAGGAGGGCTGGCCGCTCGACGGCTACTTCCGCGTCGGCCATCCGCTCCAGGGCGCGATGCGCGACTGCGTCGCCGAGGCCTGCGGCGTCGAGCGGCCGACGGAGGAGGCCAACGACGGCTGCGGCATGCGCACGTTCGCCGTGCCGCTGCAGGCCCTGGCGGCCGCGTTCGGGCGGCTGGCGAGCGGCGCGCTCGGCCCCTCGGGCGACCGCTGCGCGGCGGCGATGCGCGCGCATCCCGAGCTCGTCGCCTACGACGGCGCGATCGACACGGAGCTGATGCGCGCCGAGGCGGGGCTCGTGGCCAAGATCGGCGCCGAGGGCGTGCTCGCGGTCGGGCTGCCCGACGGGCGCGGGCTGGCGATGAAGGTCCGCGACGGCGCCACGCGCGCCGTCGCCCCGGCGGGCGTGGCGCTCGCCCGCGACGCGCTCGGGCTGGAGGCGGCGGTGCCGGACGGGCTCGCCGTCGCGCCGATCGTCAACTCGCGCGGCCTGCGGGTCGGCGAGCTCCGGGCCGTGCGCTGACCACCGGCCCTCAAGGCGGGGCGGGCGGCGCCGATTCCAAGCGATGCCGTGCTCGACCGCGCCGAGTTGAGGATCCGCGTCATGAGCGTCCGCCTGGGCGCCGCCGCGACGATCCTCCTGGCGCTGGCCGGCGTCGCGATGTACGCGACGAGCTGGGACCGGCCGCACCGGCCGCTGATGACGTGGCTGGCGGTCGCGTTCGCGGTCGGCGCCGCCGTCCTGCTGCTCGCGCCCGTCGAACGGCTCCTGCAGAGCCGCCTCGGCAGCGCCTTCTGGATCGTCTGGAGCGCGGTCTCCACCGCCGGCATCGCGTGCTTCTACTGGCTCGACGGCGGCGGCCGGAGCCCGCTCGCCTACGGCCTCGTCCTCGCCCTCGCCTTCGCCGGCTTCCTCTACGCGGTGCCCGGCGCCGCGGCCGTCGCCGCGCTCGTCGTCGGCAGCTACCTGCTCGCCGCGCTCACCCGGCCGCACGAGCCGGCGGAGGTCGCCTTCGTCGCCACCGCGCTCGCGTGCGCGGGCGTGTTCTGCGTCTGCAGCGCGGGCTGGCGCGACCGCCAGCGCGCCGAGCTCCGGCGGCTCTCGCGCACCGATCCGCTGACGGGCTGCCTCAACCGCCGCGGCTTCGAGGAGGCCGTCGCCGGCGCGCTCGCCGCGGGCGCGCCGTTCGGCCTGATCACGCTCGACCTCGACGGCCTCAAGCGCGTCAACGACGAGGCGGGCCACGCCGCGGGCGACGCGGTCCTCTGCGCCGCGGTCGGCGCGCTGCGCGCCGCGGTCCGCCCGCGCGACCCGATCGGCCGCCTGGGCGGCGACGAGTTCGCCGTGCTCCTCCCGGGCGCCACACCCGAGCTCGCCCGGCGCGTCGCCGATCGCGCGGGCCTCGCGCTCTCCATGGCCGCCCCGGCCTCCTGCGGCCTGGCCACGCACCCGGAGGACGGTGCCACCGCGGACGAGCTCTTCAGCCGCGCCGACGCCTGCGTGTACGCGGAGAAGGCGGCTAGGGCAGGCCGTGCTCCAGCGCGCCCTTGACCGAGGCGTCGAGCGCGTTGAGGCGGTAGAGCGCGAGCGCCTCGGGCGAGCCGAAGCGGCGCCCCGGCGCGCCCTCCGCGCCGTGGTGGGTGAGCACGCAGTGCAGGAGCGCGACCCGGCGCTCCGGGCTCATCCCCGCGAGCCGCGGCTCGAGCAGCTGCTGGCCGAGCACGACGTGGCCGAGCAGCCGACCCTCCTCGGAGAGGCCGATCTCCGCGCCGTAGGTGAACTCGCGCGTCTTGCCCAGGTCGTGGACGAGCGCGGCCGTGATCAGCAGGTCGGAGTTGAGCCGCGGGTGCAGCTGGCACGCCTCGAGTGCGAGCGTGCCGACCGCGACGGTGTGCTCGAGCAGCCCGCCCAGGTAGGCGTGGTGACCGCCGCGCGTGCACGGCGCGCGGCGCCACGCGTCGCGCAGCTCGGCGTCGCCGAGCAGCCCCTCGAGCAGTGCGCCGTAGCCCGGCTCGTGGACCTCGCGCGCGAGGTGCTCGAGGAAGCCGTCGAGCTCCGCGACGTCGCGGTAGGCGACGGGGAGGAAGGCGGCCGGGTCGGCGTCGGCGGCGCGCTCGATCGCGCGGATCTCCACCTGCAGCTCGTCGCGGAAGCGCTCGACGCGCCCCTGCACGCGCACGAGGTCGCCGCGGTCGAAGCGGCCCCCGAGCAGGTCCGCGTCGCGGAACACGCGGGCGGGAAGGGCCGCGGTGCGGTCGCGCAGCTCGAGGGCGAGATAGGGCGTCCCGGTGCGCGCGGTGAGCCGGTCCTTGCGCGTGCAGGCGTAGACGCCGGCGACCTCGTCGCCGGCGCGCAGCGAGCTGAGCTCGGCGGTGGCCATCCTGGTCCGATGATGGTGGGCAGCACGGACGGGTCCGCTACCGTGAGCGGATGATGCAGCCCTTGCGCTGGGATCGCCGCCCATCCGGGCTCCGCGCCCCGGCTCTCGTGTGCGCGTTCAAGGGCTGGAACGATGCCGGGGAGTCCGCCACGTCCGCCCTGTCGTTCCTCGGAGCCGGCCTCGACGCCTCGCGCTTCGCGGTCATCGACCCCGAGGAGTTCGTCGACTTCCAGTCCACGCGCCCGACGGTGCGCCTCTCCGGCGGCCACCAGCGCGTGATCGAGTGGCCCGACATCGAGATCTTCGAGGCGCGCGTGCCGCGCGCCCCGCGCGACCTGATCATCCTCTCCGGTCCCGAGCCCGCGTACCGCTGGCGGACGTTCTGCGAGACGGTCGTCGAGCTGGCCGAGGCGCTCGGCGTGCAGCTCGTCGTCACGCTCGGCGCGCTGCTCGCGGACGTGCCGCACTCGCGCCCGGTGGGGGTGACCGCGTTCGCCTCCGACGAGGCGCTGGTCGACCGGCTCAAGCTCGAGCCCCCGACCTACGAGGGCCCGACGGGGATCGTCGGCGTGCTCCACGACGCGTGCGCGAACGCCGGCATGCCGTCGGCCTCGCTGTGGGCGGCGGTGCCGCACTACGTCGCGGTCGTGCCGAACCCGAAGGGCTCGCTCGCGCTGCTGCGCCGGCTCGAGTCGCTGATCGGCATCACCGTCGACGCGGCCGAGCTCGAGGACGCGGCCGGCGAGTACGAGCGGCAGGTCTCGCGCGCCGTCGAGATGGACCCCGACGTGCAGGCCTTCGTGGAGAAGCTCGAGCGCACCGCGGACGAGGAGGAGGCCAGCCCCGATCCGTCGCAGCTGCCCTCCGGCGACCTGCTCGCGCGCGAGTTCCAGCGCTTCCTGCGCCAGCGCGGCAGCGGCCCCGCCTGAGCCCGCTTCAGGCCGCCCAGGGCGGCGTGATCGTCGGCCCGTCGGGGAGGATCGTCGCCTCGCCGCCCGC
>JBEVIG010000220.1:0-11191 GCA_040510855.1 Solirubrobacteraceae bacterium
TGACGACGAACTTCGTCCCCGACGACAGGCCGAGCAGGCCGAGGCCGTTGTCGATGCCGATCATGACCAGGGCGCCCAGCAGCGCGGCCTTCATCGTGCCGCGGCCGCCGAACAGCGACGTGCCGCCGATCACGGCCGCCGCGATCGGGTACAGCAGCACCTGGCCGCCGCCCGTGCCCGTGTCGACCGAGCGCAGGCGGGAGGCGAGCAGGATGCCGCCCAGCACGGCCATCGCCGAGCAGATCATGAAACAGGCGATCTTGACCCGGTCGACGTTGATGCCCGCGCGCCGGGCGGCCTCGGCGTTGCCGCCGACCGCGTACACATGGCGCCCGTAGCGGGTCCGGTTGAGGACGTAGGTCCAGAACACGAGCAGGACGCCGACGATCACGGCCGCGTACGGCACGCCGCGGTCCTGGTTCGCGATCAGCACGACGGCGCCGAGCGCCACCGCGAGGCCGCCGATCCGGAAGGCGACGATCAGCATCGGGTCCGTCGCGAGGCCCGCCTTGTGGCGGCTCCGGTACTGCAGGAGCTGCACGAGCGCGTAGAGCCCGACGCAGACCGCCCACAGCAGCCACGACATGCCCGTGGCCAGGAAGTCGTTGGCCATGCCGATGACGAGCTCGCTCTGCAGGATGACCGTGCCCTTGCTGCCGATCAGCAGGAGCACGACGCCGTTCCACGCGAGCAGGCCGGCGAGGGTGACGACGAACGACGGCACCCCGATCTTCGTGATGATCAGGCCGTGCAGCAGGCCGATGGCCAGGCCGCAGAGGAGCGCGAGCCCGATCGCGACCAGCGCCGGGAGCTCGTTGCCGTCCGGCAGCAGCAGCAGTGCGGTGAGCACGCCGCCGACGCCCGACACGAAACCGATCGACAGGTCGATCTCGCCGAGCAGCAGGACGAAGGTCACGCCCATCGCGATCACCGCGTACGGCGCCGTCTGGACGATCAGGTTGACGAAGTTGCCCGCGGTGAGGAAGCGGTCGTTCTGCGTCTGGAAGACGATCGCGATGACGATCAGGCCGACGATGATCGGCAGCGAGCCGAGCTCGCCGCCCTTGACGTCGGTCCACCAGCGGCGCGCGTACGCGCCGACGGTGTCCTTGGCCGGCCCGGAGGCCTCGACCGGCGGTTCCGCGATCGTGCTCATGCCACGGCCTCCTGACCGGGGACCTTGGAGAGCGCACCGGCCGTGATCGCCTCGACCACCTGCTGCTGGTTCGTCTCCGTCCGCTTGTACTCCGCCACGTTCTGGCCGAGGCGCAGGACGGTGATGTCGTCGGCCACCTCGAAGATGTCGTGCAGGTTGTGGGAGATCAGGATCACCGCGAGGCCCTGCTCGCCGAGCCGCTTGACGAGCTCGAGCACCTGGCGGGTCTGGGCGACGCCGAGCGCCGCGGTCGGCTCGTCGAGGATGACGAGCTTGGAGTTCCACATGACGGCCTTGGCCACGGCCACGGACTGGCGCTGGCCGCCGGACAGGCCGGCCACGGTCTGGCGCACGTTGCGCAGCGTCGTGACGGAGAGCCCGCGCAGCGTCTCCTGCGCCTTGGCCTCCATCGCGGTCTCGTCGAGCTTGCGGACGCCGTCGACGAGCTCACGGCCGAGGTACATGTTCTGGACGACGTCCAGGTTGTCGCACAGCGCGAGGTCCTGGTAGACGACCTCGATACCGAGGTCAGCCGCGTCCTTCGGGCCGTGGATGTTCACGGGGTTGCCGTCGAAGCGGACCTCGCCGCTGTCGATCGGGTGGATGCCCGCGATGCACTTGATCAGGGTCGACTTGCCCGCACCGTTGTCGCCGACGAGGGCCATGACCTGGCCCTGCGCGACGCGGAAGTCGACCTCGTAGAGGGCCTGGACGGCGCCGAAGCTCTTCGAGACTCCGCTCATCTCCAGGACAGGGGTGTCGGTCACGCTCATGCTCCTCCTCGGCCAAGGAACGGCCCCCGGGGCGCCCACGATGGGCGCCCCGGGGTGCACGCTACTCCAGGCCGAGCTCCTTGCACTTCGCCGCGAGGTCACCTGCGCAGATGTCCTCGACCTTCGGGAAGTCGGGATTCGCCGTGTACTCCGCGATGTTGTCCTTGGTCACCGACACCGGCTCGAGCAGCACCGAGGGGACCTCCTTGGTGTTGTTGTCCACCTTGGCGTCCGCACCCGTGGGCTCCTCGCCCTTCGCCAGCGCGATGGCGAGGTCGGCGGCCGCCTGGGCCTCCTTCTCGATGGCCTTGTAGACCGTCATGCACTGGTCGCCGTTGACGATGTTCTGGATGCCCTGCAGCGTGGCGTCCTGGCCCGTGACCGGGACCTGCGGGAGCTTGCGCTGCTTGAGGGCGGAGATCGCCGAGTTGGCGAGGCCGTCGTTCGCGGCCAGCACGCCGTCGACCTTGTTGTCGTTCTTCTGCAGGATCTGCTCGAAGATCGTGAGCGCCTGCTGGTTGTCCCAGTCCGGCACGCTCTGGTCGTCGATCTCCTTCCAGTCACCCGAGTCGAACTTCGGGTTGATGACGGAGTCGTAGCCGTTCTTGAACAGCGTGGCGTTGTTGTCGGTCGGCGAGCCGTTGAGGACCGCGACCTCCGCGCCCTGCTTGTCGCCCATGCAGTCGACGAGACCCTCGCCCTGCAGCTTGCCGACGGCCTCGTTGTCGAACGAGACGTAGTAGTCGACGTTGGGCGAGTCCAGCGTCAGGCGGTCGTAGTCGATGACCTTGACGCCCTGGGACGCGGCCTGCGCCTCGATCGCAGCACCCGAGCCCGAGTCCAGGTTCACCAGCAGGATGACCTTCGCCCCGTTGGTGATGGCCTGCTCGGCCTGCTGCTGCTGGGTCGCCTTGTCGCCCTCGGCGTTCTGGATCGTCGCCTCGACGCCGGCCTCCTCGAAGGCCTTCTGCAGGAACGGGCGATCGACGGTCTCCCAGCGCACGGACGACTGCGAGTCGGGCAGGAGGACGGCGACCTTGCCGGCATCGCCGCCGCCGCTGCTCTCCTCCGTCGACGTGCCGCCGTTGCTGGCGGTGTCCTCATCGTCGTCGCCGCACGCGGCGACCAGGCCGGCCATCGCGAATGTCGCGGCGACGAGCCAGACAGCTCCTCTTTTCATGCGAATCCCCCTCCGGGATGTGGTGGTGGTTGGAAGGTCCGGTTCTGCGCGCTTGCGCCGACGACCCCGGCGAGCGCGCCGAGCACCTCGGCACGCTCTCCAAGTTCGCCGGCGACGACCGTCGCCTGGTCGGCGGCGGTGGGGAGCGCGGTGCGGCGCAGGGCCTCGCGCACCTCGTCGAGCAGCAGGTCGCCCGCCGGGGCGAGGTCGCCCCCGATCACGAGCCGCTGCGGGTTGAGCACGTTCAGGAGGCCGGCGGCGGCGATGCCGACCACGCGGCCGGCGTCGGCGATGACGCGGCGGGCGCGCAGGTCGCCGGCCTTGGCCATGGCGATCATCTCGGCGACCGTGATCTCGCCGTGGCTGCGGCGGAGCAGCTCGAGCAGCGCGGTCGTCGAGGCCGCGGTCTCGAGGCAGCCGCGGTTGCCGCAGCGGCAGACGTCGCCGTCGCCGGCGACGAGCACGTGGCCGAACTCGCCGGCCATGCCGCCCCAGCCGCGGTAGAGGCGGCCGTCGAGGATCAGCCCGGCGCCGATGCCCGACGTGATCTTGATGTAGACCATGTCGGTGGCGCCGCGGCCGGCGCCGTAGGCCAGCTCGCCCAGCGCGCCGAGGTTGGCGTCGTTGTCGACGCTCACGGGCACGTCGAGCCGGCGGCGCAGCTCCTCCTCGGCGGCGACGCCGACCCAGCCGGGCAGGATCACGGAGGAGCCGATGACGCCGTCGATCTGGTCGACCGGGCCGGGCAGGCCCAGGCCGGCGCCGATCACGCGCGACCGGTCGACGCCCGCCTCGGCGAGGAGCTCCTCGACGATCGCGAGCGCGACGTCGAGCCCCTCCTGCGCCTCGTGATCGGTGTCGATCGTGACCGCGCGCTCGGCGAGGATGGTCGACGAGAGGTCGGCGACCGCGACGCGCACGTGGTCGTGGTCGAAGCCGATGCCGAGGGCGACGCCCGCGGACGCCTCGAAGGAGAGGAGGATCGGCGGCCGGCCGCCCTGCTCGCCGTGGGCGGCGCCGGGCTCGGCGCGCTCGGTGAGCAGCCCGTCGGACTGGAGGTCGCTGACGAGGCTCGAGACGGTCGAGCGCGAGAGGCCGGTCCGCCGCGCGATCTCCGCCCGGCTGATCGTCCCATGCGTGCGCAGCGCGTCGATAACGCGCTGCCGATTGAGCCGGCGCAGCGACGCCAGCGATCCGTCAGACCGCTCCACCCTCATCTCCGGTCGGAAAGCTGACCCAAGATGAGGACTTTGTCAACTGTCTGAACGAACTCCTAACACAGGACGCTGCGTAACGTGCGGAGTGCGAACTATCCCCCGGCCATCGCCGGGAGGATGTTCAACGTGTCGCCGTCGCCGACCTGCGTGTCGAGCCCCTGGAGGACCCGCACGTCCTCGTCGTTGAGGTACACGTTCACGTAGCGGTTGAGCGAGCCGTCGGGCCCGAACAGCTGCGAGTTCAGCTCGGGGTACCGGTCGGACAGGCCGCGCAGGACCGCGCCGACGTCGCCGCCGGCCGCCTCGACCTCGCGCTCGCCGCCGACGGACGCGCGGAGCACCGGTGGGATCTTGATCTTCGCCATATCGAGGGGTGAGGCTAACCGGCTGCCGCGCAGAAGGCCTCGTAGTCCGGGAAGACGCCCATCTCCGCGTCGGAGATCTCGTCCGCCGGGCGCGAGCAGATCGGGCACTCGGGATCGCGCCGGACCTTGAGCTCCGTGAACGACGCGCCGAGCGCCTCGTAGAGGAGCAGGCGGCCGACCAGCGGCTCGCCCGCGCCCGTCACGAGCTTCACGACCTCCGTCGCCTGCAGCAGCCCCATCGTGCCCGGGAGCACGCCGAGGACGCCGTTGGCGCCGCACGAGGGCGCGAGCTCGGCCGGCGGCGGCACCGGGTACAGGCAGCGGTAGCACGGGCCGTCGTGCGGCTTGAAGACGGAGAGCTGGCCGTCGAAGCCGAGGATCGAGGCCGAGACGACCGGGATGTCGAGGCGCACCGTCGCGTCGTTGAGCAGGTAGCGCGTCGGGAAGTTGTCGACGCCGTCGACGATCACGTCGTAGCCGTCGATGATCTCCATGATGTTGGACGCGTCGAGGCGCGTCCGGTACTGCACGACCTCGACGTCCGGGTTGAGCGCGGCGATCGTCTTCGCCGCCGACTCCACCTTCGGCGTGCCGATCCGGTCGGTCGTGTGGATCACCTGGCGCTGCAGGTTCGAGAGGTCGACCTCGTCGTCGTCGACGATGCCGAGCGTGCCGACGCCGGCGGCCGCGAGGTAGAGCGCCGTCGGCGAGCCGAGCCCGCCCGCGCCGAGCAGCAGGACCTTCGAGTCCAGGAGCTTCGCCTGCCCCTCCGCGCCGATCTCCGGCAGCAGGAGGTGGCGCCCGTAGCGCTCCTTCTGCTCGCGGGTGAGCACGGTGGGCTGCTCGACCTTGTAACCCCGGTCCTTCCACAGCGTGATGCCGCCGGTCATCGAGGCCACGTTCGTGTAGCCCAGGAGCTCCTTCAGCGTGTGCGCGCCGAGCGCGGAGCGCTGGCCGGAGGCGCAGTAGAGGACGATCCGCGCGTCCCGGTCCTTCACCGCGCCCTCGATGCGCGACTCCAGGTACGCGCGCGGGACGTGGACGGCGCCGGGCAGGTGCCCGCGGTCCCACTCGTCGGACTCGCGCACGTCGACGAGGACGATCCCGTTCCCGAGATGCTCGGACACCTCGGCCGGATCGACCTCCTGCACCTGGCTCTTGATCTGCCGGATGACCTCGGCTCCGGACGGGCTCATGTCGATACCTCTTGAAGGCGGTCAGGATTCAATACTTCACGAAGGATAGCGCCGGATGGGGCCGAGACCGGGCTATACCGCGAGGCCGGACCTGCCGATGACTCTCGCACCGTTCCGATGTTGCGCCGCACCACCCTTCTCACACAGGTCCTGGCGGTCAACGCCGTCCTCGTGGGCGTCACCGCCCTCGTGGCGGCCGTCGTCGCCCGCGACGGCTTCGTCTCCGCCGTCTCCGACGACGCGATGCTCGTGCTCGGCCTCACGGTCACGAGCACCATCCTCCTGAACTCGCTGCTCCTCCGCTACCGGCTCGAGCCGGTCCAGCGGATCGTCCGGGCCATGAGCTCGGTCGACCTCGCCCGGCCGGGCATGCGGCTCCCGGACGCGCACCGCGCCGCGCGCGAGGTGCAGGACCTCACCGACACGTTCAACCGGATGCTCCAGCGGCTCGAGCTCGAGCGCCGCGAGGCCGGCCGCGCCGTCCTGCGCGCGCAGGAGCAGGAGCGCGGGCGGATCGCGCAGGACCTCCACGACGAGGTCAACCAGGCGCTCACCGCGATCCTGCTGCGCCTCTCCGCGACGATCGGCTCCGCGCCCTACGGGTTGCGCCAGGAGCTCCAGGACACGCAGGAGCTCGTCGCGCAGGCGATGGACGAGCTGCTCGCGCTCGCCCGCCAGCTGCGCCCGACCGCGCTCGACGACCACGGCCTGATCGCCGCGCTCGCGACCCAGGTCAACGACTTCGGCCAGAGCACGGGGGTGCAGACGCGCTTCCACCACCACGGCGAGATCCCGAAGCTCTCCGACGAGGAGCAGCTCGTGATCTTCCGCGTGACGCAGGAGAGCCTGTCGAACGTCGCCAAGCACGCGAGCGCCTCCAGCGTCGACGTCGAGCTCTCGTTCGTCGGCCGGACGATGCTGCGCGTCCGCGACAACGGCGGCGGCTTCGACGGCGCGGCCGGCAAGAAGGTCAACGGCCGCATGCGCGGGCGCCCGGGCGGGCTCGGCCTCGGCGGCATGCGGGAGCGCGCGCTGCTCATCGGCGGCCACCTCGACATCTTCACCGCGCCCGGAGCGGGCACGACCATCGAACTCACCATGGGAGCGACATGAGGATCCTCATCGCCGACGACCACGGCATCGTCCGTGGCGGCCTCAAGCTGCTGATCGACCGTCAGCCCGACATGGAGGTCGTGGCGGAGGCCGAGGACGGCGTCGACGCCTTCGAGCAGGCGCTGTCCACCAAGCCCGACCTCTGCGTCATGGACGTGTCCATGCCGCGCATGACCGGTCTGCAGGCCGCGCGGCAGATCCGCGCGCACCTGCCCGAGACGCAGGTCCTGGCGCTGTCGATGCACGACGACGAGCGCTACGTGTTCGACGCGCTCAAGTGCGGCGCCTCGGGCTACGTGCTCAAGCGCGAGGTCGACTCGGCCCTGCTCAACGCGATCCGCGCGGTGCACCGTGGCGAGGCGTTCCTCACCAACGCGGTCGAGCGCTCGCTGATCCGCGACTGGATGTCGGACGACGCCGAGGGGCCCGACGAGCCGCTCTCCCCGCGCGAGCAGGAGGTCCTCAAGCTGATCGCCGAGGCGCACACGAACAAGCAGATCGCCGAGATCCTCCACCTGGCCGAGAAGACCGTCGAGTCGCACCGCGCCAACCTGCTGCGCAAGCTCGGCATGCGCGACCGCGTCGAGCTCGTCCGCTACGCGATCCGCCGGGGCCTGACCGAGGCCTGACCCAGCCTGGATAGGCTGGGCCGGGTGCCCGCCCGGCTCGGCTACGCCCTGGCGACGCTCGCGATCTGCGCGTTCGCGGCGATGGTCGGCGTCTGGCTCGCCGCGCGCGGCGACGACGCCTCCGCGGTGCAGACCGGGCCGCAGGGCTGGGCCGGCTTCATCCGCCCGCCCGGGGCCATGGCGCCGGACTTCCGGCTGCGCGACCAGGACGGGGAGGTCGCGACGATGGACGAGTACCGCGGCCGGCCGGTCGCGGTGACGTTCGTCTACTCGACGTGCGAGGACACGTGCCCCGCGATGGTCGACCAGGTCCGCGGGGCGCTCGACGACACGGGGCTCGACATCCCGCTGCTCGCGGTCTCCGTCGACCCGGCCAACGACACGCCCGCCCGCGCGCGGCGCTTCCTCAACGAGCGCCGGATGACGGGCCGCGCCCGGTTCCTGCTCGGCTCCGAGGCCGAGCTCGCGCCCGTCTGGAAGGGCTATGGCATCCAGCCGCAGAGCGACGAGCTCGAGCACTCGGCCACGGTCGTGCTCGTCGACGCGGACGGTCGCCAGCGCGTCGGCTTCCCGCATGCCGACCTCACGCCCGAGGCGCTCGGGCACGATCTCCGGCGGCTGGCCGCGCTCAACGCGGGGACCTGAGCGCGAGGACGTCCTGCGCGGCGTCCTCGCGGTCCTGCGCGGCGCGGTAGACGGCGTAGTCCTCGCCCGCCTGGGTGATCCGCCAGGTGCCGTACGCCGCCTCCGCCTCCTCGTGCGCGTCGCTCCAGGCGTCGTAGACCGCGTCGAAGGCCGGGCCGAGCCGGGCCGCATGGCGGAGGACGAGCTCGCGGGTGTCCGCGACCTGGTCCAGCAGCGCTCTCAGCTCGGTGATGCTCATCGCTCTCGACCCCTACTACGCGGGAGACGGGGTTCCGGTTGCCCGGTTGCCCTCCGCGATCCACACGGGACCGTCGGCGCGCTTACACGGGCTGGTCGTCGCGCCGCTCGCGGCGCGCGCGGAGCTTGCCGACGACGAGCATCACGACGAGGAGGATGAGCGGCGCCAGGTACGCGAGCTGGGCCAGCCAGTGCCCGGCGTGCGCGAACGGCGGCGCGATCATCCGTTGGCCGCCGAGAGCAGGTAGAGGCCCAGGCAGGTGAAGCAGACCATCACGATCAGCATGACGACCTGGGAGCGCGTCGCGTCGCGGTGGCTGCCGTAGATGACGAGCGCGCGATCGTGCGCGAGCACGAGCGCCGCGACGTGGCCGATCACGAGCGCGACGACCTGGACGTACCAGATCGCGGTCGCCGAGACGACGCTGTAGTCGATCGTGTTCTGCGCGGTGCCGAAGAGGTCGCTGCCGTCGCCGAGCGGGTCGGAGAGCAGGCGCAGGACGTCCTGGCCGTTGTAGGCCAGCAGGGAGAAGTAGTGGGCGACGACGTACGCCGCGACGATCGGGACCAGCGAGTGCACGAGCTGCGGGCCGGGCCGGCCGGGCATGCCCGCGACGCCGGCCGTCCAGATCAGGCCGATCAGCGCGACGACGACCAGCAGGCCGACGACGAAGCCCAGCTCGAGCGCGGTCGGCTGGCTGAAGCCGAGGCCGGTGAAGAAGTCCTGGAGGTTCGGGAGGACGTCGTTGAACACGGGTCCCTCCGCGGCGCCGTCGAAGGCGGTCACGCCGATGCCGACCACGAGCAGCGCGGTCGTCCCCTTCAGCGGCTCGAGCCGGCCGGCACCGACCACGGGCGGGCGGGCGTAGAGCGCGCCGTCGCGGCGGGTGAAGGCGGCGAGCGAGGCGAACAGGCCGAAGTAGAGGCCGAACGCGTCGGCGTTGCGGCTCCACGTCTCGACCCCGTACAGGCTCATCCCCACGAGCATCACGACGGTGTAGGCGAGCATGATCACCGCGAGCGGGAGCGGGTCGCGCGCGGCGCCCCAGCAGAGCTCGCAGATGCCGAAGCCGAGCAGCCCGATCGCCGCGGGCCAGCGACCCACCCGCGCCGGGTAGGCCATCGGCTCGGGCAGCTCGCCGCCGAACCGCTTGGCGAGCCAGCCGGTGCCGCGGCCGATCGCCCGCCACGGGCTCAGCAGCCGCCAGATGTCGCCGACGATGAGCGAGACGAACGGCACGCCGACCCAGAAGGCGACGTAGACCATCGTCGGCGCGAGGTTGTCGCGCTGCGCGTCCGTGCCCGCGAGGCCCGCGTAGGCCGTGAGCACGAAGGCGGCGATGCCGATCGCGCCGAGCACGACGTCCACGCCGGCGGGCAACGGGAGCAGCCGCCGCTCGCGCCACTCCTGCAGGTGCGGCCGCGACCACAGCGTCGCGAGGGCGGC
Source organism: Solirubrobacteraceae bacterium (assembly GCA_040510855.1). Classification (GTDB taxonomy): domain Bacteria; phylum Actinomycetota; class Thermoleophilia; order Solirubrobacterales; family Solirubrobacteraceae; genus DASQMT01. The sequence goes on from JBEVIG010000220.1 coordinate 9,959, forward strand.
GAAGGAGAGGACCAGAACCGCGGCGGCCGCGACGCCGAACATCGTCTCCGGGATCGGCAGGTCGGCACGGCCGACGATGCCGTGGGCGAAGACGGTGAGCACGGCGGTCGAGTCTAGGCAGCGTCCATGAACGACGACGGCCCCGCCGAGGCGGGGCCGTCGAGACCTTCAGGAAGTCGCTCGCGCGAGCCCTACGGCTTGGAGCACTTCACCTTCTCGGTGAGGGACTCGGGCGCGGGGCCCGGGGTGCCGTTGGAGCGGGTGGCGAACTCGAGGCCGCCGGTGACCTTGTAGTTGCCGCCCTTGCAGCCCGTGCTGGAGACGATGGCGTGCTTGCCGGACTTGCCCTTGAACGTCTGGTTGATCGACGTGAGCGTCGCGTCCAGGTTGGCCGGCTGGCGCAGCTCGAGCGGGATCGTGATGCGCAGCTTCTTGCCGCCGCTCGTGATCTCGCCCTTGATGGCGGTCTGCACGCCGTTGCCGTTGATGCCGTTCAGGTAGAAGAGGAACGTGTTGGAGTCCTCGACGAACGGATGGACCTCGAAGTCGAGCGGGGCGCCGCCCGGCTCGATGATCGCGGTCGCGGTGCCCATCGGGCCGGCCTTCGAGCCCGACGGGCAGGCCGAGATGCCGGCGGCGATCAGGTCGTCGATGTTGCACTTCTTGAAGCCCTTGCCGCTGAACTTGAGCTTGTCCGAGACCTTGACCTCGATGACCTCGACGGTCGTGCCCGGCTTGTTGACCCGCAGGTTCGCGTTGAGCGAGACGGACTTCGGCTTGTTCTTCTTGCCCGCCTTCTTCGGCGACACAGAAGCGTCGAGCGTCGCGGAGCCATCGGAATTCTGGACCTGGGCGATGGCACCGCCGGCGAGGGCCAACGTGGCGGACGCGATGACCGCGCCCATGAGCAGCTTGCGCAAGAGGTTTCTCCTCCTCGGGGAAATGAAATCGTGTGTATGGCGCACGACGTTCAACGAACCCGTCACGCGCTTCTGTCGGGTAGAAACACCGCAGACGCCAAAAGTTGCACTCTTGCTACCACAAATGCGTCAGTAGCGATGTGGCGTCGCGCCACATCCTAGAGCGTCGGGGCGGCCAGAGAACCCCCTGCTAGCGTCGCCGCCGTGCGCGCGCCGGAGCACGCCATCCCCGCCCCGCCGTTCCCCCGCGAGCTGACGTGGGTCAACGTCGCGCCGCTGCGGATGGACAAGCAGCGCGGGCGGCCGGTGCTGA
>JBEVIG010000221.1:0-10335 GCA_040510855.1 Solirubrobacteraceae bacterium
GACGACGTCGCCGCCGCGCTCGCCGTGGCCGCGGACCGCGGGCTGCCGCTCGCCGTCCGCGGCGGCGGGACATCGGGCCGCGGCGCGGGCGACGGCGCGCTCGTGCTCGACCTGTCGCCGATGGAGGGGATCGCCGTGGACGCCGATGCGCGGATCGCGCACGTCGGCCCCGGCGCCCGCTGGGCGGAGCTCGACGAGGCCACGCAGCGGCACGGGCTCGCCGTCACCGGCGCGCGCGTCTCGCGCCTGGGCGTCGGCGGCGTGGCGCTGGGCGACGGGAGCGGCTGGCTCGAGCGCGCGCTCGGCCCGACCGGGGCGAGCCTCTCGGGGGCCGAGGTGGTGCTCGCGGACGGCCGCGTGCTCGAGGTGGGGGAGGAGACCCCGGACCTGCTCTGGGCGCTCCGCGGCGCGGGCGCCCGGCTCGGCGTCGTGACCCGGCTCGACCTGCGCCTGCATCCGGTGGGCCCGGAGCTGCTGTGCGGCTTCCTCGGCTTCCCGCGCGACCGCGCGCGGGAGGTCGCGGGCGCGTACGCCGACTACCTGCGCGACGCGCCGGACGCGGTCGGCGGCGGGCTGCTGCTCGGCGCGGGGCGGGGCGGGGCGTGCTCGATCGTCTTCTGCCACGCCGGGACCGTCGCCGAGGGCGAGGCGGCCGTCGCGCCGCTGCGCGCGCTGCGTCCGTCGCTCGACGCGGTGGCGCCGAACGACTACCGCGCGCTGCAGACGCTGTGGGACGCGGGCAACCCGCCCGGCACCCGCGTGCACGTCCGCGCGGGGTTCCTGCGCGAGCTCTCCGGCGCCGGCCTCGACGCCGCGGTCGAGCAGGCCGACCGGCCCGCCGCGGCGCTCTCGTACGTCTTCCTGCAGCCGCTGGGCGGCGCGCTCGCGCGCATCCCCGAGGACGCGATGGCCCTGCGCATCCCGCGCGCGCCCTGGGCCTACCGGGCCGTGGGCCTGTGGCCGCCCGTCCCCGCGCTCGACGCCGGGCAGGCGGGGTGGGTCGACGGCTTCGCGACCGCCCTTGCGCCCGCCACGCTCGACGCGGACGTGCCGAGCCTCGCGGAGACGGGGCCGGCCGGGCTCGCCCGCACGTACGGCCGCGAGGGGGGCGAGCGGCTGCGCGCCGTCGCCCGCGACCTCGGCGTGGCCCTCATGCCCTGACCGCGCCATGACCGAGCCCGACAGCACGCGCCCGCCGGAGGGGCGCCCGGCGACGATCGGCGAGGTCGCCACGCTCGCGCGGGTGTCGCGCACGACGGTCTCGCACGCGCTCAACGGCAAGGGCAGCGTGGCCCCCGCGACGCGCGAGCGCGTGATCGCCGCCGCCCGGCAGCTCGACTACCGGCCGAGCCGCGCGGCGCGGGCCCTGCGCACGCGCCGCACGGGCACGCTCGCCTTCGTCATGCCGGCCTTCGACGAGGCGCCGGAACCCGAGCGGCGGATGTTGAGCGTCGACGTGTACATGGCGCAGGCGATCGCCGCCGCGCATGCCGCGTTCGCGCGCGACCACGCGCTGCTGCTCGTCCCGCCGGCCGCGAGCGAGCCGCAGTTCGCCGCCGCGGGCATCGACGGCGGCATCGTCTGCGACCCCTGGCCCGACGACGCGACGGTGGCGCTGTTCGAGCGGCTCGGGCGCCCCGTGGTGACGATCGAGCGGGTGCCCGGGCGGCCGGCGTTCGAGTGGTACGTCTCGGCGGACAACGAGGCGACGACACACCGGCTGCTGGACCACATGGCGGAGGCGGGGGCGGAGCGCATCGCCTTCATCGGCGTGGAGTTCCCGATCGCGTGGGCGGCCGACTGCCTCGCGGCCTACCTGGCGTGGACCGCGGACCGCGGCCGCGAGCCGCTCGTCGTGCCCGCCGACCCGCACTCGCCCCGGCGCGACGCGTACGCGGTGACGTGCGCACTCCTCGACGGCCCGGACCCGCCGGACGCGATCCTCGCGAGCGACGAGCGCCATCCGGCCGGCGTGCTCCGGGCGGCCGCGGAGCGCGGCGTCGGCGTGCCCGAGCGCCTGATGGTCGCGACCGGGATCGACAGCCACGAGGCGCGCGAGGCGTCGCCCCCCGTCACGGCGATCGACATCAAGCCGGGGCTGCAGGGCGCGGCCGCCGCCGAGATGCTGATCGCGCGGCTCGAGGGCGAGCCGTGCGCCGGCCCGCGGTTCACGCCCGCGGAGCTGCACGTGCGCGCCTCGACGCGGCGCCGCGGTCCCTGACCGCGCCCGCAAGCGGCCAATCCCGGGGGCGGGGCGCGGGTCCTGGAGACCGACACCCTCTCCCCAGCAGGTCTTCCGCGTGCTCGCCTCCCCCGACCTGACCCGCCAGACCTTCGGCGACGCACGGGCGGGAACGGCTACGTGGGGTCGTACATGACCCCGGGCTGCAGCGGCATGCCGAGCGGCCAGGACGACCTCGACGACGCGACTGGGACGAGATCGCGTACCTGAACACGCTCGACCCGACGTCGGACTCCGAGCCGCACGAGGCGTACGGATGTTGACAATGTCGCGGTGACGTTCGCCGTCCTCAGCCGGCAGGCCCAGGTCGCGCGACTGCGCGCCCTGGGCCGCGCCGCGCTCGCCGCCTACGGGCTCCAGGGCGCGCCGTTCCGTCTCCTGCAGCACGAGTACAACACCACCTTCCGCGTCGGCGGGCGGTACGTGCTGCGGGTCGGGCGGGCGCACGGGCAGACGCTCGCGGCGCTCGCCTCGGAGGCCGCGTGGCTGCACGCGCTGGCCGAGGAGACCGACCTGGTCGTGCCCGCGCCCGTGCCCACCCGCGACGGCGCGCTCGCGGTGATGGCGAGCGCGCCCGGCGTCCCGGAGGAGCGCGCGTGCGTCCTGCTGCGGTGGGTCGAGGGCCGCTTCCGCGACGCATCGCTCCGGCCCGTCCACGCCCGCCGGATCGCCCGCGTGCAGGCCGCGCTCCACGAGCACGCGCTGGGCTGGACGCCGCCGCCCGGCTTCACGCGGCCGCCCGCCTCGCGGCTCACCGCCAGGGCGGCGGACGGCCCGGCCGCCGACGAGGCCGAGGCCCTGCGCCTCGTCGCCGCGCTGATGGGGCCGCGCGACGCGCAGACGGTGCGCGACGCGCTCGCCCGCGTGCGCGACACGGAGCGGGCACTGGCCGCCGAACCGGGCGGCGTCGCGCTCGTCCACGGCGACCTTCACCACGAGAACGTCGTCTTCGCCGGGACCGAGGCGCGCGCGATCGACTTCGACGACTGCGGCGTCGGCCCGCTCCTCTACGACCTCGCCGTCACGCGGTTCGAGCTCACCACCCGCCCGGCGCTGCGCGATGCGCTCCTCGACGAGTACGCGGGGCTCCGCGGCCTGCCGCCGCGGGCCGAGGAGCATCTCGCCGCGCTCGAGCTGCTGCGCCGGGTCCAGATGGTGATGTGGGTCCTCGAGTCGCGCGAGCATCCGCGCTTCCGCGCGGGCTGGCGCGCCTGGGCGCGCGAGGACCTCGACGCGCTCGCCGCGGCGGTCAGCTGAGGGCGCGGCGGAGCTCGACGAGCTCGAGGTCCGGCCGCGGGTCGTAGAACGGCGCGCCGGCGGGCTGCCAGCCCTCGCGCGCATAGAACCGGCGCGCCCGCGACTGCCCGGTGGCCACGAACAGCCGCATCGCCGCGTAACCGCGCTCCCGCGCCGCGTCCACGGCGGCCGCGTGCAGCTCCGTGGCGAGGCCGCCGCCCCAGTGCGCCTTGTCGACGAACAGGTTGCGCAGGTGGATCAGCCCGGGTTCGTCGACGGGGCGAGCGGCCCGGTCGGCGGGCACGAGCATGATCTGCCCGGCGACGCGCCCGTCGACCTCGGCCACGCAGGCCCACACGCCGGGATCGGCGAGCAGATGGTGGAGGTGGGCCTCCTCGTCGGCGGCGGGCGGCGGCCGCCACTCGGGCCCCGCGAAGGCGGGGTAGTCCTCGAGCCCGGCCATCATCCCCGCCGCCAGCGCGGGCACGTCGGCGGTCTCCGCCGGTCGCAGCAGGGCGCCGCTCCCCATGCGCAGAGCCTCTCAGACACCTGACGGCACGTATGGGTTTGGTGACTTTCGCCACGGGTAAGGCACAAGTTGACTCGGCTGCGGGAGAAGCCGTGTGGAACCGGGACGAGTGAAAGCCCGTCGCCAGTAGGGGGCGACGGGTCCCGGTCCCTCGCGGGCGAACTCCCGGGCCAGCAACAGGGATGGGAGAACTCATGAAGCGACCCGTTGGCCGCGCGCTGCGCGGCCTCATCGCCGCCGTGGTGCTCGCGGCGTGCATCGGCGCCCAGGGCGCCGCGACCGCGTCGGCCGCAGCCCCGGACTGCGCAGGCAGGGGCGTGCCCGACAGCAAGATCTCGATCCAGCTTTGGACCTTCGCGGAGTACACCAACTTCCTGTCGGATCCCGTCAGGACCGAGGAGGTCCTGCGGCGTCTCAGCGAGATGGGCTATCGCAACGTCGAGCCGTTCGGTGACATCGACGCGGAGTGGTTCCGCGGCCTGCTCGACAAGTACGGGCTGAAGGCCTCGGCCCGCCACGTGGACGTCGGGACCCCCGAGAACCCGGCGGACATCGAGCAGATCATCGCCGACAACAAGACGCTCGGCATCAAGTACTTCGGCTCGGGCTCGACCCCGATCTTCCCCGAGGTCTACACGACCAAGGAGGAGTGGCTCGCGTACGCCGCCTATCTCGACGAGGTCGGTGAGACCGCCCGCAAGGCGGGTCAGCGGCTGATGATCCACAACCACCACATCGAGTTCCTGCGGAGCTTCGACGGCCAGACGGTCTTCGACCTGCTGGCGGAGAACACGGACTCGCGCAACGTCGTGTTCCAGCTCGATCTGTACTGGGTCACCGCCGGCGGAGCCGACCCGCTCGAGCTCATCGAGGAGTACGGCAACCGGATCCAGCTCTTCCACGTCAAGGACGCGGACGACAACGGCGACATCGAGATCGTCGGCGAGGGCACGATCGACTTCCCGTCGATCTTCGCGGCCGCCGGCGGCAGCACCCGCTACTTCGTCGTCGAGCACGACCCGCGCTTCGGCGATCCCACGTTCGACCCGTTCGAGGCGGCCGAGAAGGGCTTCGCCTATCTCGACTGCGTCACCTACTGATGCATTCCTGCACATCCCCAAGGAGGACACACGTGCGAAAAGCACGCTGGCTCGCGGCCCTGGCAGGGGCCCTTGCGGTATGCGCCATCCCGTCCGCAGCGTCGGCCCAGTCGGCGCCGCCGGACTCGCAGTTCCAGAAGGTCGTGATCGATCAGACTCCCGGTGAGCCGATCGATCTCGCCGTGCTCCCCGACGGCCGGGTGCTCCACACGGAGCGCTCCGGCGAGGTGTGGCTCCACGATCAGGAGTCCGGGCTGAAGACGCTCGCGGCCAAGCTCGACGTCTACCAGCACGACGAGGAAGGCCTGCAGAGCGTCGCCATCGACCCGAACTTCGAGGAGAACGGCTGGGTCTACCTGTACTACTCGCCGCCGCTCGACACCCCGGTGGACAACCCGGCCACGATCGCGAACGAGGGCGACGCGCCGTTCACCGGCACGCCTGAGGACTTCGAGCCGTTCAAGGGCTACATCCAGCTGTCGCGCTTCCAGTGGACGGGCGATTCGATCGACCTCGACTCGGAGCAGCAGATCCTCCAGGTCCCCGTGGATCGCGGCATCTGCTGCCACGTCGGCGGCGACATCGTCTTCGACGGCGACGGCAACCTGCTGCTCTCGACGGGTGACGACACCAACCCGTTCGAGTCCCAGGGCTACTCGCCGATCGACGAGCGCGAGGAGCGCAACCCCGCCTTCGACGCGCAGCGGTCGTCGGCCAACACGAACGACCTGCGCGGCAAGGTGCTGCGCATCACCGTCCAGGAGGACGGCAGCTACACGATCCCGGACGGGAACCTGTTCCCGGAGGGGACCGAAGGCACCCGGCCCGAGATCTACGTCATGGGCCTGCGCAACCCGTTCCGCATCGAGTACAACCAGGTGACGGACGAGCTGTACATCGCCGACTACTCGCCGGATGCCGGTGACCCCGATCCCGAGCGCGGACCTGCCGGCCACGGCAAGTGGTCGATCGTGACGGAGGCGGCCAACTTCGGCTGGCCGTACTGTGCCACTGCGGAGCTGCCCTACGAGGACTGGAACTTCGAGACCCAGACCTCCGAGGGGACGTTCGACTGCGCGAACCCGGTCAACGAGTCGCCGAACAACACCGGCATCGAGGACCTGCCCCCGGTGACGCAGCCCGACGTCTGGTACACGTACTCGCTCTCCGAGGAGTTCCCGGAGCTCGAGACCGGCGGCATCGGCCCGATGGCCGGCCCCGCGTACCAGTACAACGCGCGCAACACCAAGGGCAACCCGAAGCTGCGCACCGCGTGGCCCGAGTACTACGACAACGTCCCGCTCTTCGGGGAGTGGACGCGCGACTACATCAAGGCCTTCTTCACCGAGGGCGGCGACCTGACGCGCATCGAGGACCTGCCGTCGGTGTTCGAGCCGAGCGGCGCGAACCACCAGCAGAACCCGATCGACATGGAGTTCGGGCCGGATGGCTCGCTGTACGTCCTGTACTACGGCGACGGCTACTTCGGCAAGAACCTGCCGGGCGCCGAGCTCGTCAGGTACGACTACATCGGCGCGAAGGGCGATCGCTCGCCCAGCGTGACCGTGGCGGCCGAGCCCGAGGAGGGCTATCCGGCCCCGCTGACCGTGGACTTCACGTCCACCGTCTCGGACCCGGAGGGTCGCAAGCTCAAGTACGCGTGGGACTTCGATTCCGACGGCCGGGTGGACTCCAAGGAGCCCAACCCGACGCACACGTACGCCGAGGACGGCCAGTACCAGGCCACCCTCACCGTGACCGATCAGGCGGGCCGCAAGGTCTCCGACTACGTGATCGTGACCGTGGGCCAGCGCCCGACGATCACGCTCACGATCACCACGGACGCTGACGGGTTCCAGTTCGGCGACACCGTCCAGTACTCCGTCGAGGTCGAGGACGACCAGGCGGTCGATTGCTCCAAGGTCATCGTGTCCTACGTGCTGGGCCACGACACGCACGGCCATCCGCTGAGCGCGGCGGCCGGCTGCAGCGGCTCGATCGCCACGTCGGCGAGCGGGCACGAGGGCGAGGACAACATCCGCGCCGTGTTCAACGCGAGCTACAGCGACCCGGGCGCCGGGACGCTGCCGCCGCTCACGGCCAACGACGAGGTCGTCCTGACCCAGGGCCAGGTCTCGCCGTAGTCCCGCGTTCCGTCTGATGGGCGAGGGGCGCCGCGCCGCGGCGCCCCTCGCTCACGGCGTGAGCAGCTTCTCCCACGTCGCCCCGCCGTCGGCGGACCGCGAGACGGTCCCGTCGAGCAGGGCGGCGTAGAGCTCGTCGGCGCTCGCGGCCGTCAGCTCGCGCGGCTCGCCCCCGGTGCTGCCGCGCTCCTCCCAGGTCCCGCCGCCGTCGGCGCTGACCCATACGGGCCCGCCGGGGTCGATCCGGTAGAGGGCGTCCTCCTCCGGCCAGGCGAGCCGGACGTTGGCCTTCGGGTCGATCGCGCGCCAGGTGCCGCCGCCGTCGACGCTCAGGAAGATCCCGTTCGCCGTCGTCGAGACCCAGCGCTCCGGGTCGGCCGGGGAGATGGCGAGGTCCACCAGCGGCTCGGGCACCGAGCGCGTCGCCCACGTCTTGCCCGCGTCGTCGCTCACGAGCACCTGCGGGATCCCGAAGAGCGCGCCGACGACGCGCTCGCCGTCGCCGTCGATGATGTGGAAGTCGGCCCGGCCGAGCTCGGAGACGGACTCCCAGGTGTCCCCCGCGTCGCCGGAGCGGATGAGGCCGAGCACCTCGGGCAGGTCGCTCTGCTCCGGGGCCGGGTGGCCGGAGGCGAGCAGCTCGTCCGGGCCGGTGAAGTGGACGACGAGCTGCTCGGAGATCTCGCCGGAGCCCTGCGGCGTGTCGAGCGTCCCCGTCACCCGCTCGGGCTCCCGCGCGCCCTCGACGACGCGGAACAGCCCGGTGTTCGTGGACAGCCACGGCACGCCGTCGGCGGGGTTGACCGAGAGGGAGCCGACGATCGGCTCCTCGCCCGACGGGTCGACCCAGCCGCCCGCGGGGGCGGCGGGCGCGGCCGGCTCCTCGTCACCGCAGCCGGCGACGAGTGCGGCCGCGGCGAGCACGGCGACGAGTGGCGTCCCTCCCCAGGGCACGGCGCGGTTTATAGCAATGCCCTTCTCAACCCCGATCCCGGTGTATAGGTTGTGCGCATTCGCTCGACCGCATGGATGCGGAAGGGCTCCGGGTCCACATACGCGGTCGGAGGGGCCGCAGGGGAAGGGGAAGATGAGAAGAACCTCGATCGCCCGCGCGGGGCTTGCCGCGGCGGGTGCTCTCGCCATCGCCGCCGGCACGGCCGGCGCGCACCCGTCGCAGCTCGACGGCGCCGACAGCTTCCTGAACTCGGCGCTCGACGAGCACGCGGCCTACGGCCACGGCGCCGACGGGTCCACCAACGGCCGCAAGTCGGTCGCCGCCGAGTCCATCGGCCTGCAGCTCATCGGCAAGACCGTCAACGCGCCGGAGTTCGGCGAGCTCGGCCGCGTCGCCGACGTGTCCGCCAAGGGCAACTACGCCTACCTGACGATGTTCTACGAGCCGTCGTGCGGTCGCGGCGGCGTGCAGATCGTCGACATCAGCAACCCGGCGAACCCGGTGAAGAAGGGCTTCGTGCCGAGCCATGTCGACACGTACTCGGGCGAGGGCTCGCAGGTCGTGACGCTCGACACGCCGTCCTTCAAGGGCGACGTGCTCGTCTACCAGAACGAGTGGTGCCCGGGCACGACCAACGGCGTCGGCGGCATCACGCTGGTCGACGTGCGCAACCCGAACTCGCCGAAGAAGCTCGTCGAGGGCGCGGGCGACTTCACCTGGGCCAAGAGCTCGACGGCGAAGGGCAAGCCGCAGAGCAAGGCCAACCAGACGCACTCCGCGTTCGCGTGGAAGAACCGGGAGACCGGCCGCTGGTACGTCGCGCTCGTCGACGACCTCGAGGAGGCCGACGTCGACATCCTCGACATCACCAACCCGACCAAGCCGGTCAAGGTCAACGAGTGGAACTTCGACCAGACCGCCCAGACCGGCCCGGGCCGGCCCCACGGTGACTCCGTCTTCAGCCACGACCTGGTGGTCAAGCGGATCGACGGCAGGGACATCATGCTGCTCTCCTACTGGGACGGCGGCTACGTCCAGGTCGACGTGACGAACGTCGCGGCGCCGGTGACGCTCTCCGACACGGAGTTCGAGGCGCTCGACCCGGCGGCGCCGAGCCGCGGCCTCACGGCGGAGGGCAACGCCCACCAGGCCGAGTTCTCGCGCGACAACCGGTTCTTCGCCTCCACGGACGAGGACTTCGATCCGTTCCGCGTGGTCGCCGAGATCGACGCGGGTCCGTACACCGGCGACCAGTTCACGGCGATCCAGGCCGGCGACGCGAAGCCGATCACGGGCAGCACCACGGTGCAGGGGCCGACGCACTTCCTCGGGCTCGCGTGCGAGGCGGGCTTCCCGACCTCGGCCGCGACCGGCGCGAAGATCGCGGTGATCGAGCGCGGCGTCTGCGACTTCCAGGTCAAGATCGACCTGGCCAAGGCCGCGGGCTACGAGTCGGTCGTCGTCTTCAACCGCACGGGCGAGGACGGCTGCGAGACGCTGGTGAACATGCTCGCCGTCACCGACATCCCGGCGATCTTCGTGTCGCGGACCGACGGCTTCAAGATCCTCGGCCTCTCGGTGGAGGCGGGTGAGTACACCTGCGACGCGACGGCGGCGGCCACCGGCACGCCGGCGGGCGGCCCGCGGGCGGCGAACCCGGTCGACATCGCCGCGCGCTTCGACGGCTGGGGCTACACCCACCTGTACAAGCGCGGAGGCGTCCACCCGGAGCAGGTCGACATCTACACGCCGACCGAGAACCAGGACCCGGCCTTCGCCGAGGGCTACGGCGACATGACCGTGCACGAGGTCGCCGCGGATCCGGACCGGGACCTGTTCTACGTCTCGCACTACGCGCTCGGCATGCGCGTGCTGGCCTACGACGACTCCGGCTTCACCGAGGTCGGCAGGTTCGTCGAGGAGGGCGGCTCGAACTACTGGGGCGTCGAGGTCCACAAGATGAACGGCCGGACGTACATCCTCGGCTCGGACCGCGACCGCGGGCTGCGCATCTTCCAGTTCAACCCGTAGGACCCGCAGCATCTCTCCCTCCGTGCGGCACGGGGCCGGCGCGAGCCGGCCCCGCGTCGTTCTGCGGGGGTCCGCTCGTCGGGCTAGCCGAGAGATCC
>JBEVIG010000222.1:0-6769 GCA_040510855.1 Solirubrobacteraceae bacterium
CGGCGCGGACACGACACGCGCGGCGCTCGCCACGCTCCGCGACGACCTCGACGACCTGCGCAGGCGGCTCGACGACAGCGCCGCGGCCGCCGCGGAGCTCCCGCACCGGGAGCGCCCGCTGCTGCTCGTGAACGGCTTCCTGCGGCGCCTGGTCGACCTCCACGAGGAGCTCGTCGACGAGGCCGAGCGGGAGCTGCGATAGGACTCCGGGCATGGAGCTGCGAGCGATCGGGATCGTGGAGTCGCCCCTGACGCACGCGGCGGCGGCGCCGAAGCAGGGCGACGAGGGCGCGCCGGAGGCGTGGATCGCGTTCGCGCCGGAGGTGGCCGAGGCGCTCGAGGGGACCGTCGCGGGCGACGCAGTGCTCGTCCTGACCTGGTTCGACCGCGCGGACCGCGACGTCCTGCGCGTCCACCCGCGGAGCGACCTGAGCCGGCCCGCCACGGGCGTGTTCGCGACCCGCTCGCCGGACCGCCCGAACCCGATCGGCCTGCACCGCGTGACCGTGCTCGAGGTCGACGGCACGCGCTGGCGCGTCGCCGACCTCGAGGCGCTCGACGGCACCCCGGTCGTCGACGTCAAGCCCGTGCTCGGCGAGGTCGGCGAGCGGTAGCATCGCGCCCGATGGAGGCCCCGGCCGGCACGTCGCTCGAGGGGATCAGCCAGGCGGAGCTCCGGCTCGCGGCCCGCAATCACGGCATCCCGCTCGAGGCGCTGCGCCACGCGATCACGCCCGCCGGGCTGCACTACCTCCTGATCCACTACGACATCCCGGTCGTCGACCCCGCAGCGTTCCGGCTCGACGTCGGCGGCGCGGTCGGCGCGCCCGCCTCGCTCTCGCTCGGCGACCTGCGCGCGCTCCCCGCGGTGACGATGCCGGTCACGCTCGAGTGCGCGGGGAACGGCCGGGCGCTGATGGAGCCGCGGCCGATCTCCCAGCCGTGGCTGGTCGAGGCGGTCGGCACCGGCGAGTGGACGGGCGTGCGGCTGCGCGACGTGCTCGGCCCCGCGGGCGTGCGCGACGACGTGGTCGAGATCCTCTTCACCGGCCTGGATCGCGGGATCGAGGGCGGCGTCGAGCAGGTCTACGAGCGGAGCCTGCCGCTCGCGGAGGCGCTCGGCGACGACGCGCTGCTCGCCTACGCGCTCAACGGCGAGCCGCTGCCGCCGCAGCACGGCTTCCCGCTCCGGCTCGTGATCGCGGGCTGGTACGGGATGGCGCACGTGAAGTGGCTGGCCGGGGTCACCGCGCTCACCGAGCCGTTCGACGGCTACCAGCAGACCACGGGCTATCGCCTCTACGACGCCGACGGCACGGCGGGCGACCTGGTCACGCGGATCCTGCCCCGCTCGCTCACCGTCCCGCCCGGCATCCCCGACTTCATGTCGCGCGACCGCTTCCTCGACGTCGGCCCGTGCACGCTGCGCGGACGCGCCTGGTCGGGCTGGGCGCCGGTCGAGCGCGTCGAGGTGAGCACGGACGGCGGCGCGACCTGGGCCGACGCCGAGCTCGAGGCACCGCTGGGCGACCGCGCCTGGCGCGGCTGGTCGTTCGCCTGGGACGCCCCGCCCGGCCGGCACGTGCTGTGCTCGCGCGCGACGGACGCGGCCGGCAACGCCCAGCCCGTCGAGCCGCCCTGGAACCTCAAGGGCTACGTCAACAACGGCGTCGAGCGCATCCCGGTCACCGTCCGCTGAGCCGCCGCGGCCGCCGGCTCAGACCGGCCAGGTGTGCACGGGCTCGTTCGCGTGCATGAGATCGCGGTAGCGCACGGTCATCTCCCGCAGCGCGTCCGTGCGGTCGCGCCCGTCCTCCTCGTAGAGCTTGCGGAACATGCGGCTCTGCCACGTCGCGCCGTTGACCTCGGTGACGCAGCGGCGCTCGATGATCCCGAGCAGCCGGTCGCGCGCGTGCGGATCGACGCCGTAGCGCTCGAGCCCCTCGTGGGCGAGCGGGAGCAGGCGCCGGAGCACGAGCTCATTCACCGGCACGTCGCCGACGCCCGGCCAGTAGACCCGCGCGTCGAGCCCGTCGCGCGCGCCCGCGTGCAGGTTGTCCTCCGCGGCCGAGAACGACATCTGCGACCAGATCGGGCGCTCGTTCTCGGCCAGCGCGCGCACGAGCCCGTAGTAGAAGGCGGCGTTGGCGAGGATGTCGACGACCGTGGGGCCCGCCGGCAGCACGCGGTTCTCGACGCGCACGTGCGGGCGGCCGCGGACGACCTCGTAGACCGGCCGGTTCCAGCGGTACACGGTCCCGTTGTGGAGCTTGAGCTCGGCCAGCACGGGCGTGTCGCCGCGCTCGAGCACCTCCTCCGGGTCCTCGTCCTCGCACAGGGGCAGCAGCGCCGGGAAGTAGCGGACGTTCTCCTCGAAGAGGTCGAAGATCGAGGTGATCCAGCGCTCGCCGAACCACACCCGCGGGCGGACGCCCTGGGCCTTGAGCTCCTCGGGCCGCGTGTCCGTCGCCTGCTCGAACAGCGCGATCCGCGTCTCGCGCCAGAGCTCCTTGCCGAAGAAGAAGGGGGAGTTCGCCGCGACGGCGATCTGCACGCCGGCCACGGCCTGCGCCGCGTTCCAGTGGGCGGCGAAGTCCTCGGGATGGACGAGCTGGTGGAGCTGCACGCTGGTGCACGCGGCCTCGGGCGCGATCGAGTCGGCGTACGCGCTCAGCCGCTCGACGCCCGCGATCGACAGGTGCAGGTCCTCCCCGCGCGCGGCGAAGATCTGCTCGTTGAGCAGCGCGTAGCGCGGGTTCGCGCTCAGCGCCCGCGCGTGCAGGTGCTGCTCCTGCAGCGTCGGCAGGACGCCCACGATCATCATGTGCGCGCCGACCTCGCGCGCCTTGTCCTCGGCCGCGTTGAGCGAGCCGCGGATCTGCTCCTCCAGCGCGTCGAAGACCTCGTCCTCGAGCAACCGCGGCGGGATGTTGATCTCGACGTTGAACTGCCCGAGCTCGGTCACGAACGCGTCGTCGGCGATCCGCTCGAGCACCTCGGCGTTCGCCATCGCGGGGTCGCCCGCGTCGTCCGTCAGGTTCAGCTCGATCTCCAGCCCGATCGAGCGCTTCTCCGCGTCGAACCGCGACTCGCGCAGCATCCGCGCGAACACGTCGAGGTTGCGCTTGACCTTGTCGCGATAGCGCTGACGGTCCTCGCGGGAGAACTGCGTCGCGGCGACGTCCTCGCCCATGGGGCGGAGCGTACCCGCTAGGGCACGTGCGCTTGCAGCCAGAGCTCCAGCAATCCGAGCTGCCAGAGCGAGGAGCCGTCGAGGTTCGTGCGGTGGGCGTTCGGATCGGCGAGCATCGCGCCGACCGTGGCGGGGTCGAAGAGGCCGCGGTCGCGCGCTTCCCGGGAGGTGAGCGCGTCGCGCACGAGGGCGAGCACCGGTCCCTCCAGCTCGGCCAGCGCGGGCACGGGGAAGTAGCCCTTCGGCCGGTCGATCACCGCGTCCGGAACGATGCCGCGCGCCGCGCGCTTGAGCACGCCCTTGCCGCCGTCGGCGAGCTTGAGCCCGGGCGGGATCCGCGCCGCGAGCTCGACCAGGTCGTGGTCGAGGAACGGCGTCCGCGCCTCCAGCCCGTGGGCCATCGTCATCGTGTCGACGCGCTTCACGGGATCCTCGACGAGCATCAGCTCCGCATCGATCCGCAGCGCCCGGTCGACGGGCGAGTCCGCGCCGGGCGCGGTGAACCAGCCGGCCACCGCGTCGCGCGTCGGGTCGCCGGCGACCCGCAGCGCGGGCGCGACCAGCGCGCCGACCCCGGCGTCGTCGCGGTCGAAGAACGCGTCCGCGTACGTGCCCAGCCCGTCGCCCTCGGCCTCCAGCATCGGCGGGTACCAGTAGTAGCCCCCGAGCACCTCGTCGGCGCCCTGGCCGGACTGCACCACCTTGCGGTGCGGGGCGACCTCCTCGCTCAGGAGGTAGAAGGCGACGCAGTCGTGCGAGACCATCGGCTCGCTCATCGCGCGGATCGCGTCGGGCAGCGCGTCGACGAGCCGGTGCGGGCCGACGCGGATCTGGTGGTGCTCCGTCCCCAGCTCGCGCGCGACGAGGTCGGAGAACTCGAACTCGTCGCCCTCGCGGTCGCCGACGTCGCGGAAGCCGATCGAGAACGTGGCCAGCTCGCGCTGCTCCCCGCGCGCCAGCAGGGCCGCGATCAGCGAGGAGTCCAGCCCGCCCGAGAGCAGCACGCCGACCGGGACGTCGGCCACCATGCGCCGCTCGACCGCCGTGGTCAGCGCCGCCAGCAGCGCCTCCTCCCACTCGCGCCCCGACCATCCGGCACGCTCGGGGTCGCGCGTGAAGGGCGGGTCCCACCAGCGCCGCTCGCGCCGCGTGCCGTCGGGCTCGACGACGAGGACGGTCGCGGGCGGGAGCTTGCGCACGCCGCGGAGGATCGTCCGGGGCGCCGGCACGATCGCGTGCAGCGAGAGGTAGTGGTGCAGCGCCACCGCGTCGACCGACGTGTCCACCCCGCCACCGGCGACCAGCGCGGGCAGCGTCGAGGCGAACCGCAGGGCGCCGCCGGCGTCGGCGAGGTAGAGCGGCTTCACGCCGAGCCGGTCGCGCGCGAGCACGAGCCGCCCGGTCGCCCGCTCCCAGAGCGCGAAGGCGAACATGCCGGCAAGCCGGTCGAGCATCCCCTCGCCCCACTCCGCCCAGCCCTTGAGCAGTACCTCCGTGTCGCTCGTCGAGGCGAAGCGGTGCCCCGCGCGCTCGAGCTCCGCCCGCAGCTCGCGGTGGTTGTAGATGCAGCCGTTGAACACGACCGCGTGCGCGTCGTCGACCATCGGCTGCGCGCCGCGCGGCGACAGGTCGATGATGGCGAGCCGCCGGTGGGCGAGCCCGACCGGGCCCTCGACCCACGTGCCCTCGCCGTCCGGCCCCCGCGGGGCCAGCTCGGCCTGCATGCGCGCCAGCGCCTCCCGGTCGGGGGGCCCGTCGCGCCGGAGCTCTCCGGCGAGACCGCACATCGCGGGTCAGGCGGCCTGGAGCACGTTCGAGCGGCCGGCCTCGCGCACGAGCGTCTCGAACAGCGCGAGATGCGCGGGCACCCCGACGAGGCCCTCCGCGTGCCATTGCACGCCGAGCACGAAGCGGTCGCCGTCGCTCTCGATGCCCTCGATCGTGCCGTCCGGCGCCCACGCGACCGCGCGCAGCTCGCGGCCGAGCTCCGCGGCCGCCTGGTGGTGGAAGGAGTTCACGTCCGAGTCCTCCCCGCCCAGGATCCCCGCCAACCGCGAACCGGGTTCGATCCGGACCGCGTGGGTCGTGACGTGACCCGGCTCCGTCTGCCGGTGGTCGATCGTGCCGTCGGTGACGTCGGGCAGGTGCTGGTGCAGCGTGCCCCCGCGCGCGACGTTGAGCGCCTGGAGCCCGCGGCAGATGCCGAGGATCGGGAGCCCGAGCCGGTCGGCCTGCTGGGCGACGCAGATCTCGAAGTGGTCCAGCGCGGGCTCCGTCGGGCCGAGGTTCGGGTCCGGCTCCGCGCCGTAGCCGGCGGGCGCGAGGTCCGGGCCGCCGGAGAGGCAGATGCCCGCGAGCTGCTCGACGAGCGGACCGACGCGCTCCGGAGCCAGCGGCGGGAGCACGACCGGCAGGCCGCCGGCGAGCTCGACCGCGCGCATGTAGACCATCCCGAGCGCCATCTCCGGCTGCGCCGGATCGCCCTGCTTGAGCGGCCGTGCCAGCACCGCCGCGCGCACCTCGGACGTCGTCACGCCGATCAGCGGCGGCCGCGTCACTCCGCCGGCACCCAGGTGTCCTTCCCGCCGCCGTTCTGCGACGTGTTCACCACGAGCGCCCCCGGATCGAACGCCACCCGCGTCAGCGCGGCCGGCGCCATGCGCGGGCCGGCGGCCGTTCCGAACACGAACGGCCGGAGGTCGACGTGCCGCGGCTGGAGCCGGCCGTCGATCACCGTCGGGTGTGTCGAGAGGCAGATCATGGGCTGCGCCACCCAGGCGCCGGGGTCCGAGACTACAGCCCGTCGTACCGTCTCGACGTCCTCGGGCCTGGCGTGCGGGTTGATGACGACGCCGCGCCCGCCGCTGCCCGAGCGCGGCTTCACGACGAGCTCCTCGAAGCGGTCGAGCGCCTCGCGCAGGTCGAGCGCGCGCGCCAGGTCGTACGTCGGCACGGAACGGATCAGCGGCTCCTGGCCCAGGTAGAAGCGGACCATGTCCTCGACGTAGGCCTGCGTGAGCTTGTCGTCGGCGACGCCGGTGCCGAACGGGTTGACGACGCCGATCGTGCCCTTGCGCATCGCGGGCACCAGCAGCTTGCCGACCGCGGAGTCGCCGCGGTCCTCGTCCGTGCGCCGGTAGATCACGTCCACGGGCCGCCCGCCGAGCAGGACGCGGTCGCCGCGCGCCTGCAGCTCGTCCGGCCGCGCGAGCGGGAGGCCGAGCGCTTGCGCCAGCCAGGCGTGCTCCCAGTGCGCGCTGTTGCCCGCGCCGTCCGTGAGCAGCACGACGTGCGGGTCCCCGGGATCCGGCGCGGCGTCCGGGACCGCGGCGAGCAGCGCCTCGCGCAGCAGGTCGACGACGCCCTCGACCGGCTGCACGCCCGCCAGCGCCTCCTCCGGCAGCGTCGCCGCGAGCGCCGCGCGCGTCGCCACCGCGAACGCGATCCCGCTCGGCGTCCGCAGGTTGTCCTCCAGCACGGTCAGCACGCCGTCGTCGCCGCGCACGACGTCGAAGCCCGCGACGCCGATGAAGCGCCGGCCGGGAGGGCGCAGGCCGGCCAGCTCGGGCTCGTAGT
>JBEVIG010000223.1:0-31922 GCA_040510855.1 Solirubrobacteraceae bacterium
GGCGCGTCGAGGCCAACCGGCTCAACGGGATCGACGCGGAGTGGCTCGACACGGCCGGCGTCGCGGAGGTCTGCCCGATCATCAACACGTCGGCCGAGGTGCGCTACCCCGTGCTCGGCGCGACCTACCAGCCGCGTGGCGGGATCGCCAAGCACGACCACGTCGCGTGGGGCTACGCGCGCGGCGCCGACGCGCTGGGGGTCGACATCCTCCAGGACTGCGCGGTCACGGGGATCGACGTCGAGGGCGGCCGCGTGACGGGCGTGCAGACCTCGCGCGGGCCGATCCGGGCGGGGAAGGTCGCGCTCGCCGCCGCCGGCCACACCTCCGTGCTCGCCGCGCTGGCGGGGCTGCGCCTCCCGGTCCAGTCGCACCCGCTGCAGGCGCTCGTGAGCGAGCTGCTCGAGCAGGTCCTGCCGTGCGTCGTCATGTCCAACGCCGTGCACGTCTACGTCTCGCAGGCGCACAAGGGCGAGCTGGTGATGGGGGCGGGCATCGACAGCTACAACGGCTACGGCCAGCGCGGCGCGGTCCACGTCATCGAGGCGCAGATGGCGGCGGCGCTCGAGCTCTTCCCGCTGTTCGCGCAGGCGCACGTGCTACGCACCTGGGGCGGGATCGTCGACACGACGCCCGACGCGTCGCCCATCGTCGGGCACACGCCGGTCGACGGCCTGTTCGTGAACTGCGGCTGGGGCACCGGCGGCTTCAAGGGCACGCCGGGCTCGGGCTGGACCTACGCCCACACCATCGCCCACGACGAGCCGCACGAACTGAACGCCGCGTTCGCGCTGGAGCGCTTCGAGTCCGGGGCGCTGATCGACGAGCACGGCGCCGCCGCCGTGGCCCATTGAGCTGATGCTCCGGATCCCCTGCCCCTACTGCGGCCCGCGCGACGAGACCGAGTTCCACTACGGCGGGCAGGCGCACATCCCCTACCCCGCCGACCCCGACGCGCTCGACGACGCCGCCTGGGCGGAGTACCTGTTCGTGCGCGACAACCCGAAGGGGCCGTGGGCCGAGCGGTGGTCGCACAGCGGCGGCTGCCGGCGCTGGTTCAACGTGATCCGCGACACGGCCACGCACAAGGTCATCTCGTCCTACGAGGCCGGGGAGCCGCGGCCGTGACGCGCCTCGCCTCCGGCGGCAGCCGGATCGACCGCGGCGCGACCGTGCGCTTCACCTTCGACGGGCGGGAGATGGGCGGGCTGCGCGGCGACACGCTCGCCTCGGCGCTGCTGGCCGACGGCGTGCGCGGCGCCTGGCGCAGCATCTACCACGGCCGCCCGCGTGGGATCGTCGGGATCGGGCCCGAGGACCCGTGCGCGCTCGTCCAGGTCACGCACGACGGGATCTCCGAGCCGATGCTGCGCGCCACCGAGGTGGAGCTGGTCGAGGGCCTGGCCGTGGCGTCGCTCGCCGGCCGCGGGCGGCTGGTGCCCGACAGCGCGCCGCCGCACCGCGACAAGCGCCACGTGCACTGCGACGTGCTCGTGATCGGCGGCGGCGCCGCGGGGTGCGCGGCGGCGTCGGCGGCCGCCGCGGGCGGCGCGCGGGTCATCCTCGCCGAGCGCACGCCGGTGCTCGCCGCCGAGGTCGCGCCGGCCGAGGAGCTCCAGGTGCTGACGCGCACCGCCGCCGTCGGCGCCTACGACGACGGCTACGTCGTGCTCGCCCAGCGGGACCGGCTGTGGCACGTCCGCGCGCGGCGCGTGATCCTCGCGAGCGGTGCCGTGGAGCGCACCGTCGCCTTCGCCGGCAACGACCGGCCGGGCGTCATGCTCGCGTCGGCCGCGGCCGCCTACGTGGAGCGCTACGCGGTGGCGCCGGGCTCGACCGCCGTGCTGTTCGCCGCGGACGACTCGGGCCACGCGGCCGCGGAGGTGCTGGAGCGCGCGGGCGTCGGCATCGCCGCCGTGGCGGATGCGCGCGACGGGGCGGTCGTGTGCGGCACCGAGGGTGGCGACGCGCTGAGCGCCGCCCGGATCCGGTCCGGCGGCGACGTGTGGTCCGTCCCCTGCGACCTGCTGCTGGTCGCGGGCGGCTGGAACCCGTCGCTCGAGCTGTGGACGCAGGCCCAGGGCACGCTGCGCTGGGACGAGGCGCGCGCCGCCTTCCTGCCGGACGAGGCGCCGGACCGCTGGACGGTCGTCGGCGCCGCCAACGGCACGCGCGACCCGGCCACGGGCGTCGCCGAGGGCGCCGCCGCCGGCGCGGCGGCCGCCGAGGCGTCCGGCTTCCCCGCGGGCCCGAACGGTCACGTCCCGCCCGCCACGGCGGGCACGGGCCGCCCGCCCCTCGCGCTCTTCGCCGTCGAGCCGGAGGAGGGCGAGGGCTGGGACGGGCACTACCTCGACCTGCAGCGCGACGCCACGGTCGCCGACCTCCACCAGGCGGTGGGCGCGGGCCTGCGCTCGCCCGAGCACGTCAAGCGCTTCACGACGATCGGCACGGCGAACGACCAGGGGCGTACCTCCGGCGTCCTCACGCTGGGCGTCCTCGCCGGGCTGCTCGGCGCGGAGATGGGGTCGGTCCATCCGACGACCCACCGGCCGCCTGCGGTCCCGGTCCCGTTCTCCCTCCTCGCGGGCCGGGACCGCGGCGTGCTCTCCGACCCCGTGCGCACGACGGCCATCCACTCCTGGCACGAGGCGCACGGGGCGATCTTCGAGGACGTCGGGCAGTGGAAGCGGCCCTGGTACTACCCGCGCGGCGACGAGGACATGGACGCCGCGGTGCTGCGCGAGTGCCGCGCGGCGCGCGAGGGCGTGGCGATGATGGACGCCTCCACGCTCGGCAAGATCGACGTCCAGGGGCCGGACGCCGCCGAGTTCCTCAACCGGCTCTACACGGGCGACTTCGCGAAGCTGGGCACCGATCGCTGCAAGTACGGGATCCTCTGCACCGCCGACGGGATGCTCTTCGACGACGGCGTGCACATGCGGGTCGCCGACGACCGCTACCTCGTCACGACGACGACGGGCAACGCGGCGGCCGTGCTCGACTGGTTCGAGGAGTGGCTGCAGACGGAGTGGCCCGAGCTGCGCGTGCACTGCACGTCGGTCACCGAGCAGTGGGCGACGGTCGCGGTCGTCGGCCCGCGCTCGCGCGACGTGCTCGCCGCGCTCGCGCCCGAGCTGGACGTCTCGGCCGAGCGCTTCCGCTTCATGGACATCCGCGACGCGGACGTCGCGGGGATGCGCGCCCGCGTCGCCCGCATCTCGTTCTCGGGCGAGCTCGCCTACGAGATCAACGTCCCGGCCTGGGAGGGGTTGGCGATGTGGGAGGCGGTGTGGGCCGCCGGCGAGCCGCACGGGATCACGCCGTACGGGACGGAGACCATGCACGTGCTGCGCGCGGAGAAGGGCTACGTCATCGTCGGGCAGGAGACCGACGGCACGGTGACGCCGCAGGACGCCGGCCTGGCGTGGATGATCGCGAAGGGCAAGCACGACTTCGTCGGCAAGCGCTCGCACCGGCGGATCGACGCCATGCGCGAGGACCGCAAACAGCTCGTCGCGCTCCTGCCCGAGGAGCGGCTGCCGGAGGGGGCGCAGCTCGTGCTCGAGGAGGGCGGCCCGATGGTGGGGCACGTGACGTCGAGCTACGACAGCGCCGCGCTCGGCCGGCCGTTCTGCCTCGCGCTGCTGGCCGGCGGCCGAGGGCGCAACGGCGAGACCGTGCTCGTGCCGCTGATCGACCGCGTCGTGCGCGCGGAGGTCGCCGACCCGGTGCTCTACGACCCCGAGGGGGCGCGGCGTGACGGCGCGTAGCCCCCTCGCCCACCGCGCGGCCGAGCTCGCCGCGGCGCCCGTCGGGCTGCGCGAGCTCCCCCTGCTCGCCCAGGTCGGCGTGCGGCTCCACGACGCACCGGGCGCGTCGCCGCGCCGGGCGGGCTCCCCCGCCGGCTTCGCGGTCGTGGCGGCCGCGCTCGGCTTCCCGCTGCCCGACGTGCCCAACACCACGACCGGCGACGGCACGCGGACGGCGCTGTGGCTGGGACCGGACGAGTGGCTCGTGGTCGGGCCGCCGGACTCGGGGCGCGCGCTCGAGGGGACGCTCGCCGAGGCGCTGCCGCGCGACATCGGCTCGGTCATCGGGCTGTCGGCGAACCGGACGGTGCTCGAGCTGCGCGGGCCGCACGCACGCGACGTGCTCGCTGCGGGCTGCTCGCTCGACCTGCACCCGCGCACCTTCGGCCCGGGCGACTGCGCGCAGACGCTGCTCGCGCGCGCGGCCGTGATCCTGCACCAGACGGAGCTCGAGCCGGTCTACCGGATCCTCGTCCGCCCCTCGTTCGCCGGCTACCTCGCCGACTGGCTGCTCGACGCCGCCGCCGGTGTCACCGCGGCGCCAGCTTCTCCAGCATCCGGCGCCGCCAGCGCTCCGTCTTCGCGACCTCGTTGAACGTGTAGAGGTGGAAGCCCGCGATGCCGGCCTCCGGGTCGGCGTAGAGCGGGCCGAGCCCCTTGATGAGCGGGTCGGGC
Organism: Solirubrobacteraceae bacterium; assembly: GCA_040510855.1. Lineage (GTDB taxonomy): Bacteria > Actinomycetota > Thermoleophilia > Solirubrobacterales > Solirubrobacteraceae > DASQMT01. The sequence continues at coordinate 4,488 of JBEVIG010000223.1, forward strand.
TTGAACGAGCGGGTCATCAGGCGCGACATCCAGCTGCCGTGGTGGCGCAGGAAGCGCGCCGACTCGCCGAGGCCGATCTTCATCGAGATGCGGACGAGCTTCGCGTAGTCGACGCTGCCCGGGAGGCCGATCCAGATCGGCAGGTGGGTGCCGCGGGCGCGGACGGCGCGGACCCAGCCGCCGATGACGTCCGGGTCGAAGCAGATCTGGCTGATGACGCACGTGGCCATGGGGGCCTTCGCGAACATCGCGTTGATCGTCTCCTCGTCGGAGATCAGGTGGTGGCTCTCCGGGTAGCCGGTGATGCCGACCTCGTCGAAGCGGTGGCGGCGCTCGCCCATGGCGGCGAGCAGGTCCGCCGCGCCGTGGAACGCCCCTGGCTCCTCGGCGTCGCCCGCGGGGACGAACAGCTCGCGCACGCCGGCGGCGTGCAGCCGGTCGAGGACCTCCTCGAGGTGCGGCCGGTCGCGGACGAGCCGGGCCGAGAGGTGCGGGACGACGGTGTAGCCGGCGGTGGCGAGCCGCTCGGAGAGCGAGAGCGTCGCCTCGAGCCCCTTGCGCGGCGAGGCGGTGACCGTCACGCGCGCGTCCGTGCGCAGGTGCGCCATGACCTCCTCCTCGATCCCGTCGAGCGGGAGGATCTCGAAGCGCGGGCGGCGCAGCAGCGCGGTCAGCGCCGCGCGGGTGTCGACGGGCGCGGCCGCGGTCATCCGCCCTCCGGGAAGCGCTCCACGTCGTAGCCGTCGGCGGCGAGCGCGCCGGCGATCTCGTCGGCGTGGTCCGGGCCGCGGGTCTCGATCGTGAGCTCGACGCCGGTCTCCCGGACGTGCAGGGCGACCCCGTCGCGGACGTGGGAGACCGTGAGCAGGTTGCCGCCGGCTGCGGCGACGCCGGTGAGCAGGCGCGCGAGACCGCCCGGCCGGTCGTCGATGCGGGTGAAGAAGCGCAGGCGGCGGCCCTCGGCGGTCTCCTGCCGGTGGGCGACGCTGGCGAGCAGCCCGGCGTCGACGTTGCCGCCGGAGAGCACGACGACGGTCGCGCCCCTCGCCGCGGGCTTGACCGCGCCGGTGAGCAGCGCGGCGACGCCGACCGCGCCGGCGCCCTCGACGACGAGCTTCGCGCGCTCGAGCAGGCGGACGATCGCCTCGGCGACGTCGTCCTCCCCCACCACCGCGAGCTCGTCGACCCAGCGGGTGACGAGCGGGAGCGTGAGCGTGCCCGGGCGCTTGATGGCGATGCCGTCCGCGATCGTCGGCTTCGCCACCGCGGTGACGGGCTCGCCCGCGGCGACCGCGTCGCGGTAGGGCGCGCACGCCTCGACCTGCACGCCGACGATGCGCACGCCGGGCCGCGCCTCCTTGACGATGCCCGCGATCCCGCTGATCAGCCCGCCGCCGCCGACGGGGACGATGATCGTGGCGAGGTCCTCGACGTCCTCGAGCAGCTCGAGGCCGACGGTCGCCTGGCCGGCGATCACGTCCGGGTCGTCGAACGGGTGCACGAACGTGGCTCCGGTTTGCGCGGCGCGGTCGCGCGCGAGGGCGACGCACTCGTCGACAGAGTCGCCGCCGAGGTGGACGACGCCGCCGAAGCCGCGGACGGCGGCCACCTTGGCCACCGACGCGCCGGCGGGCATGAAGACCTCGCACGGGACCCCGCGTGCGCGCGCGGCGTAGGCGACGGACTGCGCGTGGTTGCCCGCGCTGCCGGCCACGACGCCCGTTCCCTTGCCGACGCTGCCGAGCTTGTTCAGGGCGCCGCGGAGCTTGAACGAGCCCGTCCGCTGGAGGTTCTCGGCCTTGACGAGGATCGTGCCGCCGCAACGCTCCCCGAGGCTGCGGCTGGTCAGGACCGGCGTGTGGCGGACGAGGTCGGCCATCCGCCCGCGGGCGGCGTGCACCGCATCCGTCCCGAGCCAGCCGCCCTGCTGCACCGCGGCGCTGTCCACGCCTCGTGATATATCAGTGGCCACGCAGCCGGTCAACCGCGCGATTCGGTCGGCCGGCAGGCTTATCATCGGCACAGCACGCCATGGCCGCCTCCCCGTCCCCCTCCGCGTCGCTGATCGCGGACCACGCGTACCACGAGCTGCGCCATCGCATCGTCACCCTCCAGCTGCGCCCGGGCACGGCGCTGCGGGAGGACGAGCTGATGGCCGATCTGGGCATCGGCCGGACCCCGCTGCGCGAGGCGGTCAAGCGGCTCTCGCACGAGTCGCTCGTCGCCATCCAGCCGCGCCGCGGCACGTTCGTCTCCGACGTCGACGCCGCCGACATCGTCCACATCACCGAGGTGCGCGCGGAGCTCGAGGGCTTCGCGGCCGCGCTCGCCGCGCGGCGGATGCAGCGCCCGGGGCGCGAGCGCGCGGAGGCGATGCTGCGCGAGGTGGAGGAGCTCGGCCGGATCGAGGAGGCGGACGCGCTCATGCAGGTCGACGAGCGGATCCACCACTTCGTGTGGGAGGAGTCGGGCAACCCCTACCTGGTCACGACGCTCGAGCGCTACTTCGCCCTCTCCCTACGGGTCTGGTACGTCGTCCTCGACCGCGTCCCGGGCCTCTCGCACGCGGTCCACGACCAGGTCCACCTCCTCGAGGCGCTCCTGGCCCGCGACGCGAACCGCGCCCAGCGGCTGATGCGCGAGCACGTGCAGGCCTTCCAGCGCGAGATCCTCGCGGCGTACAGCCGCGGCTGACGAACGTCAACGTCAACACCGGCTGGGTAGGGAGGCAGGTCGGTCGCCGGCGTCAACGTCGGAAGCCTTCTCGGATCGCCGCCCCTTGGGACGTTGACGTCACCGTGGCAAGTGAACGTCGGAAGCGTGGTCGACCCACGTGCGCTTCCGACGTTGACGCCGGCGTTCATCCCGCTCCCCCACCCAGCCGCCGTTGACGTTGCCGTTCGTCCTGGCGCAACCCCGCTGATATATCTTCGCCCATGGCGACGACGACGATGACGCGCCTCTTCGTGGGCGGCGAGTGGCAGGACGCGGAAGCCGGGGGGACGGCGGAGGCCACGAGCCCCGCGACGGGCGAGTCGCTCGGGCACGTCGCCCAGGCGGGGGTCGAGGACGCCGGCCGGGCGGTGGCCGCCGCGAAGGCCGCGTTCCGCGGCTGGGCCGCCGCGACCGCCTTCGAGCGCGCCGACGCCCTGCGCCGCGTCGCCGCCACGGCCGAGCGCCGCCGCGACGAGCTCGCCCGCGCGTGCACGCTCGACCAGGGCAAGCCGATCGCCGAGTCCTACGACGAGGTCGACGAGCTGGTCGCGATGCTGCGCGGCTCGGCCGAGGACGGGCTGCGGCTCGAGGGCTCGATCCCGCCGAGCATGACGCCGGGCGCGCACGTGCTCCTGATGCGCCGCCCCAAGGGCCCGGTCGCCGTCGTCACGCCCTGGAACTGGCCCTACACGATGCCGGCGGAGATCGTCGCGCCAGCGCTCGCGGTCGGCAACACCGTCGTGTGGACCCCGGCGCCGAGCACGAGCGTGTGCTCCGGCCTGCTCGCCGAGTGCTTCGCCGAGGCCGACCTTCCGCCCGGCGTCTTCAACTTCGTCCCCGGAGAGGGCCCGGTCGCGGGCGACGCGATCGTCTCCCACCCCGACACGGTCGCGGTCGGCTTCATCGGCTCCACCGCGACCGGCCGGAAGATCGCGCAGCGCGCCGCGGGCAAGACGCTGCTCCTGGAGATGGGCGGCAACGGGCCGCTCGTCGTGCTCGACGACGCCGACGTCGGGGCCGCGGCCGACGCCGCGATCACCGCCTGCTTCCTCTGCGCCGGCCAGAGCTGCACGGCCGGCGAGCGGCTCCTCGTCCACGAGGCCGTGCGCAAGGACTTCGTCGCCGCGCTCGCCGAGCGCGCGCTGAAGCAGTCGCAGCTCGGCGACCCGCTGCTCGACGGCACGCAGATGGGCCCGCTCAACAACGAGCCCGTCGCGGCCAAGATGGACGAGCACGTCCAGGACGCCGTGATGCGCGGCGCGTCGGTCGTCGCGGGCGGCGAGCGCGCGGGCGGCTACCCCACCGCGCTGTACTGGCCGGCGACGATCCTCGACGGCGTCCCCGCGGACGCGCAGGCCGCGACGGAGGAGACGTTCGGCCCGATCGCGCCGATCGTCGCCATCGCCTCGCTCGAGGAGGCGATCGAGCAGACGAACGCCTCGCCGTACGGTCTCATGGCCGCGATCTTCACGAACGATCTCCGCAAGGGCCTGCGCTTCGCGGGCGAGGTGCGGACGGGCCTCGTGAACATCAACGAGACCACGAACTACTGGGAGAACCACCTCCCGTTCGGCGGCCGCGCGGGCTCGGACTCCGGCAGCGGCCGGGTCGGCGGCCGGCACTCGCTGGAGCTGCTCACGGAGCTCCAGACGGTGGTCATCGGCGCCAATTGAGCACCCCTGTATTAGGGGTTCGTGACAACGGTTGCCAGCCGCCGGACGCCCCGGTAGGGTCCGGCGGCATGGCGCTGATATATCTCCTGTCAGGCGCATGAGCCAGGCGCCCGACACCGTGGCCGCGGACGCGCCCGGGGGCGAGCAGGCGGGTCTCGCGGCCGGCGAGCCGCTGGTCCGCGCGGACGGCGTGTGGAAGATCTTCGGGGCGAAGTCCGGGCAGGTCCTCGGCTCCCCCGACGCCGACCTCTCCCGCCGCGAGCTCCATGACAAGACGGGCTGCACGATCGCCGTGCGCGACGTCTCGCTCGAGATCATGCCGGGCGAGGTCTTCGTGGTGATGGGCCTCTCCGGCTCTGGCAAGTCGACGCTCGTCCGCACGCTGATCCGCCTGATCGAGCCCACGGCCGGCGACATCACGATCCTGGGCCGCAACGTCACGGGCGCCGACGCCGGCGAGCTGCGCGACCTGCGCCGCCACACGGTCTCCATGGTCTTCCAGCACTTCGGGCTGCTCGCGCATCGCCGGGTGATCGAGAACGTCGCGTTCGGCCTCGAGATCCAGGGCGTCTCGAAGGCCGACCGGCTCGCGCGCGCGACCGAGATGCTGGAGCTCGTCGGCCTCCAGGACGTGGCGAACTCCTTCCCCGACCAGCTGTCGGGCGGCATGCAGCAGCGCGTCGGCCTCGCCCGCGCGTTCGCCGTCGACCCGAAGCTGATGCTCTACGACGAGCCGTTCAGCGCGCTCGACCCGCTGATCCGCCGCGACATGCAGGACGAGGTCATCCGCCTGCAGCACGAGACGGGCAAGACGATGCTCTTCATCACACACGACCTGCCCGAGGCGCTGCGGCTCGGCGACCGGATCGCGATCATGCGCGACGGCGCGATCGTGCAGCTCGGGACGCCGGAGGAGCTCGTGGGCTCCCCCGCCGACGACTACGTCGCCAACTTCGTGCGCGACATCCCCCGCACGCACGTCCTCACGCTGCGCTGGATCATGCGCGAGGCGCGCCCCGGCGAGGTGACGACCGGGCCCGAGCTCGACGTCGCCACGACGGTCAAGGACGCGGTGCCGGTCGTCGCGGCCCACGACACCGTGCGCGCCGTCGAGGGCGGCAAGGTCGTCGGGATCGTCGACCGCGTGGCGGTGCTGCAGGCGATGGGTCCCGCCCCCGGCGAGGACGAGGGTGGCGGTCGCTAGCGGCGTCGCCACGCCGTCGCTGCCGGCGGCGTCCCAGCGGTTGCGGAGCCGCCCGGCGCAGGTGCTGGGCGTCCTCGTGGTCATGCTGCTGTGCTACGCGGTCGCGAGCGGCGACTTCCCGTGGCCGACGTCGCTCGTCTGGAGCGCGCTGCCGGACGAGCTCGACGACTTCCAGGGCTGGCTGATCGAGCAGCGCTCGGCGACCGACCCGAACGTCATCTTCTCGATCCTCGACGCCTTCCGGGCGATCGCGGAGTGGACGGTGAACGCGTTCACGGACGCGCTGCTGTGGATGACCTGGCTCGGCGTCACCGTCTCCGGCACGCTCATCGTGGCGCGCTTCGGCGGCCTGCGCGCGGGCCTGATCGTGCTCGCCGCGTTCATCTCGTTCGCGCTGATGGGGCTGTGGGAGCCGAGCATCCAGACGCTCGCGCTGATGCTCGCGGCGGTCGCCTTCTCGCTCATCATCGGCATCCCGATCGGCATCTGGGCGGGCCGCAACCCGCGCGTGCACCGGACGATCACGCCGGCGCTCGACGCGATGCAGATCATCCCGGCCTTCGCCTACCTGATGCCCGTGGTGATCCTCTTCTCCGTCGGCCCGGCCGCGGCGGTCATCTGCACGATGATCTACGCGGTCCCCCCCGCGGTGCGTATCACTGCGCTCGGCATCCGCGGCGTGACCTCCGACACCGTCGAGGCCGCGAACGCGCTCGGCGCGACGCCCGCGCAGACGCTCTTCAAGGTGCAGCTCCCGCTGGCGCGACGCCAGCTCCTGCTCTCGCTCAACCAGACGATCATGTTCGCGCTGTCGCTCGTGGTCATCGCGGGCCTGATCGGCGGACGCGGGCTCGGCGACGTGGTCACGAACGGCCTGTACTCCGACGCGGCGCTCGCGCTGCTGGCCGGCGCCGCGATCGTGATCATGGCCATCGCGCTCGACCGCGCGACGTCGGCGATCGCCGACCGGACCGACCCGACGCGCCGCCATCTCACCGAGGAGAAGCGCCGCCGCGGCCGGATCATGACCGCCGCGACGCTCGGCACCTGCCTCGCGGTGGTGCTCCTCTCGCGGGCACTCGGCGTCCAGGACATCTACCCGGACGAGTTCGAGACCGCCACGACGGTCTACACGTCGACGATCCAGGACCAGCTCCTCGACGTCATCCAGTCCGTGCTCGACTACGTCCAGGACCCGACGTCGTTCGTCTTCGGGATCACCGAGCCGATCGGCAACTTCCTCGTGGAGTACGCGCTCGAGCCGCTGCGCGTCTTCCTCGTCGAGACGCCGTGGTTCGTCACGCTGTTCGGCCTCGGCGCGATCGCCTGGATCATCAGCGGGCGCCGCGCCGCGATCACCGCGTTCGTGGCGCTCGCCTCGATCGGCGTCATGGGCGTCTGGGATCCGGCGATGGACACCGCCTCGCAGGTGATCGTCGCCACCGCGCTCGCCGTGGTCATCGGCGTCGCCGTCGGCGTCTGGGCTGCCGAGAGCCCGCGCGTCGAGCGCCTCCTGCGCCCGCTGCTCGACACGCTGCAGACGCTGCCGCAGCTCGTCTACATCATCCCGTTCATCTACCTGATGCCGGTGTCGCGCGTGCCGGGCGTGGTGGCCTCGGTGCTCTACGCCGTGCCCGTCGTCATCCGGCTCGTCACCGCGGGCATCCGCGGGGTGCCGCCGGCCGCGGTGGAGGCCGCGGAGTCGTTCGGCGCATCGCACCGCCAGGTGCTGAGGAAGGTGAAGCTCCCGCTCGCGAGCGAGTCGATCATGCTCGGCGTCAACCAGGGGATCATCATGGTCCTCGCCGTGGTGGTCATCGGCGGCCTGGTCGGCTCGGGCGCGCTCGGCGACATGGTCGCCCGCGGGCTGCAGCGCAACGAGTTCGGCGAAGGGGTCGTCGCGTCGCTGGCGATCCTCGCGCTGGGCATCGCCCTGGACCGCGTCACGCAGAGCGGGCACGGGGCCGGCAGGACCGGAGGAGGTCAACCACGATGAGGGGACTCATGATGGGCCAACGGAGGAGGTACGGCGCCCTGGCGGTTGCACTCGCCCTGGCGCTGGGCGTCGCCGCGTGCGGCGAGGAGAAGGAGGACACCGGATCGTCGGCCGGGTCCGGCGACGAGACCGCGAACTCGGCGCCGGCCGAGGACTGCGGCAAGGTCACGATCAACGAGAACGCGTGGGCGGGCTCGACCGCGAACGTCTACATCGCCAAGGCCGTGCTCGAGGACAACCTCGGCTGCGAGGTCGACATCACGAAGATCGCCGAGATCCCGGCGTTCCAGGCGATGGCCGACGGCAAGGTCGACGCCGTGCTCGAGGACTGGCAGCACACGGACGAGTACAAGACGTTCATCGAGGAGGCCGGCACCGTCGTCGACGGCGGCCCGCTCGGCGTCGAGGGGCACATCGGCTGGTTCATCCCGAAGTACCTGATGGACGAGCACCCCGAGTTCGAGACGTGGGAGGGCCTGAAGGGGCAGGAGGATCTCTTCAAGACGCCCGAGTCCGGCGACCAGGGCATGTTCCTGGGCGGCGACCCCTCGTACGTGCAGAAGGACAAGGAGCTCATCGAGGCGCTGGGCCTCAACCTCAAGCACGTGACCGCGGGCGCCGAGCCGGCGCAGGTCGCGCGCTGGACGCAGCTCTACAAACAGAACAAGCCGGTCCTCTTCTACTGGTACACGCCGCAGTTCTACAACCAGGAGTACGACCTGGCCGAGGTGAAGCTCCCCGAGCGCACCCCGGACTGCAAGGACGACGCGAAGGCGGGCGGTGACGTCGAGCAGTACAAGTGCGCGTACGACGTCACGGTGATCGAGAAGCTCTTCTCGAAGAAGTTCGCCGACTCCGGCTCCCCGGCGTACGACGTGCTCTCCAAGATGGAGCTCACGAACGACGACCAGGAGGCCGTCGCCAAGGCGATCGCCGGCGACAAGGAGGATCCCGAGGACGCGGCCAAGGCCTGGATCGCCGAGAACCAGGACAAGGTCGACAGCTGGCTGGGGCAGTAGCCCGCAACTCCGCGCGCGGCGGCCGGGGGGCCGCCGCGCGCAACCCTGCTCAGTCCGCGATCAGCTCGTGGTCGAGCGCGTAGCGGACGAGCTCCGCGCGCGTCGTCCGGCGCGTCTTGCGCTGGATGTGCGCGCGGTGCGACTCGACCGTGCGGACGCTCAGGTAGAGCTGCTTGCCGATCTCCGCGTTCGTGTGGCCGAGCGCGATCAGCCGCAGGATCTCGAGCTCGCGCTCCGTGAGGTCGTCGGGCGGCCCTGACGGGGGCGGCGCCGCGGCGAGCCTGGCGCCGAGCTCCGGGTTGAGGTAGGTCCGGCCCTCGGCGGCGGCGCGCACCGCCTGCACGAGCTCCGCGTCGGCGGCCTCCTTGAGCACGTAGCCGCGCGCGCCGGCCTGCAGCGCCTCGCGCGCGAACGCCGGGTCGTTCTGCATCGTGAGCACGACCACCGCCGTGCGCTGCGACAGCTCGGGGATCGCCGGAAGGCTGGCCGGGCCGGGCATGTTGAGGTCGAGGATCAGGACGTCCGGCCGGTGGGCGGCGACCATCCGCTTCGCGGTGTCGACCTCGCCCGCCTCGGCCACGACGGACAGGCCCTCCTCGGCGTCGAGGAGCATGCGCAGGCCGGAGCGGACGACCGCGTGGTCGTCGGCTAGCACGAGGCGGATCTCACCCATGTCCGAGACGGTACCGGCCGCGTTGACGGCTCGCGGAGACCCGTGATATATCACGCCCCGTTGGGGATCGTGCCAAGTGGCACGAGCCGTCGTGAGGCACCGGGCCAGAGGAGGAACCAGGTGCAGGAACCCCGTTCGCGGGCCCGCGGGATCGACCCGCTGGTCTTCTATCCGGCTGCCGTCGTGGTGACCGGGTTCGTCCTCTGGGGCGTGCTCGAGACCGACAGCCTCGCGAGTACGGCGGACTCCGTGCTCAGCTGGGTGATCGACAAGTTCGGCTGGCTCTTCGTGCTCGGCACCCTCGGCTTCCTGGCCTTCGCCATCTTCATCGGCGTCTCGCGCTTCGGGAAGATCCGGCTCGGCCAGGACGGCGAGCAGCCCGAGTTCAGGAAGACCTCCTGGATCGCGATGATGTTCAGCGCCGGCATGGGCATCGGCCTGATGTTCTACGGCGTCGGCGAGCCGCTCTCGCACATGGCCGCGCCGCCCAACGGCGCCGCGGAGCCGAACACGCCCCAGGCGGCCGAGGTCGCCATGGAGTACTCGTACTTCCACTGGGCGCTCCACCCGTGGGCGATCTACGCCATCGTGGGCCTCGCGCTCGCCTACTTCGTGCACCGCAAGGGCGCGCCCAACCTCATCTCGTCGGCCTTCCGCCCGCTGATCGGCGACCGCGTGAACGGCCCGATCGGCCGCGGCATCGACGGCCTCGCGATCTTCGCGACGCTGTTCGGCAGCGCCACGTCGCTCGGCCTCGGCGCGCTGCAGATCACGTCCGGCATGGACTTCCTCTGGGACGTCGAGCCGTCCAACGGCCTGGCCGTGGCGATCATCGCCGCGCTCACCGCGATGTTCATCGTGTCCGCGGTCTCGGGCGTGGAGCGCGGCGTGCAGTGGCTCTCCAACGGCAACATGGTCCTCGCCGTGCTGCTGCTGGCGTTCCTGCTGGTCGTCGGCCCGACCGTGTTCATCCTCGACACGCTCGCGGAGTCGATCGGCGGCTACGTCTCGAGCATCGTCCCGCGCTCGTTCCAGACGGGCGCCTTCGGCGACCAGGAGTGGCTCGCGGGCTGGACGATCTTCTACTGGGCGTGGTGGATCTCCTGGGCGCCCTTCGTCGGCACGTTCATCGCGCGCATCTCCAAGGGGCGGACGATCGGCGAGTTCGTCCTGGGCGTGCTCGCGATCCCGACCGGCGTGTCGTTCGTCTGGTTCGCCATCCTCGGCGGCGCGGCGATCGACCTCCAGCTCGGCGGTACCGACATCGCCTCGGCGGTCGCCCAGGCGCCGGAGATCGGGCTGTTCACGACCCTGGAGCAGTTCCCGCTCTCGAGCCTCACGTCGTTCGTCGTGATCGTGCTCGTCGCGCTGTTCTTCATCAGCGGCGCGGACGCGGCCTCGCTCGTCATGGGCATGCTGTCGTCGCGCGGCGTGCTCCACCCGCCGCGGTGGGTGACGATCTTCTGGGGCGTCGCCACCGGCGCGTCCGCGTCGATCCTGCTGCTCGCCGGCGGGCTCGAGGCGCTCCAGCAGGCGTCGATCATCGCCGCCGCCCCGTTCATGCTCGTGATGATCGGGTTGTGCGTGGGGCTCTACAGGGCCCTCGACACCGACCCGCTCGTGCAGCGGGCTCCGGTGGCGGAGCCGCTGGTCGCCCAGCGCCCCGTGACGAACGGCTCGGGTCAGGACGTCGCGGCAGAGCTGACGCCGTCCTGATCTGAGGGCTGCGCGCGGCGGTCGATCCCCGGCCGCCGCGCGTACCCTCAGCCGCGCGCGAGCTCGCGGACGTAGCGCGCCTCGACGGCGCGCAGCGCCGTGAGCGTGCGGTTGACCTCCACCCCACCGCCCGGCTCGCCGGCCGGGCCCTGCGGGACGAGGCCCTGCTCGTGCAGCCAGCGCGGCAGGTGCTCGCCCGCGACCTTGCCCGCCGGCCACCACAGCGGCGCGGCGTCCCCGTCGCCGCGGCCGCGCAGGCGGCGCGCGCCGTGGCCGGTCAGCAGCCGGCCGTGGACGACGGGCTCGCCCGGGTCGGGCACGTGGCCGAGGCCGAGCGCCGCCGCGATGCCCGCGACCGCGCGGCGCGCCTCGTGGGTCGCGAGGCCGCCGAACTTCAGCGGCGAGCGGACGCCGTCGCCGGCGGCCCAGGTGCGGGTGCAGCCCTCGACCCGCGCGTCGTCGTCCGTGAGCACGAAGCCCTCGTCGTCGACGGGCAAGCCGGTGATCGCCGGGCCGAGCAGCCGCGGCACGGAGTAGATCCGGGCGCCCTCGATCCGCTCCCCGCCGGGCTCGAGCACGAGCGTGCCGTCCTCGACGGTGGCGAGCACGCCGGTGCGCAGCGCGATGCCGGCACGGCCGAGCTCCTCCGCCACGGCCGCGGACGCCGCCGGGCCGAGCAGCGCGAGCGGCTCCGGCTCCGGCGTCACGACGACGATCTCGGCGGGCCGGCCCATGCCGGCGGCCTCGCCCGCGGTCATCAGCGCGAGCTCGTAGGCGGGCAGCGGCCACGTCGCCCCGGGCGGGACGACGATCGCGAGCTTGCGCGCGTAGCCCTCCTCGAGGTCGCGCAGCAGGCCGCCGTAGACGGCCGGGTCGCCGCCGGGGCGCCAGGTCGTCGCGCCCGGGACGCCGTCGACGGCGCGGGCGCCGGGCGCGAGCAGCAGCGCGTCGTAGGGAACGGCCCGGCGGCTGTCGAGCCGGACCTCGCCCGCGGCGTCGTCGACGGACTCGACGGCGCCCGGGATCAACTCGGCGCCCGCGGCGCCGGCGATCCGCTCGAGCGGGACGCGGAGGGTGGAGCCGAGCGCGAACGGCTCGGCGACGGCGAGGGGCTTGTAGGCGAACTCGGGGTCCGGGCTGATCAGCCGCAGGCGGGCCCGGTCGCCGGCGAGCGCGCCGAGGGCCAGGAGGGCTTCCAGTCCGGCGACCCCGCCGCCGGCGATCACGATGTCCATGCCGCCGACCATAGGTGCGGGATCGCCCACTTCCCAGCGGGTTCCGTAGTCCTCCGCAACAGTCTGCGGAGGACCCTCGTTCGAGTTGCGCACAACGTCGAGCCGCCGTGCGCCGGCGCCGCGAACCCGACGTTCGGGTTCCAGGGACGTATCAACGTCGGGCGCGGGCGGCCTCAGGCCGGGATGAGCCGGGTCGCGAGGTGGTGCGAGAGGTGGCGCGCGGCGAGCTTCGCCGGCGGCCACCAGAGCGGCTCCCACGACGCCTCGGAGGCGCCGCCGCGCTCGTGGCGGAGGTAGAGCGTCCCGTTGCCCGTGATCAGCGCCCCGCGCAGGACGGGGGGCGCGACGGGCGGGAGCGGCTCCCCGGCCGCCCGCGCCGCGATCGCGGCCGCTGCGGCATCCGCCTGCTGCGCGGCCAGGCCGCCCTGCTTCGCGCCCGCGGCCGCGACGTCGCCGACGGCGAAGACCCCGTCCGTGTCGAGGACCGCCGCGTGCTCGTCGACCGGCACGAAGCCGAGCGGGTCCGACGGGAGGCCGCGCAGGTGCGGGCCGGTCAGCCGCGCGAGCGCGACCACCGCGTCGAAGGGGAGCTCGCCGGCGTCCGTCAGCAGCCGGCCGCCCGCGACCTCCCAGGCCGCGGTCGCGGTCCGCACCGCCACGCCGCGCTCGGCGAGGACGGCCGCGACGGCGACCGAGGCGCGCTCGCCGAACGCGGCGAGCGGGGCGGGCTCCGGGGTGACGAGCGTGAGCCGCGCGGCCCCGCGCACGGCCCCGGCGGCCTGGAGCGCGAGCTCGTACAGCGGCAGCGACCAGGTCGTCCCGGGCGGCACGACGAAGGCGAGCTCGCGCACGCGCCGCTCACGCGCGAGCTGCACGAGCTCGCGCACGCGGCCGGCATCCTGGCGCCCGCGGAACGTCAGCGCGCCCGCGACGGCCTCGAGCGGCCGCGCGCCCAGCGCGACGACCAGCGCGTCGTACTCGAGCCGGGCGCCGTCGGCGGTGAGCACGGCCCGCTCGGCGGCGAGCACGCGCGCGAGCGCATCGCGGTGCACGGGCACACCGCGCTCGCGCCCGAAGGCCGCGAGCGGCAGCCGCAGCGTCTGCGGCTCCTCGGCGAACGGCTCGAGCACGGCGAGCGGCCGGTGGACGAAGTGGCGCGCGGGCGCGAGGAGCTCCGGCGCGAGGTCCTCGCCGCGCGCCTGGAGCGCCAGCACCGTCTCCAGCCCCGCGACGCCGCCGCCCGCCACCAGCACCCGCGCCGGCGATCTCATCCGCGCGACTCCAGGTAGGGCGCGACGCGGCGGCCCGCGACCTTGTGCGCCGGCCACCAGAGGAAGCCCTCGCCGGCCGTCGACGTCGGCGGCGCGGTCGGGCGGCGCTCGAGGTAGAGCGGCTCGCCGCCCGTGAGCAATACGCCCTGGAGGCGCGGCTCGTACGGGAGCGGCGTCACGGCGGCGCCGGCGATCGCCGCGATGTCGGCGGCGGCCACGTCGGCCTGCTGGGCGGCGAGCCCGCCCTGCTTGAGCGGGCGGGTCGTCATGTCCCCCACGGCCCAGACGCGCTCGGCGCCGCGCACACGGCCGTAGCGGTCGACCGGGACGAAGCCGTCCTCGTCGGCCGGGAGCCCGGGCAGCCGCGGGCCGGCCAGGCGCGGCAGCGCGATCACGAGGTCGGCGGCGAGCGGTCCCTCCAGCTCGAGCCAGACGGCGCCGTCGGCCACCTCGGTGGCGAACGTCGTCGTGCGCACGCCGACGCCCGCGTCGGCGAGCCGCCGCGCGACCTCGGCGCTGGCCGCCCCGCCGAACACGCCGAGCGGCGCGTCCTCCCGGGTGACGACCTCGACCTCGAGGGCGGCGCCGGTCTCGCGCGCCCCGTGCGCGGTGAGCAGCGCGAGCTCGTAGAGCGGCAGCGTCCAGCCGACGCCCGACGGCGCGACGAACACGACGCGCTTGCGCCCCGGCCCGGAGGCGGCGAGCGCGCGCAGCGCCTCGCCCACGGCGAGCACGTCGCGCGGGCCGGCGAAGGTCAGCGCACCGGGGACGACCGGCTCCGGCCGCGCCCCGACCGCGAGCAGCAGCGCGTCGTAGGTCTCGTCAGGCCCGTCGCGCGTCTCCACCCGCCGCTCCTCCGCGTGCACGCGCGTGACGACGTCGGTGATGAGCCGGACGCCGCGGTCGGCGGCGATCGGCGCCCACTCGTACCGCGCCGGCGGCTCGGCCGCGAACGGCTCGGTGACCGAGAGCGCGCGGTAGGTCAGGTAGCGCCCGGCGGTGAGCAGCGCGATCTCGGCGCGCTCGCCCGCGAGGTCCTGGAGCGCGAGGAGCCCCTCGAGCGCCCCGACGCCGCCGCCGGCGACGAGGACGCGGAACGGCCGCCCGGTCACCACGCTCACCCGGCCCGCAGCCCGGCGCGCCGCGCGCACGCGGCATGCCACAGCGTCTCGCCCACCGCGCGGGGCGCCACGCCGCGCTCGGCGAGCCACGACGTCGGCTCGGCGCCCGCCGCCGCCGCGCTCACGCGCGTCAGCGGCTCATAGGCGCCGACCGGCTCCCTGCAGCCGGGGCACAGCGGTCGGATCGCGCTCGTCATGCGGTCACTGTCGCCCCCGGCGCGAGCCCCCGCAAGCGGGGGGAGCCGCGCACCGATGCGGCGAACTACGGACCCGTGCCGAGCTCGGGCAGCAGCGCGCGCACGGTCGTCCCCGCGGCGGAGGAGCCGAGCTCGAGCGTCCCCCCCATGAGGGCCGCGCGCTCGCGCATCCCGGCCAGGCCGAAGCCCTCCGTGGGCGCGGCCGCGTCGAAGCCCCGCCCGTCGTCGGCGACGAGCACCTCGAGCCCCTCGCCCACGCGCGCGATCCGCACCTCGACGCGCTGCGCCCGCGCATGGCGCCCGGCGTTGGTGAGCGCCTCCTGCACGAGGCGGTAGACGGCGGTCCGCAGGTCGGGGTCGAGCGTCTCGCCGTCCACGTCGACCTTCACCTCGACCTCCAGCCCGTCGACCTCCCGCGAGCGCTGGGCCAGGCCGTCCAGCGCCGCCGCCAGCCCGAGCTGGTCGAGCGCCGCCGGCCGCAGCTCGGTGATCAGCGCGCGCAGGTTCGCGATCTCGGTCGTCACCTGCTCGGCCGCCGTCCGCGCGGCCTCCTCCAGCGCGCCGCCACCGACCTTGAGCCCGCTCTGGAGGAGCACGCGCAGCGCCGCGAGCCCCTGGAGCGTCTCGTCGTGGAGCTCGCGCGCCCAGCGCGAGCGCTCCTGCTCGGCCGAGCGCAGGCTGAGGCGCAGCCGCTCGGCCTCGACCGACCGCGCGGTGGACACCGCCGTCGCCGCGCTCTGCGCGAACAGCAGCAGCAGCTCCTCCTCGCGGTCGCCGAACCCGGGCTCGTCGTCCATCCGGTCGAACGCGCAGAGGACGCCGAGCGAGCGGCCGCGGGAGCGCAGCGGCACGAGCAGCGCGGTCTCCGCGCCGGGCACGCCGAGCGCCTCGTCGGCGGCCGCGAAGCGCGCGGCGACGTCGTCGATGCGCTCGGGCCGGCCGCTCTCCAGCACCGCGCCGGCGACCGTCCCCGCGACCGGCAGCGAGGCGGTCCGCGCGGCATCGCCGATCTGCCCGGCGCCGTCGGCGGCGACCAGCCGCCCGCCGTCGGCGAGCAGCAGCACGACGACGCGGGCGCGCACGAGCGCGCGGCCGCGCTTCACCACCAGCTCGAGCACCCGCCCGAGGTCGGTCTCCGCGCCGAGCGCGCGCGAGATCGCCGTCGTCGCCTCCAGCCCCTCGATCGCGCGCTCGAGCTCCTCCGACCGCTCGACCGAGCGGCGGTAGAGGTGGGCGTGGTCGATGGCGATCGCCGCCCAGTCGGCGAGCACCGTGATCGCCTCGACGTCGGCCTCGCCGAACTCGCCGCCCGCCTTCTCGGTCAGGTAGAGGTTCCCCCACGCCTCGCCGCGGATCACGATCGGGACGCCGAGGAACGTCCGCATCGGCGGGTGGCCGTGCGGGAAGCCGTAGGAGCGCGGGTGCGCGCCGACGTCGGCGAGCACGAGCGGGCGGGGGTCCTCGATCAGCACGCCGAGGATCCCGCGGCCGCGCGGCAGGTCGCCGATCGCCGCGTGGTTCGCGGCGTCGATGCCGCTGGTGAGGAAGCGCTCGAGCGCCTGGCGGCGCTCGTCCAGCACGCCGATCGCCGCGTAGCGCGCGCCGGTCAGCTCCCGCGCGGTCTCGAGCAGCCGCTCCAGGACCACCTCGAGGTCGAGCGCGGCGACGAGGGAGCGTCCGGCCTCGAGCAGCCGTGCGGCGGCGACGTCGTGCATGTCCTCGGCCATCGGGCGGATTCAACCATCCGTAGAAGCCCGCAGCGCGGGCACGGCGCATCGCGGATGACAGGGGCGGGCGGCCCGCCGATGCTGCGCCGCATGCTCCCCACCGTCCTCGCGCACGAGACCTGGTTCGGTCCCGACGCCTTCCCCACCGACTGGGCCTTCGCCGCCCAGACCCTCACCCTCGTCCTCCTCGGCGCCGCCGTGCTGGTCACGGTCGGCGTCCGCCTGCTCGCCCGGCGATATCCGGGCGTCGACGTCGGCTGGCTCGCCCGCATGGCGCCGTTCATGCCGTTCGCCGTCCGCCTCCATCTCGCCGTCTCGCTGATCGGCCTGCTCTCGCTCGGCTTCTACCTCTCGCCCGCGATGGACCTGCGGGCCGACCCGACCGGGATCCTGCTCGGCGCCGTCATGGCCGTCACCGCGATCGGCATGGCCACGGGCTACCACGCGCGCTGGGCCGCCGGCCTGCTGCTCGCGGCCGGCCCGCTCGGGATGATGGAGTTCGGCCCCTGGACGGTCGTGCAGCGCATCGACCTCGTCGGCCTCGCGATCTTCGTCCTGCTCGCCGGCGCCGGCCGCTGGTCGGCCGACCACGAGCTCGGCCGCACCGGCGAGCCGTCGCTCGCCGCCCAGGGCCAGGCCGTCTGGGCGCTCAAGGTGTGCGCCGGCCTCGCGCTGATCGTCGTCGCCTTCAAGGAGAAGCTCGCGACGCCCGACATGGCCGTCCACTTCCTCCGCGAGAACCCGGAGTTCAACGTCGCGCAGCAGGTCGGCCTGCAGTGGAGCGACCTCGAGTTCGCGCGGGTCGCCGGCGCCGTCGAGGTGCTCTTCGGCCTCCTGCTGATCTCGGGCGCGCTCTCCCAGGCGTGCGTGCTGCTCGCCGGCATCCCGTTCAACGCGACGCTGTGGTTCTTCGGCACGACCGAGCTCGTCGGGCACCTGCCGGTCTACGCCGCGATGCTCGTACTGCTCGTCTACGCGTCGGACCCGGTGCTGCGCCCCTCGGTGAGCGCGCTGTGGCCCTTCGGCCTCCGCCCGCTCGAGCGGGTGCGCGCCGCGCTCGCCCCCGCGTAGCTCAAGATCCACGGTCACATTGCCGACCCGATCGGAGATGGTCGGGTCAGGCACCAATGCGGCGGCGCCGGCGCTCCGCGAAGGCGTGCGGTGCAGCCTGGAGCTCGCGGGCGCCGTCGCACCGCTCGATTGCGTCGTCGTCGAGTTCGACGAGACCGACGTCCACCTCGCCGTGGCCGCGCTCGACGCCGAGGGCCGCGCGGCGCTGGCCGAGGTCGCCGCCGCCGCCTACCTCGTCTTCCCCGGCCCGCGCGGCAGCCTCCACGCGCTGCGCGCGGTGGTCGTCGAGTCGGACCGCCCGGGTGCGCTCGCGCTGCGGCTGCTCGACCGCTTCCGGCTCGGCCAGCGGCGCCGCGCGGCCCGCGCGCCGCTCGCGCTCCGGGCCCGCGTGGAGGCCGGCGGCGACGTCGCCGAGGCCGTCTCCGCCGACATCTCGACCGGCGGCTGCCGGCTGCGCTTCACGGCACCGTGGCACGCGGCCGGCCCGGCGACGATCCGCTTCGCGCTCGGCGACGCGTCCGAGATGCGGCTCGAGGCCAGGCTCGTGCGCGTCGACGGGCTGGAGGCGAGCTTCGCCTTCACCGATCCCGGCTCGGAGGAGCGGCGCCAGCTCTCGGCGCTCGTCCGCGCCTACAACGCCGCCGCCTAGCGCGTCACAGCGCCATCTCGCCGCCCGGCGGGAGGATCCGCACCTCCGTGCCGGGCGCGCGCTCCGCGACGCGCGCCGCGTAGCGCTCGGGCGGGAGCTTCAGCAGGTGCATGTGGCGCGCGCGGGCGGTGATGGGGAGCAGCGTGCCCCAGTGGATCGGCACCGCGATCGCCGGCGCGACCAGCGCCGTGGCCTCCGCCGCCTCCTCGGGGTCCATGTGGCCGGGCCCGAGCGAGAAGCCCCAGCCCCAGATCGGCAGCAGCGCGACGTCGACCTTGCCCAGCTCCGCCATGCCCGGGAAGACCTCCGTGTCGCCGGCGAAGTAGACCCGCGCGCCGCCCTCGACCACGTAGCCGAGCGTCTCCGCCGCCGTGCTCAGCGGCCCGCGCTTGCCGTCGTGGCGCGCCTCGACGGCCAGCACGCGCGCGCCGCCGACCGTCGTCTCGTCACCGAGCGACAGCTCCTCCACCTCGCGGCCCAGCTTGCGGACGGTGCGCGCCGCGCCCGCGGGGACGATGAGCCGGGCCGAGGGGTCGAGCGCCCGCAGCGTCTTCAGGTCGAGGTGGTCGTGGTGGACGTGCGAGATCAGGATCGCGTCGAGGGCGGGCGGCGGCTCGGCGGGCGGCGCGTGGCGGCGCAGGTGCGCGATGCGGTTGCGCAGCACCGGGTCGGTGAGCAGCCGGGCGCCGCCGATCTCGAGCCCGACGGTCGCGTGCCCGAGCCAGCGGAGCCGCTCGCTCACGGCGCCGGGACGGCGGGTTCGGGCGACGGAGCGGGAGCGGGGTCGTCCGGCGGGAACTCCCGCGCCGTCTGGCGCCGGAGCGCCTCGAGGCCGAGCGCGAGCAGCGCGATCAGGACGATCGCGGTCGCGGGCTTGCGGGTCGCGGGCGTCGGCGCCCACCAGAGGAAGACCACGCCGACGAGGACGGCCAGCGCGCCGTAGGCCACCTCGGGCTGGCGCAGGTAGGGGGCGATCGTGCGGCGCACCGCGGTCGCCCAGCGCGTCTCCCCCGCGAGCCAGGCGCCGAGCACGATGACGGCGCCGTAGAAGATCGTCGCCACGGCGGCCTCGACGAGCAGCGTGCTGTAGACGCGGAACACCCCCTCGACGACGGGGATCCCCTCGGCCGTCCGGGCGAGCGAGTCGACGAGCGAGTCGCGCGCGTAGGCGGCCGCGCCCAGGGCCAGGGCACCCCCCGCGACGAGCCCGATCCCGTAGCCGCGCAGCACGCGCCGCCGCCGCCCGGGCGACCAGAAGACGGCCGCCGCGGCGAGGGCGATCGAGAGCACGACGAGCACGATCGGCAGCGCGCCCATGATCCGGACGCCCTTGCGCGCCGAGTCGAGCTG
The DNA here is from genome assembly GCA_040510855.1 of Solirubrobacteraceae bacterium. Lineage (GTDB taxonomy): Bacteria > Actinomycetota > Thermoleophilia > Solirubrobacterales > Solirubrobacteraceae > DASQMT01. Next base: position 24,105 of record JBEVIG010000223.1, read on the forward strand.
CTCCGAGCGGATGACCGTCACGGTCGCCGCGCCCTCGGGCACGATGTCGGCGGCGCGGCCACCCACCCCGGCCCGCCGCTCGACCGCGGCGAGCAGCCGGTGCAGGTCCACCGTCACCGGCCCGTTGCTCTTCAGCGCGGCCAGGAGCCGCTCGTGCGCCGTGCGGTTGGCGTCCTCCCAGAGCTGTTGCACGTCGGGCCGCTCGAGGGCCTCGCGCGCGCGCTTCTCCAGGCGGTCGCGCAGGAACCCGGCGGCGGGCGCGGCCAGCGGCTGGAGCCGCGGCGGCAGCACCGCGCTGATCTGGCCCTCGATGTCGGACTCCTCGTACGCCTTGTCCGCGAGGAAGGCGGCGGTGCGGTTGCGGACGGCGGGGATCTGGAGCATCTCGCTGCTCGCCGTCGTCCAGTTGCTCGTGTCGAGCACCTGCCGGTCGACCCACACGGCGAGGATCGCGGCGAAGGCGAGCACGGAGGCGACGACGACGAGGACGGCGGAGAGCCAGCGGGGCATGTGAGGCGGAACCCTCGCGCAGCGGCCCCCGGCCCGCATCACCCCGAGCGGGTGATCGCGCGAGCCTGGGCCCGCCGGAATCGGCGGGCCCGGGCGTAGACTGCCGCGCCGTGAGCCAGACCCTGACGCCCGAGGAGCGCCGGCTGGTCGATGGCATCGCCGCGCGCTCCGACGAGATCGTGGCCCTGCTGTGCGACCTGATCCGCTTCGACACGACGAGCCGCTCGGAGCCCGACGAGCCGGCACGCGACGAGGCGGCGCTGCAGCGCTTCCTCGCGGCCCGGCTGGAGGCGACCGGCGCGGCCGCGGACGTCTGGGAGCCGTCCCGGGGCGAGGTCGAGGGGCATCCCCTCTGCCCCGCGGGCGGGATCGGCTTCGAGGGCCGGCCGCAGATGGCGGCGCGCTTCAAGGGCTCCGGCGGGGGGACGTCGCTGCTCTTCAACGGCCACATCGACGTCGTGCCCGCGCGGCGCGAGGACGGCTGGGAGGCCGACCCGTTCGACCCGCAGGTCGCGGACGGTCGTGTGACCGGCCGCGGCGCGTGCGACATGAAGGGCGGGATCGCGGCGATGGTGGTCGCGGCCGAGGCGGTGGCCGCCGCGGGCGGGCTCGCCGGCGACCTGGTCGTGTGCACGAACACCGACGAGGAGTCGAGCGGCGTCGGCGGCCTCGCGTGCGCGCGTCACGGCGTCGGCGCGGACTACGCGATCGTCACGGAGCCGAGCAGCCTCGAGGTCTGGCCCGCGTGCCGCGGCTCGGTCTACTGCTCGATCGAGGTGCCGGGCCGGGCCGGGCACACGGAGCAGGAGCACGCCAGCTTCCGCGACGGCGGCGCGGTGAACGCGATCGACAAGGCGCGGCACCTGCTCGCGGGCGTCGACCAGCTCCGCGCGGAGTGGCGCAGCCGGCTCGCCTCCCGCCACCCGCTGCTCGACCCGCCCGACATCGTCGTCAGCCGCCTCTCGGCCGACGCGGGCTGGCCCGTGACGATCCCGGACTCGGCCGAGCTCACGCTCGCCGCACTGATCCTGCCGGCGCAGGCGGACGCCGACGGCTGGACCAAGGGCGTGCGCGAGGAGGTCGAGGGCTTCCTGCGCACCTGGTGCGCGGCCGACCCGTGGCTGGCCGCGCACCCGCCGACGTTCACCTGGCACACCGAGGTCAACCCGTCCGAGACGCCCGTCGACGCCCCGAGCGTGCAGGCGCTGCTCGGGGCGAACGAGGCGCTCGGGCTGCCTCCCACGCTGGGCGGGCTGGGCTCGTGGTACGACGGCGCGACCTACGCGCTCGAGGCCGGGGCGCCCGCGCTGATGTACGGCCCGAGCACGATCGACCGCGCGCACACCGTCGGCGAGTGGGTCCCGATCGCCGACCTCGTCGCCTGCGCGCAGGGCCTCGCGCTCGCCGCCTGGCGCCTCTGCCGCTGAGCGCTCAGCTCACGTCGGCGAACGAGTGGTGCTCGTGCGCCACGCGCCAGCGGCCGTCCTCCTTGCGGAGGCCGAGCGTGAGCCGCAGGCGGCGCTCGGGGTGGGCGGCGCGCTCCGCGGCCGTCCCGCACCACAGGAGCGCGCGGGCGAACGCGACGTCGTCGCCGGCGGTCACGTCGAGCTCGAGGATCTCGAACGTCGCGCCGCTCGCCTGCCACTCGAAGAACGGGGGCCAGGTGGCGCGGTACTCGTCGAGGCCGCGGACGCCGTCGTGCGGCGGCGGGACGTCGAACATGACGATGTCGGCGGTGCGGTCGGCGAGGACGCCGTCGAGGTCGCCGGCGTGCACGGCCGCCGCCCAGCGCTCGACCTGCTCGCGGATCTGCTGTTCGTCGGTGGTCATGCCTCGTGAGACGGCGGGCGACGCGCGGACTCATCGAACCTGCAACCTTTCGGTTGCGGTACGCTGTCCCGCCTCGTGCGCGTTCTTGCCCTGTACGACATCCACGGGAACATCGACGCCCTCGAGGCCGTGCTGGCGGACCCGCGGGCCGCCGACCCGGACGCGGTGCTCGTGGGCGGCGACGCCGTGCCGGGGCCGTTCGCGAAGGCGGTGCTGAAGCGCCTGCGGGCGATCCGGGTGCCAGTGCACCTCGTGCGCGGCAACGGCGAGCGCGAGGTGGCGGCCGCGGTCGGCCTGCCGCTGCCGCCCGCCGAGGACCTCGCGGCCGTCACGGCGGCGCTCACCGCCTCCGAGCTCGGCCCGGAGGGCGCGCTGCCGCTCGGCGAGCTGCCGCTCACCGTCGCGCTCGACGGCGTCCTCTACTGCCACGCGAGCCCGCGCCGCGACGACGAGATGCTCACGCGGCTCTCGGTGCCCGAGCGCTGGGCGGCGGTGCTCGGCGGCGTCGACGCGGGGCTCGTCGTCGCCGGTCACACACACCAGGCCGACGACCGCACCGTGGGCGGGACGCGCTTCGTCAACGCCGGCAGCGTCGGGCTCCCCTACGAGGGCGACGGCGCCGCCCGCTGGCTGTGGGTGGAGGACGGGGTGCCCGAGGCGCGGGCGACGTCCTACGACGCGGCCGGTGCCGGTGCGCGGATGCTCGCCTCGGGCTGGCCCGACGAGCGCTCGGTCGGCGCCGCGCTGATCGAGCCCGTCGATCCGCTCGTCGTGACCGCGATCTTCGAGGAGGTCGCGGCCGGTCAGGGGATCTGACCCCCGCACCCTCTACCGTCGCGGGCGATGGATCCCGTGCAGCCCGACATCGCCGAGGCGCTCGAGCTGCGCGACGAGCTGCTGATCGCCTGCCGCGAGGTGCTGCTCACGGTCGGGACGCCGCACGCGGCCGCGCTGGTCGCGCACATCGACGCGCTGCTCGACCTCGACGACGAGGCCTCGCCCGGCTCGCAGCGCTGAGCGGCCGTATCATCCGCGCCATGGCCGGGGGCGGGTTCCGCGACGACTTCGACACCGGCGCGCTCGACACGGCGGTCTGGGTCCCCCACTACCTGCCCCAGTGGAGCTCGCGGGCGGCCAGCGCCGCGACCTACGCGCTCGGCGACTCCGAGCTGCACCTCACGATCCCCGTCGATCACGGGGTGTGGTGCGAGGGCGACCACGAGCCGCCGCTCCGCGTCTCCGGCGTGCAATCCGGCGTGCACTCCGGGCCGGTCGGGAGCACGGTCGGGCAACAGCCGTTCCGCGACGGCCAGACCGTCCGCGAGGCGCAGGCGACGCACTGGGGCTGGACGCCGCACCACGGCACGCTCGAGGTCCGGGCGCGGATGGACCTCTCCCCTCGGTCGATGGCCTCCGTCTGGATGGTCGGGCTGGAGGACGAGCCCGACCGCTGCGGGGAGATCTGCGTCTTCGAGATCTTCGGCGACGCGGTCGATCCGGGCCGCACGGCGGCCGTCGGGATGGGCGTGCACCCGTTCCGCGACCCGGCGCTCACGGACGACTTCGCGGCGCCGCGGCTCGAGCTCGACGTCGCCGAGCCGCACACCTACGCGGCCGAGTGGCGGCCGGGCCGGGTCGACTTCCACGTCGACGGCGAGCACGTCCGCACGGTCGGGCAGGCGCCCGCGTACCCGCTGCAGATGATGGTCGCGGTGTTCGACTTCCCCGCGCACGAGCAGGCGGCCGCGCACCCGGACCACGTCCCCGCCCTGCACGTCGACCGCGTCGCCGGGCCGGCGTGATGGAGCTCCGCCCGGCCACCGCCGAGGAGTCCGACGCGTTCAGCGTCGCCGTCCTCACCGCCTTCCACGAGGAGCTCACGGACGAGCTGCGCAAGCGGTACCTGAAGATCGACGAGCCGGAGCGCTCGCTCGCCTGGTTCGACGAGGGATCCATCGTCGGGACGTCGGGCCTCTTCTCCCGCGCGATCACCGTGCCGGGCGGCGCGCACGTCCCGTTCGCCGCGGTCACCGCCATCGCCGTCCTGCCCACGCACCGCCGCCGCGGGCTGCTCACGGGGATGATGCGCGGGCAGCTCGAGAACATCCGCGACGCGGGCGAGGCGGTCGCGGCGCTGTGGGCGTCGGAGGCCGCGATCTACGGCCGCTTCGGCTTCGGCGTCGCCGCGCAGACGCTCGAGCTGTCGGCGCGCCGCCCGGCGGCGCGGCTGCGCACGCCGCCGGAGCCGGTGACGCTGCGTGCGGGGGCGGCCGGCGAGCACGTCGCGGCGATGCGCGGGATCCACGACCGCGTGGTCCCGACCCGCCCGGGGATGCTCACCCGCCCGGGTCCGTGGTGGGAGGAGCGGCTCTACGACCCGGAGTCGGAGCGCGAGGGCGCGACGCCGTTGCGCGCGGTCGTGTGCGACGAGGGCTACGCGCTCTACGCGGTCAAGCGCAAGTGGGACGACGACGGGCCCGCGGCCCAGGTCGTGGTCCGCGAGCTGGTCAGCGCCTCGCCCGCCGGCCACGCCGCGATCTGGGCCTACCTGCTCGACCTCGACCTCACGCGCACGGTCACGTGGGAGCTCGCCCCGTCCGACGACCCGCTGTGGCTCGCGCTCGCCGACCCGCGCGCCCTGCGCCGGACGCTGTGGGACGCGCTCTGGGTCCGGATCGTCGACGTCCCCGCGGCGCTCTCCGCGCGCACCTACGCGAGCGACCCGGACGTCGTCATCGAGGTCCGCGACGCGTTCTGCCCGTGGACCGAGGGCCGCTACGAGCTCAGCGCCTCCGGCTGCGCGCCGACCGGCCGGGAGCCCGACCTCGTGCTCGAGGCCGCCGCACTCGGGGCCGCCTACCTCGGCGGCACGACGCTGCTCGACCTCGCGGGCGCGGGCCGCGTCGAGGAGCGCACCCCGGGCAGCCTCGCCCGCGCGTCCGCCGCCTTCCGCGGCGACGTCGCGCCGTGGTGCCCCGAGATCTTCTGAGGGACGGGTTGCGCGCCGCGGTCCCGCGGGCGTAGGGTCGGGGGCGAGCACGACTCCGGGGAGGAGCGAGTTGCCCCACACGATGCGACGGGTCGGGAGCTGGGTCCAGGAGCAGCGACTGCCGCCGGACGAGCGGCGCGCGGCGAGGACGGCGCGCAAGGTCGAGGAGCTGATGCGCCGCGAGCGTGACCACGACGACGAGCGCGCGCGGCAGCTCGCGGCGGCCGAGGCCGAGCGACGCCGCTGGTCCAGCGGCACCCGCTGGCGCTAGTCGCGGACGCGCCGCCGGGCCGGGATCTCGCGCGCGGCCAGCCACGCCCGCAGCTCCGCCGCCGGCAGGGGACGGGAGAGCAGGTCGCCCTGGGCCTCGTCGCAGCCGTGGGCGACGAGCGCCGCCCAGGCTGCACGCGTCGCGACGCCCTCCCCCACCACGCGGAGGCCGAGCCGGTGGCCGAGGTCGACGGTGGCGGCGACGATCGCCAGGTCGCGCGCGTCGCCCGCCATGCCGAGCACGAACTGGCGGTCGACCTTGAGCTCGTCGAGCTCGAGCTCGCGCAGGTGGCGCAGCGACGACTGGCCCTCGCCGAAGTCGTCGAGCGCGATCCGGATGCCGAGCGCGCGGAGGCGGCGCAGCACCTCCAGCGTCCGCTCCGGGTCGGCGGCGACCAGGTCCTCGCTGACCTCGAGCGTGAGCCGCTCAGGCGCGCAGCCGCGGCGCTCGAGCGCGAGCGCGACGCCCTCCGGGAGGTCGAAGTCGAGCAGGTCGGCCGGGCCGAGGTTGACCGCGACGCCCAGCTCCCCGCCGAGCGCGCCGATCTCCTCGAGCGCGCGGTCGAGGACGTAGGCGGTGAGCGCGCGCGTCAGCCCGCTCTGCTCCGCCAGCGGCAGGAAGTGCGCCGGCGTGAGCAGCCCGCGCCGCGGGTGCTGCCAGCGGACGAGCGCCTCGACGCCGCCGTCGGCGCCGTCCGGCAGGTCCGCCTTCGGCTGGTAGTGCAGGACGAGCTGGCCGGCGTCGATCGCGTCGCGCAGCTCGCCGACGAGCGCGAGCCGCTCGCGGCTGTGGTGGTCGCGCGAGGGCAGGTAGACCTCGTGGCCGGTCCGCATCCGCTTCGCCTCGTACATCGCGACGTCGGCGCGCTGCAGCAGCCCGATCGGGTCGCGCGCGTGCTCGGGGAAGAGGGCGATGCCGACGCTCGCGTCGACGTGGACCGCGATGTCCTCGACGTGGAAGGAGCGCTCGAGCGCGCGCCGCAGCCGCAGCCCCGCCGTGCTCGCGGTCGCCTCGTCGCCGGGCGCGAGCACGAGCGCGAACTCGTCGCCGCCGAGCCGCGCGAGCGTGTCGTGCTCGCGGATCGCACCGCCGAGCCGCGGCCCGATCTGGCGCAGCACCTCGTCGCCCGCGTGGTGGCCGAGCGTGTCGTTGAGCTCCTTGAAGCCGTCGAGGTCGATCAGGAGCAGCGCCAGTTCGCCCTCGTGCTCGGTCGCGGACGCGATCGGGGAGTGGAGCGTGTCGACGAGGTGGCGGCGGTTCCCGAGGCCGGTGAGGTCGTCGGTGCGCGCCTGCGAGCGGCTGTCGCGGAGCCGCTCGATCACCGTCAGCCCGGCGCGGGCCATGCCGGTGAGGACGGTCACGGTCGCGAGCGCGGTGGCGACGGGGTCGATCGCGGCGAACTGCCCGACGGTGAGCAGGGTGAGCGCGGCCGTGGCGAAGACGAGGATGATCGTGAGGACGACCGGGCTGAACTCCGGCCCGGGCTCGGGCGGGGGCTGGTGGACCCACGCGGCGGCGACCATGGCGAGCGCGGCGGGGAGGGCGAGCCACGGCCCCGCGGCCAGCGCGGCGAGCCCGGCGACCGCGAGCAGCACCGACCAGCCGGGCCGCCAGCGGCAGAGCGCGAAGCCGCCGGCCACGCCGGCGGCGCCGACCGCCTCGACCGGGCTCGCGCCTACCGCCACGGCCACGCCCGCCGTCGAGGACGCGCCCATCGCGGCGTCGAGCCACGACAGCCGGTCGACGGGGCCGAAGCGGGCGACCACGAGCAGCGCCACCGCCACGGCCGCGATCGCACAGGCGGCGATCGCCGCCCACTCCGGCTCACCGGCCAGCTCGCCGGCGCCCGCCGTCGCGAGCGCGAGGGCGAGCACCAGCCGCGCGCCGCGCGCGCGGCCGCGCAGGGCGGCGGCACCGCAGGCGACCGCTCCCGCCAGGAAGAAGGCACCCGCGCTGACTTCCACGAGCATTCGGTGATCCTCGCGCACCGGGAGCGCCGGGGCCAAGTCTGCACGCCAAGAATCAGGTCACGACCCCAGGGCGCGTGCGGTTACGATCGCGCTGTGCTCGAGCTGCGACCGTCGTGCGAGTGCTGCGATCGCGACCTCCCTCCGGACTCGCCCGACGCCCGTCTGCACCTACGAGTGCACGTTCTGCGCCGAATGCGTCTCGGAGCGGCTCGGCGGCGTATGCCCGAACTGCGGCGGCGGCTTCGAGC
>JBEVIG010000224.1:0-8620 GCA_040510855.1 Solirubrobacteraceae bacterium
AGCGTGTCCTCGAGGTGGTCCCCCCAGCGGATCTCTATCGAGCCCGAGAGCATGTAGAGCGCGCTCTCGCAGTTCTCGTGGTAGTGCGGACGCGACTGGGCGCCCGCGGGCACCTGGAAGCGGCCCATGAAGATGTTCGTGGCGCCGGTCGTCGCCTGGGAGATCTCCGACCCGCCGAAGATCCCCCGCGGCGTCGAGTGTGCGTCCGAGGCCGGCTTGACGAGCTTCATGTCGTCATGCCCGTGAACTGGCCGCCGGTGATGTTGAGCACCTGGCCGTGGACGAAGTTCGACCACGGCGAGCAGAGGAAGAAGACGCCCCCGGCGGCCTCCTCCGGCGTCCCGGTGCGGCCGAGCGGGATGAGCATCGAGGCCATCCCGCGCATCTGGTCCGGGATGCCGAGCTGGACCTTCTGGCCGTCGATCTCCATCTGGTTCGTGTCCACCTTCGATGCCGTGAGCCGCGTCTCGATCCAGCCGAACGCGACCGCGTTGACGTTGATCTTGAACTGGCCCCACTCCTTGGCAAGCGTCTTGGTCAGCCCGACGACGGCCGACTTGCCCGCGGAGTAGTTCGCCTGCCCCGCGTTGCCCATCGTGCCCGAGATCGAGGAGACGTTGACGATCTTGCGGAAGACCTCGACGCCCTCCTCGCGCTCCTTCTTCGCCGGCTCGCGCAGGTGCGGCGCCGCGGCGCGGATCACGCGGAACGGGACGACGGTGTGGATGTCGAGCATCCGCTGGAACGCCTCGTCGCCCATCTTGTGGATCGGCGCGTCGATGGTGTAGCCCGCGTTGTTGACGATGATGTCGACCTTGCCCCACGCGTCGATCGCCGTCTGCACGAGGGCGTCGGGGGCGCCGGGCTTCGTCAGGTCGCCGCCGTAGACGACCGTCTCGCCGGGCAGCTCGGAGGCCGTCTGCTCGGCCACGTCCGCGTCGAGGTCGTTGATCACGACCTGCGCGCCGTGCTCCCCCAGCAGCTCCGCCGTCGCGCGGCCGATGCCGCGCGCCGATCCGGTGACGATCGCCACCTTCCCGTCCAGCACTCCCATTCCTCGGTCCTCCTGGTTCAAAGTCTCGGTCGAGAGCCCGATTCTGCCTCACCCGGGGCCCCCGTACGGCCGGTTGGCCGCGGCTTCACCGATTCGGGGTATGCGTCCCGGTCGCCGACCGGCCGATCACCCATGGGCAGAAGGACAATGGCAGGACGCCGCCCGACTCCCATCGCGCAGACCAGGACGGTCAAGCGCCTGGTCGCCGCACTCGAGCCCTCGGCTCGCGGCGTGGTCAGCCCGTTCCTGCTGGAGGCCGCGGTCTCGAGCACCGTGCTCGCGCTCCTCGTCCTCGCCGAGCTGCACCTCGACGGAGCGCTCGGGCTCGCGGTCCGCGCCGCGGTCGTCGTCGCGCTGGGCCTCGCGCTGCTCGCCGCCGCCCGGAGGCTCCGCCTCCGCGCCCAGGTGGTCGGCGCCATCGCCCAGGGCCTCGACGACCTCGGCGGGGCCGTGCTGGTCGTCGACCAGGCGTCGGGCCTGATCGTCCACGCGAGCCCGGCCGCCGAGGAGGTCTACGGCCGCCCCGCCGCGGCGCTGATCGGCCTCGACGCCCGCGAGCTCGCCGTCACCCCCGAGGACCGCGCCACGGTCGAGGAGCGCCGCCGCCTGCGCGCCGCCGGCCACCGCCTGCCCGGCCGCACGACCATGGCGGTCGCCGATCCGGCCGGCCGCGAGCGCCACGTCGAGTGGGCCACCGTGGACCTCGACGCCGCCAGCGTGCTCTCCGTCGCCCGCGACGTCACCCCGCGGATCGCCGCGGAGCGCCGCCTGGCGGAGGAGCGCCTGCAGATGAAGTCCGTCCTGGACACCGCATCCGCCGCCGAGGCCCGCGCCCGCCGCGCCCACGCCGCGCTCGACCTGCGCTCGAAGGAGCTCGAGCGCTCCAACGCCGACCTGGCGGAGTTCGCCGCGCTCGCCTCGGAGGACCTCCGCGCCCCGATCCACGCGGTCAGCGGGTTCGCCGACCTGCTGGAGGCCGACGCCGCCCCGGCGCTGGCGCCCCGCGACCGCTCCTACCTCACCGCCCTGCGCGAGGCCGCCGGCCACGCCGAGGAGATGCTCGACGGCCTCGCCGCCTACGGCCGCCTCGGCCACGGCGAGGCGCTGGCGCGCGACGTCGACTGCGAAGGCACGCTCGACACGGTCCTCGCTGACCTCGCCGGGGAGCTCGAGGCGCGCGACGCGGTCGTGACGCGCGAGCCGCTCCCGGTGGTGCCCGGCGACCCGGAGGAGCTGCGCACGCTGTTCGCCAACCTGATCGCGAACGCGGTCCGCCACGGCGCGCCGGAGGCGCCGCGCGTCCACGTCGGCGCCGAGCGCCGCGGCCTCGGCTGGCAGCTCACGTTCGCCGACGACGGCGAGGGCGTCCCGGACGGCGAGCGCCAGCGCATCTTCCAGCTCTTCCGCCGCCTGCACCCGCGCGGCGCCCAGCGCGGCAGCGGCGTCGGCCTCGCGCTCTGCCGCCGGATCGTCGAGCGCCACGGCGGCGCGATCTGGGTCGACGACGCCGAGAGCGGCGGCAGCGTCTTCTGCGTCTCCCTGCCCGACCGGGAGGCCCGCTGATGCGCCTCCTGATGGTCGAGGACTCCGAGGCCTACGTCGCGCTGGTGAAGATGCAGCTCGCCGACGCCGGCGGCGGCGAGGTCCACGTCCGCCGCGCGCCGACGCTCGCCGCGGCGCGCGAGGCCGTCGTCCGCGACCGGCCCGACTGCGTGCTGCTCGACCTCGGGCTGCCGGACGCCGACGGCCTCGACGCGCTCGACGTCCTGCGCGCCGCCGCGCCCGGCCTGCCGATCGTCGTCCTCACGGGCTGGACGCACGACGACGTCGCGCTGCGCGCGGTGAAGACCGGCGCCCAGGACGTGCTGATCAAGGGCGACACGTCCGGCCCCGCGCTGCTGCGCGCCGTCCGCCACGCCGTCGAGCGCAAGCACTCCGAGCAGCGGCTCGCCACGCTGGCGATGAGCGACGCGCTCACCGGGCTGCCGAACCGCGCGCTCCTGCTCGAGCGCGCCCACCTCGCGCTCGACCGCATGGCCGCGTCCGGCGGGCGGCCCGTCGGCCTGCTGTTCCTCGACCTCGACCGCTTCAAGCTGATCAACGACTCGCTCGGCCACCAGGCGGGCGACGCGTTCCTCGTCGGCGTCGCGAGCCGGCTGCACGCCGCCGCCCGCCCGGGCGACACCGTCGCGCGCTTCGGCGGCGACGAGTTCGCCGTGCTCTGCGACGGCGTCGACGGCGAGGCGGAGCTCGAGGCGCTCGCGGCCCGCATCAGCGCCGCGCTGGGCGAGCCGCTCGACGTCGCCGGCACGGAGGTCTTCCCGTCCGGCTCGATCGGCATGGCGCTCGCCACGGGCCGCGACGACTCGCCCGAGCGCCTGCTGCGCGAGGCCGACGCCGCGATGTACCGCGCGAAGGCCGCCGGCCGCCCCAGCGCGCGGTACGACGCCGCGATGCACGACGGCGCGCGCCGCGCGCTGCGCACGGAGTCCGAGCTCAACCAGGCGCTGCGCCGCGGCGAGCTCGTCCTGCACTACCAGCCGCTCGTCCGGCTCGCCGACCGCGCGATCCGCGGCGTCGAGGCGCTCGTCCGCTGGCACCACCCCGAGCGCGGCCTGGTCGGCCCCGACGAGTTCATCGGCACGGCCGAGGACACGGGGCTGATCCGCCGGCTCGGCGCCTGGGTGCTCGACGAGGCCTGCGCGCAGCTCGCCGCCTGGCGCGCCGCCGGGCTGGCCGCCGACCTCCCGGTCTCCGTCAACCTCTCGCCGCGCCAGCTCGACGACGAGGCGCTCGTCATGCGCGTCGCCGACGTCCTCGCCGAGCACGGGCTCGACCCCGCCGCGCTCGTCCTCGAGGTCACGGAGACCGTGCTGCTCGCCGACGACGGCGCCGCCCTCGCCCGGCTGCGCGCGCTGAAGGCGCTCGGCGTCGGCATCGCCCTCGACGCGAGGGTCGCCCTCGACGGATCGTTGATGTCGCTGACGAACACGCGACCCGGTGACGAGGCCGCAGGCCGAGGCAGAGGAACCGGGTGGTCGTCGCTCTCCAGCCTGGGCAGCCTGCCCGTCGACGCGCTCAAGCTCGACCGCTCGTTCATCCGCCGGATGGGCGAGCAGCCGCAGGCGCGCCGGATCGTGACCGCGGTGCTCGGCCTGGCCCGCTCGATGGGCCTGGAGGTCGTCGCGGAGGGGATCGAGGACGAGGAGCGGGCGGAGACGCTCGCCGCGCTCGGCTGCGAGATCGGCCAGGGCCACGTGTTCTCGCCCGCGGTGCCCGCGATCGCGATGGAGACGCTGCTCGCCCGCGACGTGCCGCGGCCCGCGGAGCGGATCCGCCTGTTCCTGTGCGACGACGCGCCGGAGCTGCGGGCGCTGCTGCGCGCGTTCCTGGAGTGGGGCGGGGACGTCGACATCGTCGGCGAGGCCGAGGACGGCGAGGGGCTGGCCGAGGCCGTCCGCGAGGCGGAGGCCGACGTCGTCCTGCTCGACCTCTCGATGCCCCGCGTGGACGGCCTCGAGGCGCTCGCCGAGCTGCGCGCCGACGACCCGGCGCTGGGGATCGTCGTGCTCTCGGGCTTCGAGCCGTCGCGGATGGCGGCGAAGGCGCTCGCGCTCGGCGCCGACCGCTACCTCGAGAAGGCGGCGGGGATGGAGGACGTCCGGGCGACCGTCCGCGCCGTCGCCGCCGGCCGCCGCGGCCCGGGCGCGCTGCTGGAGGCGATCGCGTGAGGAACCGCCGCCGCGACCGCGCGCGCGAGCTCGCGGACCGCGAGCGCCAGGCGCTCGAGATCCACGACAACCTCGTGCAGGGGCTGACCGCGATCCACTGGGCGCTCGAGGCCGGCGCCTACGAGCAGGCCAAGGACGCGACGCGGTCCACGCTCGCCCAGGCCCAGGCCATCATCGGCGACCTGCTCGGGGACGACCCCGCGGAGAGCGCCTTCGCCCCCGGGTCGCTCCGGCGCGACGCGCCCGCGGCTCACAAGCCGTAGCTGCGGCCGATCACGTCGAGCATGATCTCGTCCGTGCCGGCGCCGATCCGGTTGAGGCGCATGTCGCGCCAGGCGCGCTCGATCCCGTACTCGCGCATGTAGCCGGCGCCGCCGTGGATCTGCAGGCACTCGTCGGTGACCTCGCAGGCGACGCGCGCGGCGTTGAGCTTCGCCATCGAGATCTCGCGCACGGGGTACTCGCCGTTCGCGAAGCGCCAGGCCGTCGTGTAGACGAGCTGCCGCGCCGCCTCGATCTTCGTCGCCATCTCGGCGAACTTGTGGCGGGTCACCTGGAAGCGCCCGATCGGGCGGCCGAAGGCCTGGCGCTCGGTCGCGTAGGCGAGCGTCTTGTCGAACGCCTTCTGGGCGCCGGCGACGCAGCCCGCCGCCCCGATCAGCCGCTCGCCCTGGAGCTCCCACATGATGTGGTAGAAGCCCTTGCCCTCCTGGCCGAGCAGCGCGTCCGCGGGCACGCGGACGTCCTGGAAGGCGAGCAGCGCCGTGTCCGAGGCGTGCATGCCGAGCTTCTCCAGCTTCTTCTCCCGGATCACGCCCGGCAGGTCCATGTCGACGAGGAAGAGGCTGATGCCGTCGTGGCCGGCGGCCGGGTCCGTCTTGGCCACGAGCACGATGAAGTCGGCCCGGTGCCCGTTCGTGATGTAGGTCTTCGACCCGTTGATCACCCACTCGTCGCCGTCGCGCACCGCGCGGGTGCGGATGCCGGAGACGTCGGAGCCCGCGTCGGGCTCGGTGATCCCGAGGCAGGAGATCTTCTCGCCGGCGATGGCCGGCACGAGGTACCGCTGCTTCTGCTCCTCCGTGCCGAAGAGGTGGATCGGCGGCGTCGCCATGTCCGTGTGGACCGCGACGCCCATCGCGAGCCCGCCGGAGTCCGAGTACGTCATCTCCTCGGCGAGGACGAGGTTGCAGAAGTAGTCCCCGCCCTGGCCGCCGTACTCCTCGGGGTAGGAGAGCCCGAGCAGCCCCAGCTCGCCCATCCGCGCGAACACGGAGTCGGGGAACGTTGTCCGCTCCCACTCCTCCGCGTGCGGCTTGAGCTCCTTGACCACGAAGGCGTGGATCGACTCCCGGAGCCGGTCGTGCTCCTCCGTGAAGATGAAGTGCCGCCGGCTGGCGGCGAAGTCGGGCTTGAGGACGTCGGCGGCCGGGGTGCTCATGAAAGTGGACAGTAGGACTTCCCACTTTCGACCGCAACCCCGGCCGCTTCCGTCAGCGCATCGCTACTACTTGCCCTTCTTCTTCGGCGCGAGGACCTTCACGGTCTTGCGGGCGGTGAACGCCGCCGCCGCGCCGTCGGTGCCGGTCACCTTCAGGGTCAGCTTCTGCTTGCCCTTGCGCTTGAGCACCTTGAAGGCGGACTTCTTGAGCTTGATCTTGACCGTCTTCGTCTGACCGGCCGCGATCGAGAACTTCTTGCCGCCCCACGCCTTGCCCTTGCGGAGCAGCTGGGCCTTGCCCTTGCACGTCGCCCCGGCGTCGCCGGCGCACGACACGCGCACCTTGACCCGGCGCTTGCGATCGGCGCGCAGCTTCTTGCCGACCTTGAGCTTGGCGCTCGCGTGCTTCGGCGAGTTGCCGCCGGGCTGCCCGGGGACGGGGTTGCCGCCGCCCGGGGTGTCCTTGACGACGCCCAGGTGCTTCAGGACGCGCTTCATGAACTCCGGCCGCACCGCCGCGCTCAGGCCCTCGAAGCCGAAGCCCGTGTAGACGGTGTCGTTCGTGATGACGACGCCGCCCTCCTCGAACTCCTGGCCGCGACGGGTCCAGTTGCGCGCGAGCTCGTCCGAGCCCTCCGGGACGGGACCGGCGGCCCAGCCGCCCGCGTCCGCCTCGAAGTCCGTCGACTCGAACGTCGTGCCGTCGTTGACGAACTTGGCGTCGTCCACCCACACGCCGAGGCCCAGCGTGCCCCAGTCGGTGATGTACGTGACGGAGACCTCGACCTCCTTGCCGGCGAACGCCGACAGGTCCGCGGTCCAGTCCGTCCAGCCGCCGGTGCTGCCGGTCAGGGCGTTCCAGTTGCCCTTGGTCGTGCAGTCCTCGTTCCAGTAGGTCTCCAGGAACGGGTGCGGGGCGTCCTCCTCGCTGGCCAGGCCCTCGGGGCAGGAGTCACCGGTGCTGTCCGTCGTGAGCTCGTTGCCCGACACGTCGGGCAGCGTGGTCCACGTGTCCGCGGCAAGGTCGTGCACCTCGACGGCCACGAAGTCCCAGTCGGCCTCCACGTCCGCGGAGAGCTTGAACTGGAACTGGGTCGTACCCGTGGCGGGGACGTCGACCGTCTTGCTCAGCCGCTTGTAGCCGCGGCTGTCCGAGCCCGACGCCATGTACTGCGTGCCGCTGAACGGGCCGAACGGCGCCGCGCCCGGGCGGAGCCAGTCCGCCGCCTTCCGCGAATCCCCGAACAGCGGGTACTCCGCCGGGTCGAGGATGGAGCTCGTCACGACGAACGTCGCGGCGTTGTCCTGGTTGCCGGCACCCGTGTCGTCGAAGCCGAGCGTGAGACCCGCGAACGGGCCGCCCGCGCTGCCGGCGAGGTCGAACGGCGCGCCGTTCTCGTCGAGCGCGTTGCCCGGCGAGGCGCGGACGTACGCCCCCAGGTAGTACTGGAGGAAGTCGTCCGAGTGGGCGATGCACTGGTCGGCCGCGTCGGCCGGATCGGACTCGTCGAACTCCGGCAGGTCGGCCGAGCAGTACTCGCCGCCGGCGCCGTCACGCGGCTCCGGGAAGCCGAAGTTGCGGAACTCCTCGGCGTTGGCGTACTGCACGCCGGCGTCCTTCCCCGTGAAGAGCAGCTTGCCGCCCTCGTTGAGGAAGTCGCGGACGTCGATCTGCTCCTCCACGCCGAGGCGGGCGCCGCCCGTGCCGGCCGGCTGGCCGGGATAGCGGGTGAGCTCCTCGTCGCCCGTGTACCAGATCACCGCGTCGTAGTGCCCCAGGATGCCCAGGTGATGCGGCGACCGGTTGTCGTGCGCGTCGACGTCGTAGACGTCGTACTTCACGCCGAGCTGGTCGAGCGTGTCGGTGTAGTAGCTGAGGTAGTGCGGACCGTCCGGCTCCTGCGTCGGGCGGGGGCCGCTGTAGTTCTCGGCCGAGAGGATGAGCACCTTCGCGCCCGACTCGGAGAGCGCCGTGTAGCTGAACGGCGACGACTTCGAGTCGCCGGCCTGGAACCAGACCTGCACGGTGTCGCCGGGCTTGGTGCCCTTCACCTCGCCCCGCACGCGCCGGTAGTAGACGCCCGGGTCGTTGTTGTACTTCTCGCCACCCGGCGCGTCCTTGACCGGCGTCTGCTGCACCTTGCCGCCGTTGACGCGGTACATCATCCGGACGTTCTGGAGCGAGCGCTTGACGCTCGCCTCGACCGGCTGCGGGTCGCCGTACGAGTCGGCGAACGTCTCGACGTAGAAGTCGCTGACCTGGTTGCCCAGGTGCGACGTCGGTGAGCCCGGATGCGCGGCCGAGTCGATCACGTCGATCGAGAACGGCAGGTGGCGCCGGAACTCGGCCTCGACCTGCGCCTCGTCGTCCTCGAAGATGAAGACGCTCGTATT
>JBEVIG010000225.1:0-5600 GCA_040510855.1 Solirubrobacteraceae bacterium
AGAAGGCCGCGAGCTCGCGGGCGAGGCCGACGGGGTCGTCGTAGGCCATCAGGAAGCCCGTCCCGGGGAGCACGCGGAGCATCGCGTCGGGCAGCAGGTCGAGCGCCTCCTCGGCGATCGAGAGCGGGTGCAGCGGGTCCTCGTCGGCCCACAGGAGAAGCACGGGCACGTCGACGTGACGGTAGGCGTCGAGCAGCTCAGGCTGGTCGCGCGGCCATCGCCGCACGGCCTTGCTCCACGCCCGCGCGCGGTTGGCGTTGCCGCCCAGGTCCATCGTCGCGTGGCGGATGAGGTCGCGGGCCGCCGGGTTCCCGCGCGCGCTGAGCGCGGGCCCGCGCTTGGGCGGGAACAGCAGCCGCGCCGCGTGCGAGGCCGCGCGGTCGAGCCCGGGGAGCGAGGCCGCGCGCGCCGCGGCCCGCGCGCCGCGCTCCGAGCGCTGCGGCCGCCGGTGCAGCGACGACGACATGAGCACGAGCCGCGACGGCGTGATCTGGCGCGACCCGACCGCGCGCAGCAGCAGCAGCGCCCCCGTCTCGTGCCCGCCGACGAGCGGCCGCGGCCCGCACGTGTCGCGCACGAAGCCGGCGAGCACCTCGGCCAGCCACTCGGGCGAGTACGAGTGCCGCGGGCGGTCCTCGGAGTCGCCGTGGAGCGGCAGGTCGGGCAGCACCAGCCGGAAGCGGTCGGCGAGCTCCTCGACCAGCGGCTCCCACTCGCGGTGGGAGAGCCCGGCCGAGTGCAGCAGCGCCAGCGGCGGGCCCGTGCCGGCCTCGCGGTAGGCGATCCGCGCCCCGTCGTGGTGGTGGTAGAGCCGCAGCTTCACGCGGACGCGATCGTAGAGTCAGGGCGCGGAATGCTCCGCCGCTCCCGCTACGACCGCGAGATCCGCCTGCTGGCGATCCCGGCGCTCGGCGCGCTGGCGGCCGAGCCGCTGTACGTGCTGGTCGACACCGCGATCGTCGGGCACCTGGGCACCACGCAGCTGGCCGCGCTCGCGATCGCGGCGACCGTGCTCTCCACCGCGTTCACGATCTTCAACTTCCTCACCTACGGCACGACCGCGCAGGTCGCGCGGCTCCACGGGGCGGGTGAGCTCGACGAGGCCGCGCACGTCGGCGCGCAGGCACAATGGCTCGCGATCGCCATCGGCGTCGTGCTGATCGGCGCGGTCCAGGTCGCCGCGCCGTGGCTCGTCGCCCTGATGGGCGGCGAGGGCGAGGTCGCCGACGGCGCGGTCACCTACCTGCGGATCGCCGCGATCGCCGCACCCGCGTTCATGCTCGCGAGCGCGGGCCAGGGCTACCTGCGCGGGACGGGCGACCTGCGGACCCCGCTGGTCATCCTCGTCGTCGCGCACGTCGTGAACATCGTCCTCGAGGTCCTGTTCGTCTACGGCTTCGACTGGGGCCTGGCGGGCTCCGCCTGGGGCACGGTGATCGCCCAGGCGGGGATGGGCGCGGCGTTCTTCGCCGTCCAGCGCCGCGCGGGCTGGCAGCGCCCCGTCCTCGCGCGCATGCGACGGCTCATGCGCGTCGGGTTCGAGATCGCGGTGCGCACGACCGCCCTGCTCGGCGCGTTCCTCGTCGCCTCGGCCGGGCTCGCCCGCGTCGGCGACGCGTCGCTCGCCGCGCACCAGATCGCCTTCCAGCTGTTCGTCTTCCTCGCGCTCGTGCTCGACGCGCTCGCGATCGCGGCGCAGGTGCTCGTGGGGCGGAACCTCGGCGCGGGCGACGCCGCCGCGGCGCGCGAGGCCGCCGGCCGCACGATCCTCTGGTCAGTCGTGCTCGGCGCGGTCTTCGGGCTCGTGCTGATCGCGGTCCGCGACCCGCTGCTCGGGCTCTTCACGCCGGACGACGCGGTGGTGGAGCAGGCGAACGAGATCTGGTGGCTGTTCGCGGCGCTGATGCCCCTCAACGGCGCGGTGTTCGCGCTCGACGGGATCCTGATCGGCGCGGGCGACACGCGCTTCCTGATGTGGGGGATGCTCGCCGCCTCGGCGGTCTACGTGCCGGTCGCGCTGCTCGCGCTCGTCAACGACTGGGGGATCGTCGGCGTGTGGTGCGGCCTGGCGGGCCTGATCGCGGTCCGGCTGGCGACGTGCGGCGCGCGCTTCGCGGGGTCGCGCTGGGCGCGCTTGGGCTACGCCCTACCATGATCCCGCTCATGCGCCGCCTCGCCGCCCTCCTCACGCTGCTCGCCCTCTTCGCCGCCGCGCCGGTCGCGGTCGCGCAGACGAACCAGGGCGGAGGCGGCGGCGCCTTCGGGCCGCTGCCCGAGCCCGCGCCGGAGCAGACGCCGGTGCCGACGGTCGCGCCGACCACCGAGGAGCAGTCCGACACGGACCGCACGCTGCTGTTCGCGATCGGCGGCGGCCTGCTCGCGCTCTTCCTGGTGATCGGCTACGTCATCACCCGCGACGCGCGCCAGAGCCTGCCCGAGTCCGAGCGCCGCGCGGCCGCCGCCGGGTCCCAGCTGCGCGAGCAGGGGCCGCACCGCCACGCCAGGCAGACGAAGGCGAAGGCGCGGGCGAAGACCAAGGCGCAGCGCGCCGCCCGCCGCCACAACCGCTGAGCTTCAGCGGCCGAGCGCGGCCGCGAGCCGGTCGGCGACCGTCTCGGCGACCTTCACCCGGGCGTGGCGCTTGGACTCCGCCTCGACCACCGTCCATGGCGCGTGCGGCGTGCTGGTCCGCTCCAGCATGTCGTCGACCGCCGCCTCGTACTCGGCGCGCTTCGCGCGGTTGCGCCAGTCCTCGTCGGTCAGCTTCCACGCCTTCAGCGGGTCGTCGCCGCGCGCCTCGAAGCGGCGCAGCTGCTCCGCGTCGGAGATGTGGAGCCAGAACTTCGTCAGCACGAGGTGCTCCTCGTGGAGCATCAGCTCGAACGCGTTGATCTCGTCGTAGGCGCGCTTCCACGCGCGCTTCGAGGCGAAGCCCTCGACGCGCTCGACGAGCACCCGGCCGTACCACGAGCGGTCGAGCACCGCCATCCCGCCGTTCCCCGGGAGCAGCGGCCAGAAGCGGGCCAGCCAGTGGTGGCGCAGCTCGTCGGGCGTCGGCGCGGCGATCGAGGCGACGCGGACGTGGCGCGGGTCGAGCGGGTCGACGAGCCGCTTGATCGCGCCGCCCTTCCCCGACGCGTCCCAGCCCTCGAACACCACGCAGAACGGCGGCCCGAGCTCGCCGCCGATCTGCCCGCCCAGCCGCAGCCGCAGGTCGAGCAGGCGGAGCTGCGCGGCCTTCAGGCGCGACTCGGCCTCCTTCTTCGGGAGGTCGAGCGAGAGGTCGGCGTCACGGAGCATCGGCAGGGGATACCACGCCGTTGCGCACGGCGAGCACCGCGCGGTCGCGTGGCACGACGTCGAGCGGCCGCTCGAAGCCGGTGAACGTGGCGCGGCCGCGGTAGTCGGCGAACCGCACCAGCTCGTTCCCGCGGGCGAAGACGAACAGCTGGCCGGTGCGTCCGAACGGCAGGTCGCCGTTGTACGGGCTGCCGAGCGCCTCCGAGACGTCCTCGCGCGCCGTGCCCGGGACGGCGACGAGGACGCGGTCCCAGTCGCCGTCGGCGAGCCGCGTGAGATCGACGTCCTCCCCGTCCTGGTCGGCGACGCCGATGGCGCGCGTCAGCTCGAGCGCGAGCACGTTGTCGACCGCGACGCGGTCCTCCTCGCGGTTGAGGTAGACGACCAGCCCGAGCACCGCGAAGGCGACGGCGAGGAGCGCGCCGACCGCGATGAGGGCCCGGGTCATGGGCCAAGCCTAGAATCACCCCTCCATGTCGCCCGTGCACGAGCCGCTGCCCCCGAACGTCTCCTTCCCCGCCCTGGAGGAGCAGGTCCTGGCGCGCTGGCGCGAGCGCGACATCTTCCGCGAGTCGATGCGCCGCCGCGAGGGCGCGCCCGAGTTCGGCTTCTACGAGGGGCCGCCGACCGCGAACGGGCTCCCGGGCTCGCACCACGTGCTGGCGCGCGTGTTCAAGGACGTCTTCCCGCGCTACAAGACGATGACCGGGCACTTCGTCGAGCGGAAGGCCGGCTGGGACACGCACGGCCTGCCCGTCGAGATCGCGGTCGAGCAGCGGCTCGGCTTCACCTCGAAGGAGGACATCGAGCGCTACGGCATCGCCGAGTTCAACGCCGAGTGCCGCAAGGCGGTGCTCGAGCACCTCGAGGACTGGAAGGCGCTCACGGAGCGGATCGGCTACTGGGTCGACCTCGACGAGGCCTATTACACGTTCGACCCCCGCTACATCGAGTCGGTCTGGTGGGCGCTGAAGACGATGTGGGACCGCGACCTGCTGTTCGAGGGCCACAAGGTCGTCCCCTACTGCGCGCGCTGCGGCACGGCGCTCTCGTCGCACGAGGTCGCCCAGGGCTACGAGGACGTCGAGGACCCGTCCGTCTACGTCCGCTTCCCGATCGTCGAGGGCGCGGGCGCGCTGCGCCCGGGCGACACGCTGCTCGTCTGGACCACCACGCCGTGGACGCTCGTCACGAACGCCGCGGTCGCGGTCGACCCCGAGCTGACGTACGTGCGCACGGCCGAGGGCGAGGTGCTCGCCGAGGCGCTGGTCGAGCGCGTCGTCGGCGAGGGCACGGAGATCACGGACCGCTTCACGGGCGCGGAGATGCTCGGCGCGCGCTACGAGCCGCCGTTCGCGTTCATCCCCGGCTCGGAGTGGGGGCCGAAGGCCCACACGGTCCTGGCGGGCGACTTCGTCAGCGCGGGCGACGGCACCGGCATCGTCCACACCGCGATCGCCTTCGGCGAGGACGACTACCGCCTCGGCACCCAGGAGGGTCTCGCGGTGGTCAACCCCGTCAAGCTCGACGGCACGTTCGACGAGCGGATCGGCCCGTACGCCGGCCGCTGGGTCAAGGACGCCGACGACGACCTGATCGAGGACCTCCGCTCGCGCGGGCGGCTGCACCGCGCCGAGCGCCTGCTGCACTCCTACCCGCACTGCTGGCGCTGCGGCACGCCGCTCCTCTACTACGCCAAGCCGTCCTGGTACATCCGCACGTCGGCGATCCGCGACCGGTTGCTGGCCGCGAACGAGACGGTCGCCTGGTACCCGCCGCACATCAAGCACGGCCGCTTCGGCAAGTGGCTGGAGAACAACGTCGACTGGGCCATCTCGCGCGAGCGCTACTGGGGCACGCCGCTGCCCGTCTGGCGCTGCGAGAACGGCCACGCCGAGTGCATGGGCTCGTTCGCGGAGCTCGAGGAGCGCTCGGGGCGCGAGCTGCCCGATCCGCACCGCCCGTACGTGGACGAGCACACCTGGCCGTGCCGGGAGTGCGGCGAGGAGATGCGCCGCGAGCCGGTCGTCATCGACGTGTGGTTCGACTCGGGCGCGATGCCGTTCGCCCAGTTCCACGCGCCGATCGAGGGTCAGGAGCGCTTCGAGGCGTCCTTCCCGGCCGACTACATCTGCGAGGCGATCGACCAGACGCGCGGGTGGTTCTACTCCCTGCTCGCCGTCTCGACGCCGCTGTTCGACGCCTCGCCCTACCGGACCGTGCTCTCGCTCGGGCACATCGCCGACCCGCAGGGCAAGAAGATGTCCAAGTCGCTCGGCAACATCGTCGTGCCCTGGGAG
>JBEVIG010000226.1:0-8214 GCA_040510855.1 Solirubrobacteraceae bacterium
GCGCGGAGCTCTCCCCGGGCGAGCATCGGCTTGAGCATGTTGGCCGCGTCGACGGCGCCCTCGGCAGCGCCGGCGCCGACGATCGTGTGCAGCTCGTCGATGAAGAGGATGATCTCTCCCTCGAACTCCTTGATCTCGGTGAGCACGGCCTTGAGCCGGTCCTCGAACTCGCCGCGGTACTTCGAGCCGGCGATCAGCGCGCCGATGTCGAGCGCGACGACGTGGCGGTCGCGCAGCGACTCGGGCACGTCGCCGTCGACGATGCGCTGGGCCAGGCCCTCCGCTATGGCGGTCTTCCCCACGCCGGGCTCGCCGATCAGCACCGGGTTGTTCTTCGTGCGGCGCGACAGCTCCTGGATGACGCGGCGGATCTCCTCGTCGCGGCCGATGACCGGGTCGAGCTTGCCCTCCTCGGCGGCCTGCGTGAGGTCGTTGCCGAACTTCGCGAGCGACTCGTACTGGTCCTCGGCGTTCTCGGACGTCGCGGCGTGCGAGCCGCGGATCTCCTTCGCGGCCTCGGCGATCGCGGCCTTCGTCGCGCCCGCGGAGCGCAGCGCCTCGCCGGCGGAGGAGTTGTGGCCGGCGAGCGACAGCAGCAGGTGCTCGACGGTGATGAAGGTGTCGCCCGCCTCGCGCGCCTCGTGCTCGGCCGCGCGCAGGACGGCCAGGACGTCCGGGTCGGTCGAGGGCTCGGCGACGGTGCCGAGCGTGGGGAGGGCGGCGAGCGGCGTCTCGACGTCGACGGTGACGCCGATCCGCTCGATGATCTTCTTCGCGAGGGAGTCGTCGGCGCGGAGGAGCGCGGCCAGGAGATGGATCGGCTGGACCTGCGCGTTCTTGCGCTCGGCCGCCAGCGAGATGGAGGCCTGGATGGCCTCGCGCGACTTCTGGGTGAACTTGTCGAGCTGCATCAGGGGGAGTCTCAGATCTCAGTCGGGGAGACTGAGATTGTAGCCACGCTCCCCGCCCGCGGCAACCGCCCCGGCGCTAGATGTCGCGGGCGCTCACGAGGCCCGTCTCCAGCGCGCGACGGACGAGCTCCGAGCGCTTGTGGTACTGCGGCACGTCGCCCACCGCGAACGCGTCGAAGAGCGCGCGCATGTGGGTCTTCACGGTCTCCACGCTGACGAACAGCGCCTCGGCGATCTCGCGGTTCGAGGCGGCGCCGCCGCCGGCCTCGATCGCCGGGCGGCAGAGCTCGACGAGCACCTTGCGCTGGGAGTCGGTGATGGCCGGCGCGACGCGGCCGATCGCCGGCGTGGTGCGGCGCAGCGCGGCGTCCGTGGCGTCGTGGAAGACGAGCTGGGTGCGGCCGATCCGGACCACGTCCGCGTCGCGGAGCACGACCGGGCCCGTGATCCGGCTCGCGTTGACCAGCGTGCCGTTCGAGGAGCCCCGGTCCTCCACGGTCCAGGCGCCGCCGACGCGCTCGAGCAGCGCATGGGCGCGGGAGACCTCGTCGTCCCAGACGAGGGCGAGCTCGCAGCCGGGCATGCGGCCGATGGAGATGCGCTCCATGTCGTCGTCGAGGGCGACGAGGCGCTGCACGTCGT
Organism: Solirubrobacteraceae bacterium; assembly: GCA_040510855.1. Lineage (GTDB taxonomy): Bacteria > Actinomycetota > Thermoleophilia > Solirubrobacterales > Solirubrobacteraceae > DASQMT01. Next base: position 1,554 of record JBEVIG010000226.1, read on the forward strand.
CGCCGTCGCGGTACTCGAGGAAGGCCACGCCGTCGCGCTCGGCGGCGATCACCGCCTTCAGCTCGGCGGGGGTCCGGCGGTGGAGACCTAGGGCGTCCGGCACGGCCACACCTTACGGCATTAGAGTCGCTCCGAAATCCCGAAAGGAGCACGATGCCCTCCGTCCCCCCGCTGTGGGAAGGCTATGACGACAACAGCGAGGCCGATCTCCTCGCCATGCTCGAGGCGAAGGTCGACGCGACGCTCGACCCCGACGACCCGACGGACGAGCGCGCGACGCGCGACTTCGCCCAGGCGGTCGCCAGCCACGAGTGGCTGAAGCGCGAGGCCGACGACGGCTCGCACCATGCCGAGGTCTTCGCGTACGCCCGGCGCATCAAGACCGACGAGGTCGGCTCCTGGCGGCCGCGCTGACCGGTGACTGACACGCCGCACGTCGGCGACGGGTACGTCGCCAACGTCGCCGCCTCCCCCGGGCGCGAGCAGGACCGCACCCCGGAGGAGGCGGCGGCCGTCGGTCACCTCACCGAGGACCCGCCGCCGGCGGCGGTCGATCTGCAGGCTCCCTGGTACACGGTCGGCGACCAGGGCAAGACCGGCTCCTGCGTGGGCTGGGCGCTCGCCGACTCGGTCGTCTGGCGCCAGCTGGTCCGGAAGGGCCGGCTGGCCGAGGAGGACCGCCTCTCGCCCCGGTTCCTCTGGATGGCGGCCAAGGAGGTGCGCACGAAGGCCACGGAGGCCGACGGCGCGCCCGACTGGCGGCCGACGACCTTCCTCGAGCAGGGCATGGTCGACGTCAAGAGCGCGCTCGACGTCGCGCGGCGCTACGGCATCGCCTTCGAAGAGGACCTGCCGTTCCACGGCGACCTCTTCCCCGGCGGCGTGGAGCACTTCTACGACGTCGCGGGACGGAACAAGATCGCCGCCTACTACCGCCTCGACACGGGTGACGACCCCGCAGCGTGGTTCGAGCACTGGCGGCGCTGGATCGCCCAGCACGGACCCGTGCTCGTGACCGTCCTGGTCGACAAGGCGTTCGGCGACGGCGTGCCCCTGCTCGACGCTTTCGACCCGGAGACCGCGAGCTACCTGCACGCGGCCGCCCTGGTGGGCTACTCCGGAGACGGCTTCCTCGTCCGCTGCTCGTGGGGCACGACCTGGGGCCGCGACGGCTACGCGGCGGCCACCGAGGACTACCTCACGCAGGCCGTCGCGGAGTCCTACGGCGTCGTCGTCTGACTCACGCGCAGCTCGCGCGCGAGGGCGGCCAGGCGGTCGCGCGGCGCGCCGGGCGCGCCCGAGGCGGCCCAGTCGGCGAGCGCCGCGAGCTCCCAGGCGGGCGCTCCCCAGCGGGCGGCGCGCTCAGCGGCGGCGGCGAAGCGGGCGGCCGCCTCGTCCGGGCGGCCGGCCGCGGCGGCGAGGATCCCCTCGGCGCGCTCGACGGGGCCGAAGGCGGCCCAGGCCGCGTCCATGATCGCGTTCGCCTCGCGGTGCGGGGCGAGCGCCGCCGCGAGCTGCCCGACCGTCGCCGCGTCGCCGTGGACGGCGACCGGCTCGGCGAGGAGCACGAGCCCGCACAGCCGGTCGGGCGAGCGCAGGAGCTCGGCGAAGCCGTCGCGGGCGAGCGTGCCCACCGCCGCGCGGGCCTGCTCCGCGTGGCCGAGCGCGTGCTCGGCGCGGGCGAGCATCGCCTGCCAGACGGGCAGCCGCGGGTAGCGCATCGCGTAGTCGCGCAGCGCGGCGATCGGCACCGAGGGCGGGTCGCGACGCTCCAGCGCGAGCGCCAGCCGCTGCACGGTGTGCTCCTGCTCGGCGTCGTCGCCGTGGCGGCGGTTGAGCGCGATCGCCTCCTCCGCGAGCCGCTCGCCCTCGTCGAGCCGGCCGGCGAAGAGCGCCACGGCGGCCTGGAGGACGAGCAGGCACCAGCGGTAGTAGGAGCGGCGGCTCTCCGCGGCGAGCCGCTCGAGCCGGCCGAGCTCCTCGGCGGCGGTCGCGGCGTCGCCCGCCTCGAGCGCGTCGCGCAGCCGCAGCGTCCGCGCCCAGAAGACCGCCGCCGGGTCGGCGCTGCGGACGGTGAGCGCGAGCACCTCGTCGATCGAGGACGCCCGCGCCGCGGCGCGCTCGGGCCGCCAGTCGACCAGCGCCGCGGCGGAGAGGACGCGGACGAGCGCGTCGGGGTCGCCGACGCGGCGGGCCATCGCGACGCCCTCGTCGAGCAGCGCTTCGGAGCGCGCGATGTCGGTGACGGGATCGAGCCGCTGGCCGAGCAGGGCGAGCGCCCGGGCGCGCAGCACGCTGTCGTCGGGCGGCAGCGCGTCCAGCGCGTCCTGGAGCAGCGCGATCGCCTCGTCGTCGATCTCGCCGTAGGCCTGGACCTCGGAGAAGCCGACCGCGGCCCGGGCCTGCACGTCTGCGGCGCCGAGGCGCCGGGCGGCCGAGGCGACGGTGCGGAAGCGCCGCCGCGCGGTGACGATGTCGCCCGAGGCGTAGAGCGCTCCCGCGAGCGAGAGCGACGCCTCGAGCCGCTGCGCCGAGGTCGCCTCCGCCCCGAGCTCGAGCGCCTCCAGCGCGCCCGCGTAATGCGCCGCGGCCTCCGTGTGCGCCTGCACGCCGGCGGCCTCCCGCGCGGCGTCGAGCGACAGCGACCAGGCGGCCGCCGGGTCGGCGCCGTTGCGGGCCGCGGCGAGCGCGTGCCGGGCCGCCTCCGCGGCGGTCGCGTCGCCACCCGCGGCGAGCGACTCCTCCAGCAGCGCGGCGACGGCGGCGTGGAGCCGTGCGCGGACGGCCGGCGAGAGGTCGTCGTAGACCGCGTCGCGGACGATCGCGTGGGCGAACCCGTAGCGGCCGGGCGCGTCGGCCCGCGGCTCGACGATCCGGCCGGCGAGCGCGGGCTCGAGCGCGTGCGCGACCGCCTCGCGATCCATCCGCCCGACGCGCGCCACGCCGGCGATCGTGAACGGGCGCGCGACGACGCCCGCGATCGCCAGGACGTCGCGGGTCGCGGGCTCCAGCGGCGCGAGCCGGCGGCCGACGACCTCGCGCACGCGCTCGGGCACCAGCGCGGGCAGCTCCGCGCCCTCGCCCGCGGGCATGCCGCGCTCGGCGAGCAGCCGGCCCAGCTCGCGCAGGAAGAACGGGTTGCCGCCCGTGCGCTCGTACAGTGCCCGCGCGGTCGCGGGGCCCGCGCCGGGGACGAGCCGGACGACGGCGTCGGCGTCCAGTCCGCCGAGCGGCATCCGCTCCAGCCGGCCGTCGCGCTCCAGCGCGTCGAGCACCGTGGCGAGCGGCGGGTCGTCGCCGAGGCCGGCCGGGCGGTGGGTGACGACGACCAGCAGCCGCGCGTCCGGGACGGCGCCGACGACGTGCTCGAGCAGGGCGAGCGAGGAGCGGTCGGCGTCGTGGAGGTCCTCGAGCGCGACGACGAGCGGGCGGTCGGCCGCGGCCGACCCCGCCAGCGCGGCGACGGCGTCGAACATCCGCAGGCGCGCCTCCTCGCCGTCGGGTGACGCCCCGAGCGCCTCGGGCGGGCGGCCGTCGCCCGTGAGCCGGCGGACGTCGCTGAGCACGTCGGCCGGGAGCCCGCTCGCGGCGGCGACGAGCGGCCGCAGCGCGGCGCGCCACGGCCCGTAGGCGCGCGACTCCTCGCTCGCCCGGCCGCGCACGACGGCGGCGCCGCTCGCGCCCGCCTCGGCGGCCGCCTCGTCCACCAGCCGCGTCTTGCCGATCCCGGGCTCCCCGGCGACGGCGACGACGCGCGCGCCGCCCTCCGCGGTCGCGGCGAGCGCGGCGCGCAGGCGGGCGAGCTCGGCGTCGCGGCCCACGCGCGGGTCGCGGTCGGAGGCGACGATCGCCACGGGCGCCCGCGGGGCGCCGCCGAGGCGGTCGAGCCGGTCGCGGACCACGGCGGCGCCCGCCGGGCGGTCCTCCGGGCGCTTGGCGAGCATCTCCAGCAGCAGCGCGTCGAGCGCGGGCGGGATCCCCGGCGCATGGCGCGACGGCGGCTCGGGCTCGGAGAAGCGGTGGGCGGTGAGCAGCGCGAGCGCGTCGGCGCCGGTGAACGGCGGGCGGCCCGTTAGCAGCTCCCACAGCGTCGCGCCGAGCGAGTAGACGTCGGTCTGCGCCTGCGGCGGGGCGCCGGCGGCCTGCTCGGGCGGCTGATAGTAGGGCGTGCCCGTGGCGAGTCCGGCCGACTCGACCGTGCCGAGCACGACCGCGATGCCGAAGTCGCCGAGGCCGGCGGTGCCGTCGCCCGCGAGCCAGATGTTGTCGGGCTTGACGTCGCGGTGGATGACGTCGTGGGAGTGGGCGTGGGCGAGCGCGTCGGCGACGGTGCGGCCCGTGCGCAGTACGTCGGTGACGGCCATCCGGCCGCCGGGCGCGGCGGCGAGCGCCGCCGCCAGCGACCCGCCCTCCATGAAGCGCACCACGATGTGCAGCTGCCCGCCGTCGTCGAAGGCGTCGTAGACGGTCACGACGTGCGGGTGATCGCCGAGCCGGGCCATCAGCCGCGCCTCGCGCCGCATCCGCTCGCGGACCTGCTCGCCCGCCGCGCCCGCGAGCGCCCGGGCGATCGCGACGGGCCGCTCGAGCGTGAGGTCGTGGGCGAGCCACACCTCCTTGGCGCCGCCGCGGCCCAGCAGGCGCTCGGGCCGGTAGCGGCCGGCGACGAGCGCCGGGGGCTGCGCGGACGACGCGACCGTGGTCGCGGCGAGCTCGTCGTCGGTGCTGCGGGTCCGGCCCGGATTGTCCCCCACGCCGCGAGTGTCTCATCCGGGGGTGACCGCATTCATCCCGAGGGCGGATGGGTGCAGCCCCGGAAGTGCGGGAGTCTCCTTCTCGACCCGAGCGATCCCCACGCCACGGTCACCCCCTCAGGAGGCATCCAAGTGCTCTTTCCCCCCGACATGGCACACCTGCTGGCGAGACCCCGCCGGCAAGCGCCCGCCACCCCCCGGCGCCGCCGCGATCTCCTCCGCGGCAAGCGGCTCCCCCACCGCGATGGGCTCCGGGGCCTGGCGATGCGCCTCCTGACCCGCCGTCACCGTCCCCGGAGCGCCTCGAGCGCACCGGGGGCGGGGCGGGTTGGGGAGCTCCGCCGCGGCTGAGCTCCCGACCGGTCAGCCCTGCGGCCGGCGCGGCGGGCGCGGCACGCGCACGAGGTCGGTCGAGCGCGACTCGTAGCGGACGATCTCCGCCTTGACCTCGCGCCGGACCTCCTCGAGCCGCGCGATCTCGGCCTCGAGCTCGGCGGCGCGCTTCTCGAGCCCGCCGACCTTGCGCTGCATCCGCTGGAGCTGCTCCTCGAGCTCGAAGACCTTCTCGACGCCGGCGAGGTTCATCCCGCCGTCCGAGGTGAGCTCCTGGATCCGCCGCAGGCGCTCGACGTCCGCGTGCGAGTACAGCCGCGTGCCCTTCGGTGAGCGCTTGGGCTCGATCAGCCCGCGCTGCTCGTACATCCGCAGCGTCTGCGGGTGCATCTCGGCCAGCTCCGCGGCGACCGAGATCATGAACACGCCGCGGTCGGCGTCGACGCGGGCGGTGATCCGGGTGCGGCGCACCTGGCCCACGCCGATCAGCTCTTCCCCGCCTCGCGCAGGATCCGCTCGCGCGGATTGCCGTTCATGACCTTGGACAGCTCCTCGACGGCCTTCTTCTGCTCGGCCGAGAGGTCGTTCGGCACGTCGATGACGAACCGGTAGCGCAGGTCGCCCTTGCCGCTGCCGCCCGGCATCGACGGCCCCTCGCCGCGCAGGCGCTGGACCGTGCCGTGCTTCGTCCCGGGCGGGACGCGCAGCTTCTTCGTGCCGTGCAGGGTCGGCACCTCGACGTCGGCCCCGCCGAGCGCCTCGGCGACCGTGATCGGGACCTCGACCTCGAAGTGGTCGCCCTTGCGTGCGAACACCGGCGAGTCGCTCACGTTGGTGACGACGAACAGGTCGCCCGGCGGGCCGCCCCGGAGCCCCGCCTCGCCCTTGCCGGCGAGCCGGATCTTCGAGCCGTCCTTCACGCCGGCCGGGATGTTCACGCGGTACTTCTTGAGCTCGCGCATCCGGCCCTGGCCCTTGCAGGTGTGGCAGGGCTGCTCGATCACGGTGCCCGAGCCGCCGCAGCGCTCGCACGGGCGGGTGATGGAGAACAGCCCCTGGCCCTGCGACTCGACCCCGCGGCCGTGGCAGACCGGGCAGACGACGGGCTGCGTGCCGGGCTCGGCGCCCGTGCCGCGGCACGTCGGGCAGGCCGCGTGCGTGGCCACGGAGACCGGGACCTGCGCGCCCTCGACGGCCTGCTCGAAGGAGAGCGAGACCGTCGTCTCGAGGTCGCGCCCGCGCTCCTGCGCCGGGCGCGTGCGCGCCCCGCCGCCGCGGCCGCCCTGGTTGAAGATCCCCGACAGGATGTCGGAGAACGAGCCGAAGTCGGCCCCGGCCGCGCCGCCGGCGCCGCCCGCCCCCGCGAACGGGTTCATCCCGCCGCGGTCGTACTTCTTGCGCTTCTCCTCGTCCGACAGGACGTCGTAGGCCTCGGAGATCTGCTTGAACTTCTCCTCGGCCCCCGGCTCCTTGTTCGTGTCCGGGTGGTACTGGCGCGCGAGCTTGCGGTACGCCTTCTTGATCTCGTCGGCGCTCGCCTTGCGGTCGACGCCGAGCGTCTTGTAGTGGTCGGG
>JBEVIG010000227.1:0-7460 GCA_040510855.1 Solirubrobacteraceae bacterium
CGGCCTGCTCGCCCTGGGCCCGCGGCTGCGCACGATGATCGCCCAGCGCGAGGGCGAGGCCGTCCGGATCTCCCCCGCCCTCTGGATCGCGGTCTTCATGTGCGGCGCCTACGCCTCGTACTTCGGCGCGGCCGCCGGGGTGCTGCTGCTCGCGCTCTTCCTCCACGCGGCCGGCGACACGCTCGCGCGCGCCAACGCCCTGAAGAACGCCGTGCTCGGGCTGGCCAACGCGACGGCGGCGGTCGGCTTCGCGCTGCTCGGCCCGGTCGAGTGGGCGGCGATCCCGCCGCTCGCGGTCGGCCTGCTCGCGGGCGCCCGGCTCGGGCCGGTGATCGTGCGCCGGTCCGACGCGCGGGTGCTGCGCGTGCTGATCGGGCTCGCGGGCCTGGCGCTCGCGGTCAAGCTCGGCATCGACGCGTACTGAGTGACACGATGCGCGGTCCATGCGACCGCTCGTGCTCGACCACACCCACGTCGGCGTCCTCGCGAACCCCTCCGGGGACTGCGCGCCGCAGCTGCACCAGATCGAGGCCTGGGCGCGCCAGCACGAGCTCGAGACGCTCGACCTCGGGACCACGGCGGAGCCGCGGGAGCTCGGCGAGGGCTGCGCGTTCATCGTCGCGCTCGGCGGCGACGGGACGATCCTGCGCGCCCTCCAGCTCGCGATGCGCTCGCACACCCCCGTGCTCGGCGTCAACTACGGGCACCTCGGCTTCCTGGCCGACATCGACGGCACGGAGCTCGCGATCGCGCTCGACCGCATCACGGCGGGCGAGGCGCGGATCGACGAGCGCACCGCGCTGGTCGCCCACGGCGACGACGGCGAGCCCGGCTTCCTGGTCGCCTTCAACGACATCGTCTTCTCGCGCCTCGCCGGCCACGGCAGCGCGCGGCTCCATGTCGACGTGAGCGGCGAGCCCGTGCTCGACGTCACCGGCGACGGGCTCGTCGTCGCCTCGCCCACCGGGTCGACGGCGTACAACGTGGAGGCCGGCGGCCCGGCCGTCTCCCCCGCGCTCGACGCGATCGTCCTCACGCCGCTCGCCGCCCAGGGCTCGCCGCTGCGCTCGATGGTGCTCGACGGGAGCGACACGATCCGGATCACGACCTCACCGCGGAGTGCGCCGCTCGTGGTCGAGGTCGACGGGCGCACGTCGCGGGACATGAAGACGCCGGCCGCGGTCGAGGTCCGGACCGCCCCGGGGAAGGCGAACCTCGTGCGCACGCGCCCGCGCACCTTCTACGGGGACCTCGCCCGCCGCTGAGCGGTTGACGACCGGGCCGCGGGGTACCGTGGCGCGGTGCTCACGCTGGCGAGGCGGCAACCCTCTGCGCTGCTGCTCGCGGCGCAGCTCGCCGCGCTCGTGGTCTATCCGTTCCTCGAGGACGAGGGCGTGGGCCGCGCCGTGTTCAGCGCGCTCGGGATCCTCTTCCTCGGCCTCGTGTTCATGTCCGTGCGCGCCACGCCGGCGTTCACCTGGGTGGCCGTGCTGCTCGGCGGGCCGGCCACCGTGCTGCTGGTGATCCAGGCGGTCACGGGGAGCACCGACCTGCTGCCGTACTCGAGCGCGCTCGAGGCCGTCCTCTACTTCTACGCCGCGTGGGCGCTCATCGCGTGGATGCTCGCCGACCACGAGGTCACCAAGGACGAGCTGTTCGCGGTCGGCGCGACGTTCACGCTCGTCGCCTGGGGCTTCGCCTACGTCTACACCGTCTGCCAGGCCGTCGAGCCCGGCAGCTTCATCGCGGCGATCGAGCCGGAGCAGGACCGCTCCTGGATGGAGCTCCTGTTCCTCTCCTTCACGACGCTCACCAGCACGGGGCTGAGCGACGTCGTGCCCGTCGAGCCGTTCGCGCGCAGCATGGTGATGATCGAGCAGCTCGCCGGCCTCGGCTACGTGGCGATGGTCGTCTCCCGGCTCGTCGGGCTGACGATCCTGCGGCGCTCCAACGTGGACTGAACCCGCCCCCCGCCCGGGTGGTTCGGGCCGGCGTCGGCGCGCGGTTCTGTTAGGGTGCCCTAACCCGTCTTAGGCGACCCTAACCAAATGGACCTCGAACCGGCGCTCTCCGCGATGTTCCCCACCCTCGCGGCCGCGCGTCATCCAGAGTACGACGAGATGCTGACCGCGCTGGAGCGCGAGTTCCGCGCGGTCGACGGCGCCCGCGTCTCCGACGTGCTCGACGACGCGTCGCGGCCGATCCTCGGCGCCGCGCCCCTGCCGTCGCGGCAGCGAGCGCTCGCGCTCGCCGAGGCCGCGTGGTCGGCGCTGCCCGTCAGCACCGGCGAGCCGCCCGCCTGGATGCTGTCGGAGGCGCTGCGGACCGGCGCCGCCGCGCCGCCGCTGCGCGCCGCCGTGGCGGTCGAGCTCGGCCGCCGCGCAGGCGTCGCCGCGCGCCCCGTGCGGATGCGCGGCCGCTGGCTGGTCGCCGTCCACGAGCCGGGCGGGACCCCCGTCGGGGCCGACGTCGGCGCCGACGACGACCTCGCGCCGGAGGGCGTCGACGGGTGCCTCTGCCCGCACGAGCTCGCCTTCGTCATGCTCGGCCGGCTCGCGCAGGCGTGGGTCGACGCGGGCTCGCCCGCGCGGGACCACCGCGCGGCGGGCCTCCGGCTGCTGCTCCCGCTCGGCGCGCGGCTGCAGGCGAAGGCCCGCGAGGACCTGATCCGCTACGGGGGCGCCCGGTGAGCGCCGCGCGGCGTCACTCGGGCCGGTCGCCCGGCGTCTCGCGCGCGAGGTACTCCTCGAGCAGCATCGGCACGCCGCGGGTGCGCTCCGCCACCGCCAGCAGGTCGCCCATCGAGGCCTCCTCCTCGACCTGCTCCTCCAGGAACCACTGCATGAACTGCTCGGAGAGGTAGTCGTGGGTCTCGCGCGCGATCGAGAACAGCTCGCTGATGCGGACCGTCACCGTGCGCTCCTGCTCGAGCGCGAGGGCGATGGGCTCGACGTGGTCGGCGAACGACTGGCGCGGCGCCTCGACCTGGCCGATGTCCGGCTGCGCGCCGCGGTCGATCAGGTAGTTGACCATCTTCATCGCGTGCTCCCGCTCTTCCTCCGCCTGCTTGTAGAAGAACTCGGAGAGCTGCGGGAACGTCTCGGCGGCGTAGTGCGCGCCGATCGCGACGTACTGGTGCGCCGCCGCGAATTCCCGCGCGATCTGCGCGTTGAGCGCAGCGGTGAAGCGCTCGGAGGCCATGTGCGAGCTCCTTTCCTGGTCCGGTGGGCGAGCATATCCCGGCGGCAGGCGGCGACGGCATGAGCATGCGCTGCTGCCGCGACACGCCGCGCTGCGGCGACTGCCCCGTCCGCCTGAAGGCGGCGCGGCTCGCGGCCTCCATGGCGCCGCCCGGCGTGCCGTGCCCGACCGCGCGGCGACTGGCCGAGCCCACCGTGGCCGTGCTGGTCGCGGAGGTGCTCGGGGGCACGGGGCCCCGCGGGCTCCCGGCGTGCGTGGCCGACGCGCTCGCGCAGCTCGACGAGGCGCGCGAGCGGCGCCTCGTCCCCGCAGGTATTTGACGATATCGTCAGAAACCTGCTCTAGTTCCGGCATGGACTTCTCCTACACGCCGCGGCTCGAGGAGCTGAAGGCCCGCGCCGCCGCGCTCACGCAGCGACTCATGGCCTACGAGGACGAGTGCGAGCGCGACGGCTCGCTCACGCCCGCGCGGCTCGCGGAGATCCGCGACGCGGTGCTCGAGTCCGGCCTCAACGCGATCAACATGCCCGCCGAGTGGGGCGGCGCCGGTCTCACCGTGCTCGAGCAGGTCGTCGTGCAGGAGGAGCTGGGCAAGCTCACCAACGCGATCTGGGACTGCGTCTGGCGCCCCGCCAACCCGTTCCGCCACTGCACGCCCGAGCAGCGCGAGCGCTGGCTGGAGCCCGGGATCCGCGGCGAGCGCCGCGACGCGGTGGCGATCACGGAGGCCGAGGCCGGCTCGGACCCGAGCGGCATCGCGACGACCGCGACGCGCGACGGCGACGGCTGGCGGATCGACGGCGTGAAGTGGTTCGTGACCGTCGGCGACGTGGCCGACCACCTGCTGGTGCTGGCCATGGCCGACGGCGGCCCGACGATGTTCATCGTCGACAAGGACCTCCCCGGCGTCGTCGTGCGGCGCACGCCCGCCTACACCCACACGTTCGTCTTCGAGCACCCTGAGTTCGGCTTCGAGGGCGTGCGCGTCGGGCCCGAGGCGCTGCTCGGCGAGGTCGGCGGCGGCTACGACCTCACGCGCGACTGGTTCACCGAGGAGCGGCTGATGATCGGCGCGCGCACGATCGGCGCCGCGGCGCGGGCGCTCGAGCTCGCGACGGACTGGGCGCGCAACCGCCGCCAGGGCGGCGTGCGGCTGCTCGACCGCCAGCTCATCCAGGGCATGCTCGCCGACAGCGCGACCGAGATCGCCGCCAACCGCGCCCTGACGCACCAGGTCGCGGCGGAATTCGACCGCGGCGGCGACCGCAAGACGCTGCACGCGAAGGCGGCGATGGTGAAGCTCAGCTCGTCCGAGGCCTCGAACCGGGTCGTCGACCGCTGCGTGCAGATCTTCGGCGGCCGCGGCTACATGCGCGAGCAGCCCGTCGAGCGGCTGTGGCGCGAGCTGCGGGTCGACCGGATCTGGGAGGGCACGTCGGAGATCCAGCGGCTCGTGATCGCGAACGAGATCGACAAGCGCGGGCTCGACGGCCTGCTGGCCTTTCCGCCCGCCGCGGCCGCCGTCCCGGCCTGACGTGGTGGCGGGTTCACCACCGCTGTGGTGGTGAACTCGACCCGGGCAGCACCGCCGGGACATCGAACGGCGGCTGGGTAGGGAGGTGGGTCGGACGCGGCCGGCGACGTGGTAGCGGATCGACCCTCCTCTGGCGGGTCAACTCGTACCACGACTTCCCTCCTGGCGCGATCCGACCCGTTCCGCACCCAGCCGCCGTTCCGATCCCGGCAGCGCCACCCGGGGTCGCCTTCACCGCGCATGCGGTGGTGACTCGCTACCGCCGTGCCGGCCTAGCGCGGCGCGATCGTGACGCTGACGGTCTTGATCTGCGTGTACTCGTCGAGCGCCGCAAGGCCCTTCTCGCGGCCGTGGCCGCTCTCCTTCATGCCGCCGAACGGCGCCTCCGGCGGCGCGCCCCAGCCGTTGACGTAGACCTGGCCGGCCTCGAGCCGGGCGGCGACGCGCAGCGCGCGGTCGACGTCGCGCGTCCAGACGCCCGCGGCGAGCCCGTACGACGAGTCGTTCGCGAGGTCGACGGCCTCGTCCTCGCCGGCGAACGGCAGCACGGCGAGCACCGGCCCGAAGACTTCCTCGCGCACGACGGCCATGTCCGGCGTCACCCCGGTGTAGACCGTCGGCTCGACGTACGCGCCCTCGCCCGAGCCCCCGAGCACCGCGGTGGCGCCCGCGGCGGCGGCGTCCGCGAACGCCGCGTGCACCCGCTCGACCTGAGCCGGCGTGATGAGCGGCCCCATCTCCGTGCCGCGGGCCTGCTCCACGACCGCGTCGACGAGCGCGTCGGCGACGCTCGCCTCGACGAGGAGCCGCGTGCCGGCGGAGCAGATCTGGCCCGTGTTCTCGGTGAAGGCGGCGGCGATCGTGGCCGCGGCAGCCTCGAGGTCTGCGTCGGCGAAGACGACGTGCGGCGACTTGCCGCCGAGCTCGAGCGTGACCGGGATGAGCCGCTCGGCCGCCGCCCGGGCGACCGCGCGGCCGGTGGCGACCGAGCCGGTGAACCCGACGCGCCGCACCTGCGGATCGGCGACCAGCGCAGCGCCCGCCTCAGCGCCCGTGCCGGTCACGACGTTCAGGAGGCCCGCCGGGAGCCCGGCGTCGGCGGCCACCCGCGCCATCTCCAGCGTGGTCGTCGAGGTGAACTCGGACGGCTTGATCACGACGGCGTTGCCGACGGCGAGCGCCGGCGCGGCGCCGCGCGCCCCCTGGTTGGCCGCGTAGTTCCACGGCGTGATCAGGCCGACCACGCCGTAGGGCTCGCGGCGCGTGAACATGTGCGTGCCCGTCCCGACGTCGATCGTCTCGCCACCGAGCGTGCGGACGGCCGCGGCGTAGAAGCCGAAGTAGTCCGCCGTGCCGTCGAGGTCCTCCTCTGCGAGCGCGAGCGGCTTGCCCGTCTCGGCGCGCTCGAGCTCCACCAGTCGGTCGCGGTGCGCGCGGAGCGCGGCCTCCACGGCGAGCAGCACGCGCGACCGCTCCGCGGGCTTCGTGGCGGCCCAGGCCGGCTGCGCCTGCGCCGCCGACGCCGTCGCCGCCGCCACGTCCGCGGCGTCGCCGCGTGCGACCTGCGCGACGACCCGGCCGTCCTCCGGGCTGTGCGACTCGAGCGTGCGACCGCTCGTGGACGGGACCGCCGCGCCACCGATCCAGTGGTCCCAGCGGGCCGTCATCGCGCGCCGCCTGTCGTCCCGAGCTCGGCCTCGACCCGCCCCCACACCTGCTCGAGCGCCCGATCGGGCGGCATGCCCGGGTCGGTGAGCAGCGTCCGCAGCCCGAACCCGTCGACCGCGGCGACGAGCCGGTCGGCGGCGCCGTCCGGGTCGGCGACGGTGAACTCGCCGGCGGCGACGCCCTCCTCGAGCAGCGCCCGGAACGACGCGTGCAGCTGGGCGTAGACGAGCGCGGCCGTCTCGCGGAGCGCCGGCTCGCGCGCCGCCCGCAGCCAGAGCTCCACCCAGAGCTCCCACTCCCGCCGCCGCGACGCGTCGAGCGGCAGCGACGCCTCGACCTTGCGGCGCAACCGCTCGCGCGCCGTGCCGCCGCCGTACTTCGTGTTCGTGCGCACGTCGCCGGCGACCGCGAACGACTCCTCGAAGGCCACCGCCAGCAGGCCCTCGTGCGTCGCGAAGTGGTAGTGCACCGAGGCGGTCGAGACGCCGGCCCGCGCAGCGACGCGCGCGACCTTCACCTCGTCGATGCCGCCGTCAGCGAGCGCCTCCACCGCGGCGGCGAGGATCCGGGCGCGGGTCTCGACCCCGCGGACGTTGGGCGTCACTGTCGCCACCCGGGCAGTGTGCCACCAGCGGGCCGGTATGGTCGCCGCGTGGCCCTCCAGGACGAGGCGGTCTACCTCCTGCGGCGGCTGCTGCGGCTCGACACGTCGAACCCGCCGGGCAACGAGACGCCGGCGGCGGAGCTGCTGCGCTCCTACCTCGAGGCCGCCGGCGTGCCCTGCGAGCTCGACGCCGAGGGCTACGTCTGGGGCCGCGGCGCGGTCGACATGAAGAACGAGGTCGCGACGCGCGCGGTCGCCCTCGCGCACCTCGCGCGCAGCGGCTGGCGCGGCACGGGCGACCTGCTGTTCGTCGCCGTGGCCGACGAGGAGGACGGCACGGAGGGCGCGGGCATGCGGTGGCTGGCCGAGACGCGGCCGGACCTCGCCACGGACTACGTGATCAACGAGGGCGGCGCGGAGCGGCTGGCGCTCGCCGACGGCCGCGTCGTCTCC
>JBEVIG010000228.1:0-13454 GCA_040510855.1 Solirubrobacteraceae bacterium
ACGCGGCGCTGCAGTGGGAGCCGGAGAACTCCGACGCGCTCGGCTTCGGCTTCCGCGTCGGCTTCCTCGGCCTGCTGCACATGGACATCGTGCGCGAGCGCCTGGAGCGCGAGTACGACCTCGAGCTGATGGCGACGATGCCGTCCGTCGAGTTCGAGCTCACGCTCACCGACGGCGAGGTCATCACCGTCCACAACCCGACCGACATGCCCGACCCGGCGCGGATCGCGGAGACGCGCGAGCCGTTCATCCGCGCCTCGATCCTGTCGCCGAAGGAGTACATCGGGCAGATCATGGAGCTCTGCCAGGAGCGCCGCGGCGAGCACGCCGGCATGCACTACCTCTCGGCCGAGCGCGTGCAGCTGCACTACGACCTGCCGCTGGCGGAGATCGTGCTCGACTTCTTCGACCAGCTGAAGTCGCGCACCCGCGGCTACGCGTCGCTCGACTACGAGCCGCTCGGGCTGCGCGCCTCGAACCTCGTCAAGCTCGACGTCCTGCTCGGCGGCGACCCCGTCGACGCGCTCTCGATGGTCGTCCACCGCGACAAGGCCTACGAGTTCGGCAAGACGCTCACCGAGAAGCTGCGCAAGAAGATCCCGCGCCAGCAGTACGACGTGCCGATCCAGGCCGCCGTCGGCGCGAAGATCATCGCCCGCGAGACCGTGAAGGCCTTCCGCAAGGACGTCACCGCCAAGTGCTACGGCGGCGACATCTCGCGCAAGCGCAAGCTGCTCGAGCGCCAGAAGGAGGGCAAGAAGCGGATGAAGCAGGTCGGCCGCATCGAGGTCCCGCAGGACGCCTTCCTCGCGGTGCTCGAGCTCGGCGACGACACCTCGCGCTAGGGTCCGGCGCCGTGGGCAAGGTCTTCCCGTCCGTCACCTACGCCGTCGGCCGCGAGAAGGTGCGCGAGTACGCGCACGCGGTGGGGGAGACGAACCCGCTGCACGTCGATCTCGAGGCCGCGCGCGCGGCCGGGCACCGCGACCTCGTGGCGCCGCCGATGTTCGCCGTCGTCTACTCCTCGCAGGCGATCTTCCCCGCGCTGTTCGACCCGGAGGTCGGGATCGACTTCTCGCGCATGGTGCACGGCGCGCAGGAGTTCGCGTGGGGCCCGCTCGTGATCGCGGGCGACGAGATCACCACGGAGTGCGAGCACGTGTCGACCGCCGAGCGCGGCGGCATGGGCTTCTTCACCTTCGAGACGCGCTCGGTCAACCAGGACGGCGAGCGCGTGTGCACCGGCACCTGGACCAACATCGTGCGGGGGAGCTGAGCGATGGAGCCCGGGCAGGAGCTCGACGAGCTGCGGATCACGCCGGACCGCTACCTGACGGTCCGCTACGCCGGCGCGTCGGGCGACTTCAACCCGATCCACATCGACGACGAGTTCGCGAGGTCGGTGGGCCTGCCGGGCAAGATCCTGCACGGCCTGTGGTCGATGGCGCAGGTGGCCCGCGCGCAGACCGAGGCGGCCGGCGGCCCCGACCGGCTCAAGCGGCTCTCCGTCCAGTTCCGCGGCATGGGGCTGCCGGAGCAGGAGCTCGTCGTGACGTCCACCGTGCGCGAGGTGCGCGACGACGGGATCGCGGTCGTCGACGCGGAGGCGAAGCAGGGCGACACCCGGGTCGTCCGCCGCGGCGAGGCCGAGATCGTCGTCTCCTAGAATTGACGGCGTGCTGTCGCCACGCCAGGAGCTGCTGCTCGCCAAGGTGATCGACGGGTTCGCGGCCACGGGCCAGCCCGTCGCCTCCAAGGCGCTCGCGGCCGATCCGGACGTGATCGCCGGCCCCTCGACGATCCGCAACGAGCTCTCCGTCCTCGAGGAGCGCGGGCTGCTCGCGCACCCGCACACGTCGGCCGGCCGCGTGCCGACCGACAGCGGCTACCGCTACTACGTCGACCGGCTCCTGCCTGCGCCGGCCGAGCAGCGCGAGGCGCTCGGGCTCACGCTCGCCCGGCGCGAGGTGGACGAGGCGATGCGGCTCACCACGGAGACGCTGTCGCAGGTCACCGACCTGCTCGCGATCGTCTCCGCGCCGCCGATCCACACCACGACGATCCGCCACGTCGAGGTCCTGCTGCTCCAGCCGCAGGTGCTGATGGTCGTGATCATCACGTCGACGGGCGGCGTCTCCAAGCGCGTCTTCACCTACGAGCGCCCCGTCGACGCGGGCCTCGCGGACTGGGCCGCCTCGTACCTGAACGAGGCGCTCGTGGGCAAGGGGCTCGGCGCCCGCACGCTGCGCTCGCGGCTCACCGACCCGACGCTGCCGCCGACCGAGCGCGCGTTCCTCGAGGGGCTCGCGCCCGCGTTCACCGAGCTGGCGGAGACCGCCGAGGAGGCGCTGTACGTCGACGGCACCGCGCGGCTGCTCTCCGAGCACCGCTTCCAGGACGTCTCCCAGCTCAACGCGCTGCTCGACATGCTCGAGCGCCGCGTGACGCTGCTGGGGATGCTCACCGCCGCGCTCGACCAGCGCGACCTCTACGTGCGCATCGGGCGGGAGAACGCCGCGCCGGAGCTCCAGGGCCTCTCGCTCGTGGCCGCGAACTACGGGCTGCCGCGGCGCAACCTCGGGACGGTCTCCGTGATCGGGCCGATGCGGATGGACTACGCGACGGCGATCGGAGCGGTGCGCGCGGCGGCGCTCCAGCTCTCGCGCTTCGTCGAGGACGTCTACGAGGCGTAACGCGCGGCCCACTGATGCCACGGGACTACTACGAGGTGCTCGGCGTGGGCCGAGAGGCCGGCGAGGCCGACGTCAAGAAGGCGTTCCGGCGGCTCGCCCGCGAGCTGCACCCGGACCAGAACCGGGACGACCCGCAGGCGGAGGAGAAGTTCAAGGAGGCCGCGGAGGCCTACGAGGTGCTCTCCGACGCCGACCGCCGCCGCCAGTACGACGCCTACGGGCACGAGGGGCTGCGCGCCGGCGGGGCGCCCAACTTCGAGGGCTTCGGCTCGGTCTCGGACCTGTTCTCCGCCTTCTTCGGCTCGGGCGGCTTCGACGGCGCCTTCGGCGGCGGCCGCGGCTCGCGCGGCGGCGCCGGCGGCGCGGTCCAGGGCGCCGACGTCGTCGCCGCGGTCGCGATCGACCTGGTCGACGCGGCGCGCGGCAAGACCGTCGAGGTCGCCTACGACGTCGAGGAGCGCTGCGAGCACTGCAGCGGCAACGGCGCCGAGCCGGGGACGCCGATCGTCACCTGCCCGCGCTGCCACGGCTCCGGCCAGCTCCAGGCCGTCTCCCGCACGGCCTTCGGCCAGCTCGTGCGCACCGCGGTCTGCGACCGCTGCGGCGGCGACGGCCGCGTGCCCGAGCAGCCCTGCTCCGTCTGCGACGGCGCCGGGCGCGTCGCGCGCTCGCACACGGTGGCCGTGCCCGTGCCGGTCGGCATCGCCGACGGGCAGCGCGTGCGCGTCGCGGGCCGCGGCCACGCGGGCGAGCGCGGCGGCCCGAACGGCGACCTGATCGTGGTCGTCCGCGTCCGCGAGGACGAGCGCTTCATCCGCGACGGCGAGGACCTCCACACGGTCGTCGACGTCGCCGCCCCGCTGGCCGCGCTCGGCACCACCGTGCAGGTGCCGGGGATCGAGGGCGAGATCCCGCTCGAGATCCCCGCCGGGACGCAGCCGGGCGAGGTCGTCACCCTGCGCGCCCGCGGCATGCCCGCCGGGCAGCGCACCCGCACGGGCGACCTGCACGTGCACGTCAACGTCGTCATCCCGCGCCGGCTCTCCCGCGAGCAGCGCGACCTCCTGCACCAGCTCTCCGAGTCGCTCACGGACCGCAACCTGAGCGAGGACGAGGGCATGCTCGCGAAGCTGAAGCGCACCCTGGCGCGATGACCGGGGCACCGCTCGTGCGGCTCGGCATCCGGGTCTGGCGCGAGCAGGCCGAGGTGGCGCTGGCGGCGCTCCTGCCGCTGCTGCACGCGGGGGCGGAGGAGACCGAGCCGGCGCCCGGGGAGGTCGAGTACGCGACGTACGCGCCGCGGGCCGAGCTCCCCGCCGAGCGCGACATCCGCGCGCTCGCGGGCGACGCGGTGCTCGACGTGACGCTCACCGACGTCCCGGGCGGCTGGGAGACCCGCTGGCACGACCACCTGCGGCCGGTGCAGGTCGGCGCGCTGCGCGTGCGGCCGCCGTGGGTCGAAGGGGCGGCGGACGATCTCGTGATCGACCCCGGCGCCCTGTTCGGCGCGGGCACGCACCCGACCACACAGCTCTGCCTCGAGCTGCTGCTCGACGCGGAGCCGGACGGCGCACTCTGCGACTGGGGCGCGGGGACCGGCGTGCTCGCCGTCGCCGCCGCGCGGCTGGGCTGGGCGCCGGTGACGGCGGTCGAGGTGATGCCCGACGGCCTCGAGGCGATCCGCGCCAACGCCGCCGCGAACGGGGTGGACGTGAAGGCCGTGTGGTCGAACCTCGCCGAGACGCCCGCGCCGTGGGCGCCGACCGTGGTGGCCAACCTGCCGCTCGAGCTGCTGCTCGACGTGCCCGTCGAGCGCCCGCCGGAGCGGCTGTTCGCGGCGGGGTTCCTCGTCGACCGCGCGGACGAGGTCGCCGAGCGCTTCCGGATGCCCGAGGTCGAGCGGCGCGTGCTGGGGGAGTGGGCGGCGGTCGTGCTGGAGCGCCCGTGATCCGGCTCGCCGTGCGGGTGGCGGCCGCCGACGCGGAGGCCGTGCTCGCCGAGCTGCTCGAGCTCGCGCCCTCCGGCCTGGAGGAGCGCGAGGTCGAGGGCGGGGTGGAGTACGTGCTCTACGGCGCGCCGGGCGAGGTGCCGGACGTCGGCGACGTCCGCGCGGCGGCCGGCGCCGCGCTGGTCGAGGTCTCGACGTCGGAGATCCCCGACGACTGGTCGGAGCGCTGGAAGGCCTTCCACCGCCCGGTCGACGTCGCCTGGCGGTTCCGGCGGCTGCGCGTCCGGCCGCCCTGGGAGCCGCCGCTCGAAGGTGCAGGCATCGACATCGTGATCGATCCGGGGCAGGCCTTCGGCACCGGCGCGCACCACACGACCCGCCTGTGCCTGGAGCTGCTGCTCGAGCTCGAGCCCGCGGGCGCGCTCGCCGACTGGGGCTGCGGCACCGGCGTGCTCGCGATCGCCGCGGCGCGGCTCGGCTGGGACCCGGTGGCCGCCTGCGACTGGGAGGCGGCGTCCGTGGAGGCGACCCGCGAGAACGCGGCGCTGAACGGCGCGCCCGGCGTCGCGGTCTCCCGCGCCGACCTGCGGCGCGGCGAGGGCCCGTGGGCGCCGACGGTGCTCGCCAACCTCGTCCGCCCGCTGCTGCTCGAGGTGGCGGCGGGCCCGGCGCGGCCGCCGGAGCGGATGATCCTCTCCGGGCTCCTGCGCGAGGAGGCGGACGAGGTCGCGGCGGCGTTCGCGCGCCACGGGCTCGCGGAGCGCGACCGCCGCCACGGCGGCGAGTGGTCGGCGCTGCTGCTCGAGGGGTAGCCTCGGGCGCATGGCCTGGAATGTCGTGATCCTCGGCGGCGGCTTCGGCGGGCTGACCGCCGCCCGCCGGCTCGAGCGCAAGCTCCCGCACCAGAGCGCGACCGTGACGCTCGTCAGCGACACGAACTTCATGCTCTACACGCCGCTGCTGCCCGGCGCCGCGGCCGGCACGCTCGAGCCGCGGCACGTCGTGGTGCCGCTGCGCGAGCAGCTGAAGCGCACCGTGCTGCACCCCGGCGAGGTGGTCGGCGCCGACCCGGGGCGCAAGGTCGTGCGCGTGCACTCGCTCGGCGGGCGCGAGACGGAGCTGCCCTACGACCAGCTGCTCGTCGCGCTCGGCTCGACGTCGCGCACGCTGCCGATCCCCGGCCTGGCCGAGCATGCCGTCGGGTTCAAGACGCTGCCCGAGGCGATCGCGCTGCGCAACCGGCTGCTGCAGGCGATGGAGCAGGCGGAGATCGAGGAGGACGAGGCGACGCAGCGCGAGCTGCTGACGTTCGTGTTCGTGGGCGCCGGCTACGCGGGACTCGAGGGGCTCGCCGAGCTGCAGGACTTCTGCGCCGACGTCGTCGACGGCTACCCGCGCTGCAAGCTCGCGGGCACGCGGTTCGTGCTCGTCGAGGCCCGCGGGCGGGTGATGCCCGAGATCCAGCCCAAGCTCGCGGAGTTCGCGAGCGCCGAGCTCCGCCGGCGCGGCATCGAGATCCTCACGGACACCACGGTGGAGCGGATCACCGCGACGGCGGCCACGCTCTCGACCGGCGAGGTCGTCCCGACCCGCACCGTCGTGTGGACCGCGGGCGTCAAGCCGCACCCGGTGATCGCGAAGCTCGGGCTCCCGCTCGACGCGGGCGGCCGCATCGCCGCCGACCGGTTCTGCGCGGTGCAGGACCGCCCGGGCGTGTGGGCGATCGGCGACGCCGCGGCGGTCCCGGACCCGGCGGCCAAGGGCAAGCCGTCCCCGCCGACGGCGCAGCACGTCGTCCGCCAGGCGAAGGTCGCGGGCGACAACATCGCCCACGCGCTGGCGGGGGAGCCGGGCCGCGCCCGCCCGTTCCGCTACCGGACGCTCGGCGTGTTCGTCGACATGGGCCGCCATCAGGCGGTCGCCAGCACGGTCGGCATCCGCTGGCGCGGCTTCCCGGCCTGGTTCCTCGCCCGCACCTACCACCTCGCGCTCATGCCCGGATGGGGCCGCCGGGCGCGGTTGGTGACGGACTGGACGGTGGGGCTGGTGTTCGGCCGCGACTCGGCCGAGCTGGGGCAGCTCGGGCACCCGGCAGAGCTCGAGGCGCGGGATCGCGAGGCGGAGGCGGAGGCCGAGCCGGCATCGACGGCGGCCGGCTAGTCCGCCCTACCAGCCGGGCGGCGCGGTCGAGCCCGCGGCCCCGCCCGGTCCGGGCGGAGCGGTCGAGACCGGCTTCGCCAGCGCCGCCGCGAACGCGTCGCCGCGACCGGCGGCGACCTCGACGACCGAGCTCGCGCCGCGGCACGACCGCATCCGGAACGGCTGCACGCCCCGGTCGACGCGCACGACGCCGCCGTCCCCGTCCAGCCACACGAGGTCGAGCGGGAACCGCATCGCGGCGGTGTGGACCGAGCGGCAGCGGGGCAGCTCGAGCCCCTCGTCGGCGTCGAGGGCGGTCAACCCCGCCAGGCCGCGCAGCCGCGCGAGATGGGAGTCCGCGGTGGCGACGCGGAGCCCGCCCGCGAGCTCGCGGGAGGGGAGGGCAGAGAGGCGCGGCGTCATGTTCGAATCCTCCCATGGGAACGTGTCCGTCCCCGGCGTACAATGGAAGGCGTATTGGCGATCGCCGAGCAGATCAAGAGCGACGTGGCCACCGCGATGAAGGCGGGCGACCGCGACCGCGTCGGCGCGCTGCGGCTGGTGCTCTCCGAGCTCCAGATGGCGGAGAAGGACGGTGACTCGGACGAGCAGGCCGTCCTGCGCCGCGAACGCAAGCGGCGGCGCGAGTCGGAGGCCGCCTACCGCGACGCGGGCCGCGAGGACCTCGCCGTCACGGAGGCCTACGAGGCGGGCATCATCGAGGGCTACCTCCCCGCGGAGCTGTCCGACGAGGAGCTCGACGCGCTCGTGAAGCAGGCGGTCGCGGACACCGGGGCCGAAGGGCCGCGGGACATGGGCAAGGTGATCAAGCAGGTGATGGCGGCCGCCGGCGGGCGCGCCGACGGCAAGAAGGTCTCGAGCAAGGCGAGGGAAGCACTTGGCTAGAAGGCAACTGGAGCTGACGAACGAGGTGGCGGCCGAGCTGGCCGGCGCGCAGGACCAGATCCTCAAGACCCTCGAGGAGCACCTGAGCGCCGACATCTTCCTGCGCGGCAACGTCGTCACCCTCGACGGGGACGCGGAGGCGGTGCAGGTCGCCGCGACGGTGGTGCGCGAGCTGTCCGAGCTCGTCGCCCGCGGGCACGACATCGGGCCCGCGACGATCGAGTCGGTCTCGCGCGTGCTGGACCAGGCGGAGTCGCCGAGCAAGGTGCTCGACGAGGTCGTCTGGCGTCACCGCAACCTCAAGGTCGCTCCCAAGTCGGTCAACCAGAAGCGCTACGTGGACGCGATCCGCCGCGCGACGATCACCTTCGGCGTCGGCCCGGCCGGCACCGGCAAGACGTTCCTCGCCATGGCGATGGCCACGGCGGCGCTCCAGCGCCGCGAGGTCAACCGGATCATCCTCACCCGCCCCGCGGTGGAGGCCGGCGAGCGCCTGGGCTTCCTGCCCGGGGACCTGATGGCGAAGGTCGACCCGTACCTGCGCCCGCTGTTCGACGCCCTGCACGACATGATGGAGGCCGAGAAGGTCACCGCGCACCTCGAGCGCGGCGTGATCGAGGTCGCCCCGCTCGCGTTCATGCGCGGCCGCACGCTCAACGACTCGTTCATCATCCTCGACGAGGCCCAGAACACCTCGCCGGAGCAGATGAAGATGTTCCTGACGCGGCTCGGCTTCGGTTCGAAGATGGTCGTCACCGGCGACATCACGCAGATCGACCTCCCGCGCGACCAGAAGTCCGGCCTCGTCGTGGTCAACGACATCCTCGAAGGGGTCGACGGCGTCGAGTTCGTCAAGTTCGGCGGCGACGACGTCGTGCGCCACAAGCTCGTCCAGCGGATCGTCGCCGCCTACGACGAGCACACCTCCCGCCAGGCGCCGGAGCTGCGCCCCGCGGACCGCAAGCGCCACGCGTGAGCGGTGGAAACGGCCGTGTGCCCACCTGTGCCTCGACGGCCGAGTTCACTTGAGGTGGAGGTGGTCGGCACCGCGCTCGACGCCGAGCTCGTCGAGCGGGCCTGCGTGCTGGCGGCCGCGACCGCGGGGGTCGAGGACGGCCACGTCGCCGTGGCCTTCGTCGGCGCGGACGAGATCGCGGCGCTCAACGCCGAGCACCGCGGCAAGGAGGGGCCGACCGACGTCCTGTCGTTCCCCGTCGACGGCGACGACCCCCTCGCCCTCGGCGAGCGCGAGCTCGGCGACGTGGTGATCTGCCCGGAGCACACCGTCGACCTCACCGAGGCGGTCGTGCACGGCGTGCTGCACCTCGTGGGCATGGACCACGAGACCGACGACGGCGAGATGCTCGCCCTGCAGGCAGAGGTGCTGTCATGGGTGCGCTGATGACCCGCTCCGGATTCGTCGCGCTGGCCGGCCGGCCCAACGTCGGCAAGTCGACGCTCGTCAACGCCATGGTCGGCCGCAAGGTCGCGATCGTCTCGGACAAGCCGCAGACCACGCGGCGCGCGATCCGTGGCGTCGCCACGCGCGACGACGTCCAGATGGTGCTCACCGACCTGCCGGGCGTGCAGCGCCCGCGCGACGAGCTCACGCGCCGCATGCAGCATCGCGTCGAGCAGGAGCTCTCGGAGGCCGACGCGGCCCTGTTCGTGGTCAACGGCGACCAGGGCGTGGGCGGCAGCGGCGACCAGTGGATCGCCGAGGCGCTGCGCGGCGCGAAGGTGCCCGTGGTCATCGCCGTCAACAAGGTGGACCGCACGAACAACACCCGCACCGTCGAGGCGCTCGCCGCCGCCGACGCGCTCGGGCTCGACGCCGAGGTCTTCCCGGTCTCGGCCCGCACGGGCTGGGGCATGCAGACGCTCGTCGACCATCTCGCCTCGCTCCTGCCCGAGGGCCCGTTCTACTTCCCGCCGGAGGAGTTCTCCGACCAGCCGGAGTCCGTCCTGCTCGCCGAGCTCGTCCGCGAGCAGGTGCTCGCCCGCACCCGCCAGGAGGTCCCGCACTCGGTCGAGGTCCAGGTCGAGGAGGTCGAGGACCGCGGCGACCTGGTCACGGTCCGCGCGCTCCTGTGGGTCGAGACGGAGTCCCAGAAGGGCATCGTGATCGGCAGCGGCGGCCGCATGATCAAGTCGATCGGCACGGCCGCCCGGCGCGAGCTCGAGCGCGAGCTCGGCGCGAAGGTCCACCTCGACCTCTCCGTCCGCGTGCGCCGCTCGTGGCGCGCCGACGACTCGCTGCTCGACCGGCTCGGGATCACCTAGCGGCTAGGACTCGACGAGCCCGAGCTCGCGCGCGCGGCCCGCGGCCTCGACGCGCGAGCGGCAGTCGAGCTTGCGCAGGATGTTGCGCACGTGCATGTCGACCGTGCGCTGGCTGAGGAAGAGGTCGCGCGCGATCTCGCGGTTCGTCCGGCCGACCGCCACGAGCCGCATGACCTCGCGCTCGCGCCGCGAGAGCCCGGCGCCGTCCGCGTCCGCCTCGGCCCGTACGCCGAGCTGCGCCGCGACCGACTCGCCGAGCGCGGCGACCGCGTTCGCGGCGGCGGCCGCCATCGGCCGGGCGCCGAGCTTGCGCGCGCTGCGGTAGGCGTCGGAGAGCCGCTCCAGGGCGAGCTCCCGCTCACCGGCCGCGGCCAGCGCGAGGCCGGCGCGCAGCTCGACCTGGAGTCGCTCGTACGGCGTGTCGAGCTCGCGATGGAGCTCCACGGCGCGCGTGAGCTGCTCGGCCGCCGTCGCCGCGTCGCCCTCCATCAGCGCGGTCTCCGCGATCGAGGCGGCGAGCGCCGCCAGCGCGTCCGGGTGCCCGGTCGCCGACGCGATGCCGGCCAGCGCCTCGGCGCAGGCGTGCGCGCCGGCGCGGTCGCCCTGCTGCGCGTGGAACGCGGCCGCCCAGCGCAGGCCCGCGAGCGCGTAGTGGCGGTCGTCGCTGGCCTCCCAGCGCGCGAGGAAGGCGCGGCAGCGCGCCGCGGCGTCCTCGACGTCGCCCTCCGCCGCGGCCACCCGGGCGAGCGCGGCGGTCGTGTCGACGGTCATGTTGTAGTGGCCGAGCCGCGACGCGACGGCCAGCGACGAGGTCAGCAGGCGCCGCGCCGAGCCGTAGCGGCCCTCGTACGCGTGGATCGCGCCGAGCAGGCCCTCGGCGACGAACACCGAGGTGCCGCTCGCGAGCATGTCGCGGCAGATCTCCGTCGCCCGCGACCACTCGCCGCGCTCGCGCAGCACGTACGCGAGGCAGGACACGCACGCGCTCACCGCGCTCGTGTCCGACGTCGCCCGGCACAGCTCGAGCGCCGTGTCGAGCGCCTCCTCGGCGCGGCGGTAGTCGGCCGACTCGTAGAGCGTCACGCTGAGCCGCTGGTAGAGCTCGGCGGCGACGACGGTGAGGTCGTGCTCGAGGGCGAGCGCCAGCCCGCCGCGGACGACCCGCAGGCCCTCGTCGTAGTCCCGGTGCTTCGCGAGCGCCATGCCCTCGATGCCGAGCGCGCGCACGCGCAGGTCGAGCCGGCCGGCGCGGTCCGCGTCGGCCGTCGCGATCCGGGCGAGCTCGATCGCCTCGCCGTGGCGCGCGGACATGCGGCGCTGGTTGGCGAGCGCGATCCGCTCCACCGCGGCCTCCGCGTCGCGGCCGCCCGCGGCGAACGCGGCCGCCGCATCGTGCCGGGCGGCCGTCGCGGCGTCCGTGTCGCCGCGCAGCTCGTGGACGGCGGCGAGCGAGCGCAGCGCGTCGGCGTAGCGGTCGTGGCGCTCGCCCGCGGCCACGATCTCGCGCAGGGCGCGCGCGGCCTCGGAGAGCTCGCCCGAGAGCTGGCAGCTGCGGGCGTAGCGCTCCAGCGCCGAGACGTGCCCGGCCGGGTCGTCGTTCTCGGGCCACAGCTCGAGCGCCTGGCGCAGCGCGGCCGCGGCGTCGCGATGGGCGTGCACGGCCTCCGACTCCGCCGCCGCGCGCAGCAGGGCGGCGCGCGCGTGCGCCTCGGCGTGCGCGCCGAGCCAGTGCGGCGCGATGTCGCGCGCCGGCGCTGCGCGGCGCTCCAGCGCCCCCGCGATCCGGCGGTGCAGCGTGCGCCGGCCCATCCACGGCAGGTCGGCGTACAGCGCCTCGCGGGTCAGAGCGTGGCGGAACGACCCGGTGCCGTCGGCGCCCTCGCGCGCGACCCCGGCCTCGAGCAGCTCGGTGAGCCCCGCTTCGCTCGAGAGCTCGGCGACGACCCGCAGGTCGAAGCTCTCGCCCGCGACCGCGGCCACCTCGATCGCCGCCCGGCACTCCTCGGACAGCTCCGAGACGCCGATCAGCACCGCGTCGCGCACGGTGTCCGGGAGCGGGACCTCGCCGTCCGCGGCGAGCTCGAGCGTGCCGTCCGCGGGGCGCAGGGCGCCGCTGATCTGCAGCGCCCTCGCGAGCTCCTCGGCGAAGAACGGGATGCCCTCCGTGCGGTCGTGGATGGCACGCGCGGTCGCGGGCGCCGGGGGAGCGGGGAGGATGTGCGTCAGGAGCGCGGAGGTCTGCTCGAGGTCGAGCGGCCCGAGGGCGAGCTCGTCGAAGCGGCCGGCGCGCCGCAGGTCGTTGCGCAGCCGGCGCAGGCCGTGCATCCGCGGCAGCCCGTCGGAGCGGTACGCGGCGACGATGAGCAGCGGCATGTCGGCGAGCGGCTCGGCGAGCGCCGCGAGCACCTCCAGCGTGGCCTCGTCGGACCAGTGCAGGTCGTCGAGGAGCACGAGCGCCGGCCCGGCGCTCGCGAGCGCGCAGCGCAGCGCCTCGAACAGCGTCGCGCGGTCCGTCTCCGCCGCCGCCTCGCCCAGCTCGGGCAGGAGCCGCGCGAGATGCGTCCGCAGCGGCCCGCACGCGTCGAGCCCGCCCGGGCGGGCATGCAGGAGCGCGCGCAGCGCCGCGACGAGCGGCCCGTACGGCGCCGTCCTGCCCTGGGCGGCCGCGCCGCGCAGCACGGGCACGCCGGCGTCCTGGGCGAGCGCGGCGGAGAGGCGGCTCTTGCCGACCCCGGCCTCGCCCGCGAGCAGCACGATCCCGCCCTCGCCGCCGCGGGCGCGCTCCAGGAGCGCCTCGAGCCGTTCCAGCTCGGCCTCGCGTCCGATGAGTCCGGCCTCCATCAGGCGAGCTTACGGGCGCCGCCGCCGCTCGTGGGCGAAGTACGGCATGCCGGGCGCGAAGTACGGCATGACCACCGATGGCGCGCGCCCTCGACGGGCGTAGCGTCGCCGGCGACCCGACCGATCCCCATCAGGAGAGTGACCCGACCATGCAGCTCTACGTGATCATGCGCCGCAACGGCTGGCGTACCGCCGAGGACCTCGAGGCCGCCGCAGCCCGCTCCACGGAGGAGGGCGACAAGCCCGGCTCCGGCGTCCGCTGGATCCGCTCCTACGTGACCGCCGAGGAGAGCGGCGAGCTCGGCACCGTGTGCATCTACGAGGCCGAGAGCGCCGAGGCGCTCCGCGCGCACGCCGACGCGGCGAACCTGCCGGCCGACGAGATCGTGCCGGTCGCCGACACGGTCATCGTGCGCCCGGACCCGGTCGCCGTCGCCTAGCGCTCGGCGCCGAGGCGCAGCGCGTCGTAGGCCCCCGCGGCCACGCCGTCGTCGAGGTGGCGGACACGCACCCGCGTGCCCGCCCCCACGGCGACGGCGAGGTCGGCCAGCCGGCCGCGCCGCTGCAGGAGCGCCGGCGCGCGCTCCCCCTCCAGCAGCCGCGCGGCCGGCGCCAGCACCGTGATCCGCGCCACCCGGCGCGAG
>JBEVIG010000229.1:0-7494 GCA_040510855.1 Solirubrobacteraceae bacterium
GCCTCGACGGTCTGGACGAGGTGGTTCGCGACCGTGGAGTCGATCGTCGGCACGCCGGTGATGTCGATCACGACCACCTTCGCGCGGTTCGCCCGGATGCCGCGCAGCAGCTGCTCGGTGAGCTGGCGCGCGCGCTGCGAGTCGAGCACGCCGATGATCGGGAGGATCAGCAGGCGCTCGCGGACCTGGAGGACCGGCGTGGAGAGCTCGCGGATCGCCTCCTGCTGCTGGCGGATGACGCGCTCGCGCTCCTGCACGAAGTTGATCGCCACCGTGTTGGCGATCCGGTTCGCCGCCGGCTCGTAGACGTCGAGCACGCGGTTGAAGTCGTCCTGGTACTTCTCGAACAGCGAGCGCGCGAGGACGTCGCGGAGGAGGAGCACGATGCCGAGCACCTCGTCCGTCTCGACCCCACGGGGGATGATGCGCTCTGAGAGGTTGCGGGCGTAGTCCTGCAGCGCCTCGACGGAGCCCGTCTCGAGCACCTCGACGTAGTTGTCGTACACCGACGTCGCCTCGGAGAAGATCTCCTCCGGGGTCAGCGCCGTCAGCAGTTGCGCCTCGGTGATGCGGCGCGCCCACTCCTCGCGCAGGACCGTCCGGTTCTGCCGCAGGTGGGCGACGAGCTCGCGGAGCAGCGCGCTCGCGGCGCTCGTGTCGGGCGCGGGTGCGCCGTCGGGGGTGTCGGGGTCAGCCATCCTCGTGCCTCCGGGGTCAGTCAGCGCGGGCGATTGTGCCAGGATCGGCGGCCGCAAGGCGCGGTCGCGGGCCGACGACGAGGATCGCTATGTCGTCGCGCGGCCGCCCGTCGGCCGCGTCGAGCACCGTGTCCTGGACGCGCTGCGCCACCGCGTCCGCCTGCAGGCCGCAGCACTGGCCCAGCAGCGCGGCGAGGTCGTCGTGCCCGAAGATCTCGCGCCGCCCGGCGCGGACCTCCGTGACGCCGTCGGTGTAGAGCACGAGCAGGTCGCCCTCGCCGAGCTGCACCTCGACGTCGGAGAGCACCGGCTCGACGTCGGCGCCGAGCAGCGTGCCGAGCTTGCCGACCGGCTCGACGGTGCCGTCCTCGCGCAGCACCAGCGGCAGCGGATGGCCGCCGCAGGCGAGCCGCATCACCGCGCCGCCCCCGTCGGCCGGGCGGAGCTCCCCGTAGGCGACGGTGCAGAAGCGGCCGTCGCTGCGGGCCTCGCGCAGCGCGCGGTGCAGGAGCGCGAGCACGGCGCTCGGCCGGCGCTCGTAGACGGCCGCGGCGCGGAGCGTGTGGCGGGCGAGCGCGGTGACCGACGCGGCCTCGGGCCCCTTGCCGCAGACGTCGCCGATCAGCGCCGCGACGCCGCCGTCCGCGATGCCGAACAGGTCGTAGAAGTCGCCGCCGACCTCGATCCCCTCGCCCGCGGCGATGAAGCGCACCGCCGCGCCGAACCCGGGGATGGCGGGCAGCGCGGCCGGGATCAGCGAGCGCTGGAGGACCTGGGCGATGTGGCGCTCGCGCGTGTAGGCCTCGGTCTTGGCGATCGCCACGGAGGCCACCTGGCCCAGCTGGGCGAGGATCGCCTCGTCGCGCGGCGTGAACTCGCGTCCGGGCTCGTCGGCGACCTCGAGCGTCCCGAGCGCGCGGCCGGCGCTGCGGAGCAGCACGCCGATCGGATGGCCGGTCGCGGCCGGCGCGCCGCCGGGCGGCGCCGTCGCGCTGAGCGCGCGGGCGAACGGGTCGCCGGTGGCGCTCGAGATCCGGGCGCGGCTCACGCGGAGCACCTGCTGGGCGGCGTCCGCGCTGAGCTGGAGCGCCTCCTCCGTCGTGAGCGCCGCGTTGATGCGCACGGACGCCGCGGCGAGCTCGCGCAGCTGCTCGACGTGCTCGTGCTCGATCCGGGCGACCTCCTGGACCTCGTGGTAGCCGCGGTGCGCGATCTCGAACGTGGAGAGCGCCTCACCGAGGAACGTGCTCGCCGCGGACATCAGCTCGGCGGCGCGCGCCGGGTCGGCCTCGGCGGCGAGCGCGGCGGCCGCCGCCTCGTGGTGCGCCTCGGCGAGGTCGAGCATGCTCAGTTGCGCGCGCACGGCCTCGCGCCCCAGCGCGTACGCGGTGCCGAGCTCGCGCTCGTCGCGGTGCTCCAGCCAGGCGCGGAAGGCCTCGGCGTAGCGCTCGCGGATCGCGTCCGAGGGCGCGCCGGGCGCCTGATGGGCTGGGCCGGCCATAGCGCGAGGGAGCCTATCCGGGTGACGGACGCTGGAGGCCGGGGACCCCTCCCCGGCCTCCATGACGACTCTCCCTAAAGAGCCGGCACTGCGTCCTGCGCCCTCGGACGGAACCTGGGACGCTCACGCCTGCAACGCGGCCATCGGTCCGAGGTTGGACAGTTCCGTCCAAAAGTGTCCAGAACTTCTCAACCGCCGCTGGGCACGGGCCGATGCCACTGCCACATATGCGCTCCACCCAAGCGCAGGGTGCCCCCAACACCCAGGGTCGTCCCTACCGGCCCGAGCTCTCCGCCGAGCATGGCGTGACCCTCGTCGAGACGCTCATCAGCGCGCTCGTGCTGATGGGCGTCATCTTCGCGGTGTTCGCCACGCTCGACACGGCGAGCTCCACGACCGCCGTCAACCGCGCGCGGACCGCCGCCGCCACCATCGCCGAGCGCGACCAGGAGCGCATGCGCGGCATGTCCGTGACGCAGCTCTCCAACCACAACCTCACGCGCACCGTCGCCGCCGACGGGGTGACCTACACGGTCATGTCGGACGCGGAGTGGGTGCGCGACTCGACGGGCGGCGCCGAGGGCTGCTCGAGCAACGCGAAGCAGGCCGACTACATCCGGATCACGTCGACCGTCACGTCCCCCGTGGCCGGCCGCAGGATCAAGCCGGTCGAGCTGCGCAGCCTCGTCGCCCCGCGCGTCGGCCAGTTCGGCGCCAACCAGGGCACGCTCGCGGTCAAGGTCACCGACGAGCTCGACGCGCCCGTCTCCGGCCTCGGCGTCGGCGTCACGGGCCCCGGCGTCTACAACGACTCGACGAACGCCCAGGGCTGCGCGGTCTTCAGCCGCATCCCGACCGGCAACTACACGATCCGCATGAACCAGGACGGCTGGGTGGATCCGAGCGGCGTGCAGGCCGTCGCGGCCACCGGGGCGGTCTCGGCCGGAGCGGTGAACGCCGTCCCGCTGCGCTACGCGCCCGCCGCGTCGGTCGCGGTCAGGTTCGACACGAGCGTCGGCGGGACCAAGGGCGCCGCGGAGTCGCGACAGCTGATCGCGGCGAACCCCGGCGTGCCCGCCGGCGTGCGCCAGTTCTCGCTCCCGGCCGCGGCCGCGACGATGACCGCCAGCGGGCTCTTCCCCTTCCCCGACGGCTACGCGTTCTACAGCGGCGTGTGCGCCGGCGCCGACCCGTCGCGCTTCGTCACGGACTACTTCTCGGGCAACCCGGGCTTCACGCTCGTCCCGCGGGGCGGCTCCGCCGCCGTCGACGTGCGCGAGCCGTCGCTCAACCTGCGGATCACGCGCGGCCCGAACGCGAACAGCGCCGCGCCGTTCAAGGACGCGTACGTGATCATCCGCTCCACGGAGTGCTCCGAGACGCACGTCTTCGACGGCCTCCGCCCGAACGGGACGCTGCCCGAGCCGGGCCTGCCGTTCGGCACGTACACGATCTGCGCCGACGACCGCAGGACGCAGTCGTCGGGCAACCGCCGCAAGGTCGAGGCCGGCGGCGTGCTCTCCAACGATCCGGGCGGGCTCCCGATGGTCGGCCCCGACCCGCAGCTGCGGCTGTGGATCAACTCGTCGAGCTCGACCAGGGGCCAGTGCTCGTGATCGCGCGCCTGCGCGCCGGGCTCGCCGCGCTGCGCCACGACCAGTCCGGCTGGTCGCTGCCAGAGCTCGTCACCGTGATGATCGTCCTCGCGACGGTGGCCACGGCCGCGATGTTCATGGTCCAGGTCGTCCTCGGCCAGGGCCGCGGCGTCGTCGAGCGCACGGACGCGATGCAGCGGGGCCGGATCGTGCTCGACCAGGTGACGCGGCAGGTGCGCTCGTCGGTGTGCCTCGACGCGATGACCCGCAGCCTTGTCGACGCGCGCGCGGACCGCATCACCTTCTACGCCGACCTCAGCGACGGGTCGCGGCCGCTGCAGCGCCGCACCGTGCGCTACGAGCCCACGACCCGGACCCTCGTCGAGGACGTCTTCCAGGGCGCGGGCACGCCGCTGACGTTCCCGACGAACCCGATCTCGAGCAAGGTGCTGCTCGAGAACGTCTCGCGTGACGGGTCCTCGCCGGTGTTCCGCTACTACGCCTACAACACGGCCACCCCGCCGGCGCCCACGCTCGCGCTGTCGGTGCCGCTCGCCGCCGCCGACCTCCAGCGCGCCGCCCGGATCGAGATCGCGTTCCTCGCGCGGCCGTACGGCGCGACGAACGACGCCAACGCCGTGCAGCTCCGCGAGGACGTCCAGCTGCGCAACGCCAACCCCAACGCCGCCCGGCCCGACCCGACATGCACATGATCCGACGCCGCATCGACCCGTCCTCCGAGAGCGGCGTCGCCATGCTCGTCGTGCTCATGGCGCTCATCGCCGGCACGATGCTGAGCGTCGCCGCGCTCAATGCCGCCGGCGCCGACCTGCCGTTCGCGCGCGAGTCGCAGGACCGCAAGCAGGCCTATGCGGCCGCCGAGGCCGGGCTCGAGTACTACCTCTTCCAGCTCAGCCAGGACAACGACTACTGGACGCGCTGCACCAACGTGCCGGCGCCGAGCCCCAGCGAGCCGAGCCCCGTCAACCAGCGCTGGAACGGCACCGGGCCCGACCCGCGGCAGTGGCGCAACGTCTCGGGCGCCGCCAGCCGGTACACGCTCGAGCTGATGCCCGCGACCGGCACCTCGTGCGTGTCGGGCTCGGCGTCCTCGACGATGCTCAACCGCAGCACGGGCACGTTCCGCGTCCGCTCGACCGGGCGCTCGAACACGGAGACGCGGAGCGTCGTCGCGACCCTGCGGCGGACCTCGTTCCTCGACTTCATCTACTTCACGGACCTCGAGACCTCCGACCCCGCGACCTACGCGACAGAGGCCGACCGCACGTGGGCGTCGGCCAACTGCAACCGCGTCCGCGCCGGCCGGCACGACAACTGCCGCGAGATCCAGTTCGCGACCAACGACGCCATCCGCGGCCCGTTCCACACGAACGACGACATCCTGCTCTGCGGCAACACGACCTTCGGGCGCCAGGGCCAGGACCCGCCGGACTCCGTCGAGGTCTCCGGGCCGGGCGGCTACCAGCCCGCCGGCTCCTGCACCGCGAGCCCGCGCATCAACGGGACGTGGAAGCACCCGAGCGACTCGCTGACGATGCCGCAGAGCAACGCGGCGCTCCAGACCGCGGCGCTGCCCGGCTACCTCTACACGGGCCGCACGACGATCCGCCTCCGCGGCAACGTCATGGACGTCACCACGGGCTCGACGACGCAGACCGGCGTCCCGCTGCCCTCCAACGGCGTGATCTACGTCCGCAACGGCGCCTGCAGCGGCACGCTCACGCCGATGCTGCAGCGATACGACGACCCGTCCGGCTGCGCGACGGTATTCGTGAACGGCACGTACAACCAGAGCCTCACGATCGCGAGCGCGAACGACGTCGTCGTCAACGGCGACCTGCGCCGCTCGGGCGACGTCGTCCTGGGCCTGATCGCCAACAACTTCGTCCGCGTCGCCCACCCGGTGACGCGCTCCAACGTGAACGACGCGGACTCGTGCACGAACGCCACGGGCACGATGCAGAACGTCACGATCGAGGCCGCGATCCTCTCCCTCGCGCACTCGTTCATCGTCGACAACCACGCGTGCGGCGCACAGCTCGGGACGCTCCGCGTGTTCGGCGCGATCGCGCAGAAGTTCCGCGGCCCGGTCGGCACGACCGCGCCGACGGGCTACATCAAGGACTACGAGTACGACGACCGGCTGCGCTACCGCAGCCCGCCGTTCTTCCTCGACCCGGTCGCCGCCTCGTGGAAGGTCGCCCGGGTGAACGAGCAGGTGCCGGCGACGCGCTAGCGCCCCGCCGGCGGCGGGCAGGGGACGACGAGCTCGTTGTCCTCCTCGTCCGCCTCGTCGACGAGGCCGGTCGCGTCGACGCTGACCACGAGCTCCTCCCCGGACGCGCATACCGGGGCGGTGAAGGCGATGCGCCGCGTCGCGCCGGGCAGCACGGAGGGCACCGTGCCCGGCGGGAGCAGGTGGTCGCCGGCACGGAGCGAGACGCTCGCCGGCGGGGCGAGCGTCCGCCCCGTGTTCTTCACGAGCACGACGTAGCGCCGGTCGCCCGCGTTCGCGGCGGGGTGCTCCTCGACGCGCCGCGGCCGCAGGTCGGGGCGCAGGTCGGCCTGGCGGCAGCTCGGCGACTTGTGCTTGGCGCCGCGGATCACGTCGCCGTCCTCGTCGAGCCAGCGGAAGCGCACGACCATCCGGTAGGAGGCGGGCGCGGAGAGGTTGCGGACGGTCTTGAGGTAGCCGTAGCGGCCGACGCCCTCGTCCGAGCTGATCCAGGTGTCGAGCCCCGGCGCGGTGACCTTGCGCCAGCTCAGCTCGCCCGGCCCGCGGGTCTGGAGCGTGAAGCGCACGGCGAGCCGGTCGGTGCGCGGGACGGCGCGCACGCGGGCCTCGAAGGTCGCCGTCCGGGCCTCGGGCTCCAGCGCGGGCGTGCATTCCGTGACCTTCACGGAGGCGAGGGCGGCGGCCGGCGCCGCGGACGCCGCCGCGGGCACGGCCAGGGCCACGGCGGCCGGCAGGAGCAGGAGGGCGAGGCGGCGCATCGGCACCCACCTAACCCCCGCCGGGGCCCGGTGTTTCGCTACGTGACCTGGTAGACGGGGCCGTCGCCGCCCTCGGGCGGGGTCAGCCGGCCGCCCTTGGCGGTGATCGCGCCGCACTGGACGCAGTTCGACGGGTTCACGACGAGGTCGACGTAGCCCTCCTCGGGCGCGTCCTCGGGGACCTCATAGACGCCGGCGGGGCACATCCACTGCCAGGCCTCGCCGACCTCGCGCGGCACGCGCTGCTGGATGCGGATGTGGCTCGGCGCGTCGTCGCGCGTCGCGTTGCCCGTCGTGAAGACGCCCGAGAGCTTGTCGAACGTGTACTTGCCGTCCGGCTTGGGATAGCGCTCGTTCCGGTCCGTGAGCATCAGGGGCTGGTCGGCGTCCCGGTGCGTCGCCCAGTGCCCGCCCGGGATCCGCCCCTTCGTCACGACCATCGCGTTCGTGATCGCGCCGCCGAGGAAGAACCCCTTGCCGAACGGCTGCTTCATGTTGCGCGACTCGTAGAGGTCCTTGCCGATCTCCGAGGCGTGCACGGCCTGCTCGTAGGACGAGAAGTCGCTCGAGCCGGCCTTGAGCTGCCGGTAGAGCGTCTCGGCCGCGAACATTCCCGAGCGGATCGCGTAGTGGATGCCCTTGAGCTTCGGCACGTTGACCATGCCCGCGGCGTCGCCGGCGATCA